>JAKEFL010000229.1 GCA_022616105.1 Anaerolineae bacterium | reverse complement strand
CGGGTAACGCAAGCCGTTGGGTGGCTGTACTATTAATGCAAGGAGATTCTTGGTGAAAAACGGCGAATACATGGAATTGCTCAATTGTAAATCTGCCGATGAAGTGTACGAAAAGGTTAGAGGTTGGTCATCGGAACTTTCAGCCCATGAGCATCTTGTTCGGTCTACAATCCTTGATATTCAGGCAAGTCTTGAAGGATTGCTAAAGGATGTTTATTATCAGATTCTCTTGACTGTACTTTTTCAGGGAGAAGATGAAGCCGAAAATGAAAAAGCAAGAGATGACCTCTACAAGACAATTACAAAAATGAATTTTTCGGCTGTGTTTCGAGTTCTTCGCCCAATCCTTCAGGCATATCCTAGTTCGGATTTAGCGCCTATCCAAGCAATAAACGATTTACGGAATGAAGTCGCACATTCAAAAGACATTATCAACGCACAATATAAAGGTAGGAATCCTTTTCAAGACGCAGACACCCTAGCCCAGGTATTTTTAGAAGCATGGGCGGCTCGTGACGCATTGAGAAAGTTTTATCAACGCATGATAGAAGAACCTGCGGCAATATCCGCCCATTATGTAAATTCTTATCGAGCAAATTATGATAAAGTTCGTGCAGAAGAAGATGAGTCTTAATGACAACGCCACCCAACGCAGCGCGCAATACCAGAGAAATTACATTGAACATCCAAAGAAAATTTCAGAAAACACAAGAGGGTATTACCTATGCAGACCTCCACTGACCAAAAATTCCGAACACGAGAAATTAGTGCTTCCGAACTTTCCCTGCTGCAAGGCGTTCGCTACTTTCGAAATCGAGCCTGGGAGAATTGGGGACGGACAGCGCGCTGCCAGCCAGAGTTCTCTTTTTACCCACAGCGTGTGGAGGATTTGATTCAGATTGTCGATTTTGCGCGTGAGCGCGGCAGGCAGGTGAGAGTCGCTGCCAGCGGTCATTCATGGTCAGGGTTGGTCCCGACGGATGGGATTTTGGTGTTCGTCCACCAGTTGAACAAAGTGACGATGGATCTTTCAGATGAGTCGAATCCACGCGTTGTGATTGAAAGCGGCGCGACCGTAAAGGAAGTCAATGATGTTTTGGAAGCACATGGCTATACCCTTCCATTGAATGTCGTTTTGGAAAGCGTTCGGTTTGGCGGGCTGATCGCCACGGGCAGTCATGGCTCTGGTTGGAATAATTCGACACTCTCTGATCTAGTCCATGCTATTGAAATCGTGACCGCCTCCGGGCAGTTACATAAGTTTCAAGTCGGTGTGGATAGTGACGAGGTCATGAATGCGGCGCGTTTAAACTTGGGCATGTTTGGGATTATTTATCGCATCACCATGAATGTTCAGAAGAGTTGGGTGGTACACGCACAGGATCAACGTTTGCCCATCGATCAGGTTCTGGAGAATCTCAAGGAACGGGTTCTCGCGCACGATAATATGGATCTGTTCTGGTGGCCTTTCTGCAATCAGTTTTGGGTAAAGACATGGCAGCGAACAGAAGGCGAAATCACTGCCAAACCGCGTAAAAGTCTGAATGACAAAGTCGGATCAGCTATCGGCGCTCGCTTTCATAACGAGATGTTAAGACTGCAGAGTACGTTCCCCCGCCTGACACCTGGGCTATCCCGATTTACTTTCAAAGTAACACCATCCAAAGGGGATAAAGTCGTTGATATAGTGGAAGCTATCCATTACCGGCGCGCTATCGAGGTTGCCAAAATGGGCTGCGTGGAAGTTGCGTTCAAGATCGATTCGGGCTTTGACAATGTCAAATGGGCGATTCAGGCTGTGATGAAAAGAGTGGAAGCGTATGCACAGCGCGGTGAATATCCGATGAATGTAACAATGAACGTGCGCTTTATCCACAACAGCAATTGTTTACTTTCACCCGCCTTTGGAGAGGGACACACCTGCTACATTGAGATCCTCAGCCGCACGAACCAGGCGGACTGGGAAAGCTTTTCGGGCGAGGTGGCATCTGAATGGCTGACCCTGCCACAAGCGCGACCTCATTGGGCAAAAGAGTTTCAACATATCCCCAATGTCATTCAACACATCAAAAGTAGTTTCGGTGAAAACATTCGCCGCTTTAATCAGATCAAGGATCAGCTTCAAGTAGATCCTACGCACATGTTCGTCAATCACACTTTAGAGGAGATATTCCTAAAATGAACGTCAAAAACGCCGCCCGTTTCATCACACTGGCTTCCATCGGTCAGATTCTCGGTTACGCCTACGCGCTGCCTGGGCACATTGGCGAGTCAACTTGGTCAGATCATGCCCAATTTCATCTTTTCCTGTCATGGATTTGGATCCTCGGTCTCGATATCGCCATTATCGCTCTCGCCTGGGGTCCGCTGCAAAAACCGGAGCGGAGCAGTTTTTGGATTTTGCTCGCTTTGTTCATTTCCGCTCAAGGAGGCCACTTTATTGCTTCTCTGGTTGAACCTGCCGGTCGTCCTTCTGAACCCTGGTATGACTATGCAATAGGCACAATGACATTGATCTTCGCCATTGGACTTGGAATTGCCTGGAAGGCGCTTTCCAATTCAGACTCAGCATCATAGGGGAGTACCTAAACCCCAATGGATAGCGTCATTGCGAGCCCGATAGGGCGAAGCAATCTCCGTCATGGTGTAGGGGATTGCTTCGTCGGGCAAAGCCCTCCTCGCAATGACGATAACTATTATCATTTCAAATTTAGGTACTCCCCATCATAGTGTTGTTATGTTTTGAAAGTGTGAAGGCGTATAATCCGTGAAAAGAATATTGGGTAATAGCTCAACATAAGTGGTGTACTTCGTGGGGCGGGATGCGTGTCCTGAGCGAGGTCGAAGGGATATCCCGCCAATTCAAGCATGAGCGGGATTGCATCATGCAAAGCAAATTCTTAGCCACGAATTTCACGGATTTCACGAATTTGTTTTTAGATTCCGTGTGAATTCGTGAAATCCGTGGCTAAGGGTTTGAACTTTCCCGTTAAAAACTGTAGAACTTGATTATATAAATCTGAGACTTAAGGAGACACAGCTATGACACCAGTGACAAGTGGACAGCGAATATATTTCGGCGCTGTAGGCTTGTTAGCCTTATGGGTGGGCATTTGGGGATACTTTATTCCGAATCGAGTCGATCAAGCGATTCCCTGGTTGGTTCCACCACTCCATGCCCGTTTTTTAGGAGCCATGTATCTCTCGGGCACCACTTTTATGATCGGTGGGATCCTCTCTCAGTACTATGCTGAAGTGCGGGTTATGATACGTGTCATCCTGATTTGGACAGGGATGCTATTCGTGGTTTCGCTTTTTTATTTGAACGAATTCGATTACAGTCGCACTCAAGTATGGATTTGGTTCGGCGCGTACATTATTTATCCGTTGATCGCATTGTGGTTGATGTGGAAGGATCGAAATCTACGCGAGAATATGTCTGGTGTCAGCCTGCCAGCCTGGGTTCGGGGTTATCTAAAAGCGCAGGGCATTATCGTCACGATACTGGCATTCGCTCTTTTGCTATTCCCGAATTTCATGGTGACCGCGTGGCCCTGGAAAATCACGAAATTATTAGCACAAATTTATTCAGCACCTTTTCTTGCCTATGGTTTGAGCAGTTTAATGATCAGCCGCCTGAGTGCCTGGGCTGAGATCCGCGTGGTTGTTATGGCGACATTTATATTCGCTTTTGGTGTGCTCTTCGCTTCATTTATCCATCGCGAACTTTTCTCCCTGACGAATATCTCTACTGTGATATGGTTTGGAGGCTTTTTGTTGGCGACATTTGCGCTAGGATTACTGACTGTGCGCGCTATCGGTGAAAGGACCCCAACAGGATGAAAGAACCGACTCGTTTTTACACTGCCTTTAGTGGTATCTTCCTGTTATTGCAAGGGACAAGCACGCTGGCTTTTCGATTATTCCCTGTTTTTGATGAGGCATTCCCGGCATTGTTATCGATTACTCAGATGATCCCCGTGCATTCAATCTTGCACATTCTCACCGGTATATTGGCGCTGGCAGCCCTGTTGCGCGGCGGTCAACGCGGGACCTTTTGGTTTGCCGCGGGCTTCGGAATCTTTTACACGGGCCTGGCATTGTTTGGGATGATGACGCATCATCCTACGATTTTGGGACTGCAACCATTTGATCATCCTTTTCACCTATTTTTAGGCTTGTGGGGTGTACTGGTCGCCGGGTTATATATCTATCGCGCACAAAACAGAAGGAGGGCATCCCTATGAATTCACAGGGAACGCCCATCGCCTGGCCCCTGCGTGCCTGGCTGGCAGTGGAAGTGCTTTTTGGTGTGGGAGCCGTCCTGGCAATTGGCCGCGATCCTGCGAATAGCGCCACTAACTTCGCCTGGCCGATCAATCCTGTTGTCATGGCTGCTGTGCTTGGCGCGTTCTACATTACCTCTGCTCCACTCTTTTTGCTCCCATTATTTGCCAAACGTTGGGAAAATATCCGGGTCATGATCCTGCCCACGGCTCTGTTCAGCACCATCCAATTGGTGGCGACATTCGTGCATTGGGATAAGTTCTCTGTTGGCACCCTGCCCTTCTATGTCTGGTTTGCCAGTTACCTTTTGCCACCTCCGATCTTCCTCACGGCATACCTATGGCATCAACGGAAAGCCGCTTCACATGCGGTTACTTCTGATGATCCTATTCCCTCCTGGCTGAATCGACTTCTGGTAATTGTCGGAAGCATATTGACAGTCATTGCAGTTTTAACATTTATCTTTCCCAACTGGCTGATTCCCATTTTCCCCTGGCAATTGACTCCGTTAACTGCGCGTTCGCTTTCTGGCTGGCTGATTGCCGTTGGCACGATCATGCTTTCCATGTACCGCGAAAACGACCGCACGCGCGCCCGGCTCGCTACGCCCATGTTCATTTTGATCCTACCAGCATTGCTTATGCAGATGCTACGTTTTGCAGATCAAGTGAATTGGGGCAGTCCAGTTTTGTGGTTTGGGTTGTTGCTGTTTGGCATAGTCGGGTTCTGCGGGCTGTATCTCGCAAACGGAAGCTGGCGGGACGCGTTGAACTGAGATGAGTAAAAATCTCAAGTATGGCATTATCGAAGATATCGATACGGTGCGCCGCATCCCGATTGTGCGATTCTGGGGAGTGAATCTGCTGATTACGCCGATCACTTGGCTGGGTCCTTTTGTTTTCTTCGGTTTACACTTCCTTCTAAATTTATTGAATTCTGGTCCAAGTCTCACCGATCGGCTTTACCAATCGTTGCTCTTCACCATCGCAGTGGAAATCACCACTGTGCTGCACGCACTTGGACACATCATAAGCGGCAAGATGGTTCATAGCGCAATGGATGAACTATTGATCACTACGACGCGCGATGTCAATCTTTATCACGGCGATCAAAGTCAAATTCCAAGTCATGTTCATCTAATACGCTCGCTTGGCGGACCGGTCTTAAATCTAATCGTCACCGGATTATTATCCATAATTGTGATTACACCTGGCTTTTGGTCCGCACTCACCGCCAGCTTAATCTCCACAAATCGATTCTTCGGATTCGGCAGCTTCCTCCCATTGCGATCTGTGGATGGAGAAGTGATCTGGCGTGAATTGCTTAAGCCTGTTTACACACGCTTGCAAAATAAAAAAAGAAAGACTCTGTGACTCTGCGTCTCTGTGGCAAAATTTTAAGGCTTTAGCAAGAGGTCTAATAAATAATTGAAAGAAGGAGACTCATGAAACTTGTTTACGCAGTCAGCCAATGGACGAATTCAAAGCGTCCTCCTGCACAGCACCTCGACAACGGCGAAGGCAAACCGCTCTGTGGCGGTAATGGACGGCAGCCTTTATTATGGGCGATGGAAGAAGGTGAACCGACTTGCAAGATTTGCCAGGACCTTGCTCTCATGATACAAGGTGAAACGGACGAGGTCGGCGAAAAACGATCTCGATAGGATCAAGGAAGAGCTACAGAGAGCAAATGACCTTTGAGGATATGCTCCAAAAGCGCGTCGTTGATTTTTCTCAATGTGCAGGCGTATAATTCTGTACATATAGTCTATTATACAGAATGGGTTATATAACGAATGGATTGATGCGGCGAGGGGAGCGAAAGTCAGAAGAGGGCCTCCCAGTGCCGCCGCATCAATCCGAGTTGAACGAAGCCGTGCGCAGGAGGGTACCTGCCT
>JAKEFL010000228.1 GCA_022616105.1 Anaerolineae bacterium | reverse complement strand
TTCTGAGTATGGTTTGTGCAGAACCCCTTATACTCGATCTTGAACTACTGCCCATTTCAACCAATGACTTGTAGCCAATTTTGCACAAAATTTAGGTGCCAGGTCTGATTCGCGCCGCTGTTAACCATAGCACTTGCGTGTATATGGATTACGATTAATCAGACTCTCGCGGAGACATGTCAGGTCTTCTATTTATCCCTGTGACATGCCCATTTTGTTGTATACTCCCTTTTGATGAAGCTGTTTTTACTGAAGAGAGATATTTCTCAATACACATTTCCAGATATTCTTTTAGGATGTTTCACAAATCTGGAAAAAGCGCAGAACGCCCGCAGGGAATATTTGGCTCAATATCAACTCGGAAAAAGGATAGACCCTTGGAAAGAGCAAGGTAATAAAACAGTTGTCCTTGACGACGACGTTGAGATTATAGATAGCCTTCCCGTAATTGACTTTAATGATACAGAAAAGACTGTATTTGTCATTAATTTTTATTTCGATGGTTGGGGACAAGTTATGAGAAAAATTTTTGCTTTATGTGGAACGCAAGAGGTTGCTCAAGAGAGATTGACTAAGATTCAAATAGAGTCCTCAGACGAATTTCAAGTTCCTGGATGTTTCAGAGTGGGAGAAATCTTTCTGGATAAGTTGTATCCAGATGATAATTTGCAAGATGGGTATTGGTGGAAGTGACATTTCCATCCTTGACACATCCCTTCCTCCGTCATAGAATAGCGCCTAATATGCTTAAGTCCATTCGTTGGTTTGCATTTTACTTTTATTACGGTTTCCGAGACTCGGTTGCCGTTGGTGGCGCTTAAGTAGACAGGAATAAATCTGTTCACGTAAAGAGCGAGACCACACGGTCTCGCTCTTTTATTTTTCCTCTCCTCACCCCCTCTCTCTCCCCACCTCCTCTAAGGAGAGGGAGGGGAAAGGGGAGAGCCTCACAGGAGCAACCCATGCCAGTCCGTGGAATTCGCGGCGCAATAACAGTCTCAGCAGATGAACCAGATTTGATCCTTCAAGCCACGCGTGAAATGCTTGAGGAAATTCTGGAAGAGAACCCAGGTATGAAACTGGAAGATATTGGAAGCGCTTGGTTTTCTGTAACAGATGATCTTGTCTCCACCTTCCCCGCGCAAGGCGCGCGTCAAATGGGCTGGGGACTCGTCCCGATGCTTTGTGCGCGCGAAATCCCTGTGCCAGACAGCCTGCCGCGCGTGATCCGTGTTCTTGTCCATTGGAATACTGAAACGCCGCAATCTGAAATCACCCATGTCTATCTGCGCGATGCTGTCAAACTAAGACCCGACTTGGTTGCCGCGCAATAACTATCCAACATCGGTGGTCGAGTGCGCCGAAGGCGCGTACCGAGACCACCAAGTAACTTGCAATCATAAACTTTCTTGTAAACATGTGGTCTCGATATGTGGCGCCAGAGCGCCACTACTCGACCACCGAACTCATCAAAAAGGAAGAAGAGACTATGCTAATCGTTATGAAACCCAATTCCACGCCCCAACAAATTGAAAATGTAATCCAAAAAATCAAGGAAGCAGGACTCGCCGCACATCTATCCCAGGGCGTCGAGACCACGCTGATCGGAGCCATTGGCGAGACTCATGATCTCCCTACCGAACTCTTTGAAGTATTGGATGGCGTTGATATGGTCAAGCGTATTACTCAGCCGTTCAAACTTGCTTCGAGACAGTTTGATCCTGAAAATTCCATTTTCCCAATTGATGGTTTTCAGGTTGGAGGGAATGACATCGTTCTCATTGCAGGTCCGTGTGCTGTTGAGTCACGTTCTCAAATTCTCGAGACCGCGCAAGCTGTCCGTGAAGCAGGAGCCAATGCATTGAGGGGCGGCGTATTCAAGCCGCGCACTTCGCCATACTCATTCCAGGGTCTTGGCGAAGAAGGGCTGGAGTATCTTGCCGAAGCGCGTGAAGAAACAGGCATGCCCATCGTGGTTGAGATCATGTCGCAGAACCAACTTGACCTTATGACCAAATACGTTGATGTCCTGCAAGTCGGCGCGCGCAACATGCAAAATTTCAATCTCCTGCGCACCATTGGTGAAACTCGCAAAAGTGTTTTGCTCAAGCGCGGTTTGAGCGCGACCATCGAAGAATTGCTGATGTCTGCTGAATACATCCTTGCTGGTGGTAATAAACAAGTAATGTTATGCGAGCGCGGCATCCGCACCTTTGAAACATCCACGCGCAACACAACCGATATCAATGCTATTCCCGTCCTTAAAAACCTCACACACCTCCCAGTCATTCTCGATCCATCGCACGCGACGGGTCATTCCGATTATGTAGCTGCGATTGCGCGTGCCGCGGTTGCCGCAGGTGCAGATGGTCTCATTGTTGAGGTACATCCTGATCCCGCGCACGCGGCCTCCGATGGCAAGCAATCCCTCAAGCCAGAAAAATTTGCTGAAATGGTTAAACAGGTCAAAGCGATTGCAGAAGTGATGGGTCGCCGCATTGCTCCCATCAAGAAGCCCGTCATCGCCGGATGGTAAGCAACATGGAGGGTGACTTTCGATTACAGGATTCAAAGATTGCGATCATCGGATTGGGTTTGATGGGTGGTTCGCTCGCGTTGGCATTGAAAGGGAAATGCGCGGCGCTGTACGGGATCGACTCGCATCCCGCGACGCTTGAACTTGCTCTCGCTAAGAAGATCGTTGACCAAACTGATACCGATCCCGCCAAACTTCTGTCTCAAGCGGACATCATTATCCTGGCCACACCTGTTTCAACGATAATAAGCTTTATCGAAAAATTGCCCTCACTTACACAAAATCCTTGCATTATCCTGGACCTTGGCTCCACAAAAAGAAACATTGTAGAGGCGCTGTCAACTTTGCCAGGATGGTTTGATCCCATCGGCGGGCATCCCATCTGCGGAAAAGAAAAACTTGGTCTTGAAAATGCAGATTCAGATTTATTTAGAAACGCTTCATTCGTTGTGACCCCGCTTGAACGAACGAGCCTGCAAGCTAAAAGCGCCATAAAACAAATCCTCTCAGCAATTGGCTCACGCTTGATAGAAATGGACGCTGAAGAACATGATTGTATTCTAGCATCCACAAGCCATCTTCCTTTTCTTCTAGCCTCATCGCTTTCACACTCCACGCCCCACGACTTTGCACCTCTCATTGGTCCAGGTTTTCGCTCTACAAGTCGTCTTGCAGGCACTCCCTCGCACATAATGATGGGCATCCTGAGATCGAACCGGGAAAACATCCTCAACTCAATCCACAACTTTCGCAACTCGCTCGATAATATTGAATCCGCATTACAAGACGAAAACTATTCACGACTCGAACTCATTCTCAACCAATCCCGTGCATCTTATCATTTCCTCACTGAAAACTGATTACTTCCTTCAACTTTCCTCTTTCATGCTTACGACCTTATCCTCCCTCCAAATTAAACCTATAAAGCATCCCCTCAACGCCAGTGTTAGAGTGCCTGGTTCTAAATCATTGACCAATCGCGCTCTTCTCATCTCTGCTCTTGCCAAGGGAAAAACTCGCCTTACCAATGCACTCTTTTCCGATGATTCCTATTATTTCGCCAAAGCTTTGCAAGCCTTAGGCTTTGATGTCGAACTGGATGAGCAAAACTGTGAGATGACTGTCACAGGCTTGGGCGGAAAAATCCCTGCCAACAAAGCTGAACTCTTCATTGGCAACGCAGGCACTGCCGCGCGTTTTCTATCTGCATTTCTTACATTGGGAAATGGTGAATTTATTATAGATGGCGACTCGCGCATGAGAGAAAGACCCATTGGAGATTTGGTTGAAGCCTTAAGACAACTAGGTGCAAAACTAGGACCAGCCAAAACTGACAACTGGCCACTGATTACTGATTACTCCACACTCTGCCCACCCATCAAAATCATCGCATCAGGTCTGCCAGGCGGCAAAACAACCATTGCTGGTGATACTTCAAGTCAATTCTTATCAGCATTATTGATGATTGCCCCTTACGCAAAATCACCTATCGAAATCACTCTTTCAACCGAATTAAATTCCAAACCCTACGTGGATATGACCATTGCCATCATGCAAGACTTTGGTGTACAAGTACAACGAAACGATTATCACTCCTTCTCAATTCCAATCACCAATTACCAATTATCGCGAAGCATCCCCATGGGACTAGGCACTAATCTCCACGCAAAGCGTCCAATCTCCACTTACTCAATCGAATCCGATGCCTCTGCCGCTTCATACTTTTTCGCTGCGCCCGCGATTTGTGGGGGAACAGTTCGAGTAGATAACATTTCCCGCAAATCCAAACAAGGCGACATTGCTTTTCTCAATGTACTTGCTCAAATGGGTTGTTCTGTTTCAGAAACTGATAACTGTTTACTGGTCACTGGCACAACCGATTTACACGGCGTTGATGTTGACATGCGCGACATCCCCGATACTGCCCAAACCCTTGCGGCTATCGCACCTTTTGTATCTTCACCCACAAGGATTCGTGGCATTGCATCGGCGCGCCTCAAAGAGACTGACCGCATCCACGCGACATGTGCCGAACTGACAAAACTTGGTGTGGAAGTTGAAGAACATGAGGATGGCATGACGATTCATCCATGCAAGAAATTCAGCCCGGCTATCATCCAGACCTATAATGACCACCGTATGGCAATGGCATTTTCATTAATTGGATTACGAGTGCCTGGTGTAATCATTGAAAATCCGTCCTGCGTTTCAAAAACTTTCCCCAATTTCTTTGAAGTACTTGCAATGTTGCATACCTCCCTCTCCCATTCGCGCTGAGCGGAGAGCCAGCGAAGTCGAAGCGGGGAGAGGGTTGGAATGAAGGAAGATCATGCCCATCTTTCATTTAGGTCTTATTGGCTACCCTCTCGAACATTCCCTCTCGCCCAAAATTCATACCACCGCCCTAAGTGCTTGTGGATTGAAAGGTGACTATTCTCTTTTTTCCATTCATCCTGATGATAAACAAGGCTTGAAAGATTTGCTCACCCGTGTTCGCTCTGGTGATATTACTGGATTGAATGTCACTATTCCACACAAGCAAAATGTCATCCCTTTTGTGGATGACCTTACACCAACTGCCAAATCCATTGGCGCGCTCAATACAATTTATTTTCGTCACAACAAGCTCATTGGTGACAATACCGATGCCGCAGGGTTCTTAGCGGATTTGAAAAAATTTCTAACCACGGAGACACGGAGACACGGAGATGCACATGTTCTTGTTTTAGGCGCAGGAGGTTCCGCACGGGCTGTGGTCTACGCATTATTCAATGATGGCTGGAATGTAAAAATCGCCGCGCGTAAAATCGAACAGGCCCAACAACTTGCCGCCTCAATTGCCAGTGACCAATTACCAATCACAAAAATTGAGAATCTCCAATCTCAAGTCTCTAATCTCCATCTGATTGTCAACACTACTCCACTCGGCATGTCTCCCAATGTAAACCAATCTCCACTGCCTGAAAACTTGTCACTTCCTCGTCATGTTTCAATTTACGATTTGATCTACAATCCTAGAGAAACAAAACTTGTAAGAGACGCGCGTTCTCTAGGATTAAATGCTACAACCGGACTTGGCATGTTGATCGAACAAGCCGCTTTATCATTTGAGATATGGACTGGACACAGACCCTCCCGCGAAGTCATGCGCGCGTCTGTTGAACAGTCTCCAGTCTCTAATCACTAATTACGAATTACCATTTACAGAGCTTTTCATGCTACGCTTTCTCACAGCAGGCGAATCCCACGGCCCCTCTCTGACAGTCATCCTCGACGGAATGCCTGCTGGTCTTCCGCTCGCCGCCTCCATTATTGACCTCGAACTTGCGCGCCGTCAAAAGGGTTATGGTTCAGGCGGACGCATGAAGATCGAAAAAGACACTGTGCAAATTCTTGGTGGGGTAATGGCAGGCGAAACCACAGGCGCGCCGATTTCAATGCTTGTGCAAAATGCTGATCATGTCAAATGGAAAGGCAAAGCCATCGAGCCAATGACCGCGCCGCGTCCAGGTCATGCGGATTTAACGGGTGCAGTGAAATACGGATACAGGGATTTGCGCCCTGCGCTCGAACGGGCCTCTGCACGAGAAACGACGATGCGCGTCGCAGTGGGTGCAGTATGTAAGCACTTCCTTACTCAATTTGGAACCATTGTGGGTGGGTATGTTTCATCCATTGGTGAAATCCAGACAGATTTTGGCGATATGCCGTATGAAGAGCGCTTTGCCCGCGCCGAAGAATCAGATGTAAGGTGTCCTGTTGAATCCTCGGCAAATCAAATGCGCGATGAAATCGAAAAGACAATTCATGGAAAGAATACATTGGGTGGCGTTTTAGAAATAATTGCTTTAAATTTACCTGTTGGACTTGGAAGTTTCATGCAATGGGATAAACGTCTCGAAGCAAAGCTGGCAATGGCTGTCATGAGTGTGCAAGCGATCAAAGGAGTTGAAGTGGGTGACGCGTTTGCGAATGCACGACTTCCGGGCACACAAGCCCATGACCCGATCAGACTCTCCCCTCTCCCTGAGGGAGAGGGGGTGAGGGCGGTAACTCGTAATTCAAATCGCGCAGGTGGCACAGAAGGTGGGGTCTCCAACGGACAGCCAATCGTCATCCGCGCGGCGATGAAGCCCATTGCCACAACTCTAACCCCTCAACAGACCGTTGACCTCGCCAGCGGAGGAGAATCCCCAACCAACTATGAGCGCTCTGATTTTTGCCCTGTGCCGCGCGCGGTGCCAATTCTGGAAGCGATGGTCGCGTTTGTTCTTGCAGATGCGTTGATCGAAAAACTTGGTGGTGACTCAATGAGTGAAATGCAGCCGCGCTTTGAGACGTTAAGAAAAATGACACTTGAAGATTTACAGATGGATAATATTCCGCATATGTTTTGGGAGTAGTCCGTTGGTTGGGTAGACTTGAGCGACAGCGAAAGGCGTATCGAAACCAACAGTGACATGTAAATAAAAAATGACTTGAAAATATGGTGGTTTCGATACGTCCCGCGAAGAACACGCGGGACTACTCAACCACCGTTGGAAACTATAAAACTATGTCTCACATCTTCCTCTACGGTCCTCCGGGTACAGGCAAGTCTACAGTTGGAAGGCTTCTTGCGCGCAACCTCAAATTGCCATTTGTTGACTTAGACCGCGTCATCGAATCAAATGCGGGGATGTCCATTCCGCAGATCATGGGTCAACAGGGCGAAGAGACCTTTCGTGACCTTGAGACCTCTGCATTAAAAAAGTTGATCAGGCAAAGTGAAAGTGTGATTGCTCTGGGCGGCGGCGCATTATTACGAATCGAAAATAGATCCCTGGTCGATACACATGGCAAAGTAATCTCGCTGGTGGCAGCCCTCGAAACCCTGTTTAAAAGGCTGAATGAAAGCTCCAAGCAGCGTCCTTTGCTGGCAGGCGGTCTCCTGGAAAAGCTTACTTCATTGCTTGAAAACCGCAAAGAACATTACAACTCTTTTCCATTGCGTTTAGTTGTTGATCAAGGGACTGCTGAGGAGAATGCATACAAAGCTCAAATGGTGCTTGGGCGATTTCATCTGAGCGCGATGGGAGAGTATGATGTTATCGTACAAAGCATGGATCAACTCGACAGTTTGCTGGAGGTACGGGGGTTGAAAAACCCCATCATCATAACCGATGAAAATGTGGCATTTCATGCTGAAAAGGTAGCGAAGTCTCTACATAAGATAGGTCTCAAACCCAACATGTTAGCTGTGCCAGCAGGGGAGGAATTTAAAAATCTGAACACTGTTTCCTTCCTGTGGAAATCATTTCTTGAGAACGGACTCGACCGTAAGAGCAGCGTTATTGCACTAGGTGGTGGTGTGATTGGCGATATGGCAGGTTTTGCTGCCTCGACTTATATGCGAGGAATCAATTGGGTTGCTATACCAACGACTTTACTCTCAATGGTGGATGCATCGCTGGGAGGAAAGACCGGGATTGATTTGCCTGAAGGGAAAAATCTAATTGGTTCTTTCCATCCACCGAAGCTGATATTGGCTGATCCGCGGCTGTTGAACACTTTGCCTAAAGCAGAGTTGATCTCTGGCTTGGCGGAAGTGGTAAAGCACGGAATTATTTCTGATCCCGAATTATTCAATTTATGTGCAAGCGGATTGGATTGTGTAAAAGAGAATCTCGAGCAAATTGTCAAACGTGCGATGGCGGTGAAGATAAAGATCATCGAAGAAGATCCATATGAAAAGGGATTCCGCGCCGCACTGAATTTGGGACATACCGTCGGTCATGCTGTTGAACTGGTAAGCAAATTTCAACTGCGGCATGGTGAAGCGGTTGCGATTGGGTTGGTTGTTGAAGCCCGGTATGCTGAACGGATCGGTAAAGCCAGGAAGGGCCTGGCGGATGAAATTGCTCAGGCATTATCAATAGTAGGGTTGCCGATCCAAATCCCAAACGAGTTATCGCGGGAAGAAATCCTTCGTGCCATGAAAGTGGATAAAAAGAAAAATGCGCAAGCCATCCGTTTTGCGCTGCCTGTCCAAATTGGAAAGGTTGAGTTAGTGGATGTGACGGATTTGGAGAAGGTGTTGGAGTAACATTCGCGCTGAGCGGAATGACGACCCTGACTGGCGAAGCCGTGTCGAAGGGGAGGAATGTAGTCGAAGCGCATTTTGATATGAAAGTTAAATTCTTTTTGAGACATTGTCCTTCGTCTGCGCCGTACAGAATGCGTGCGGCTCCGCTCAGGACGAAAAACGAGGATATATGAAATTATTGATCTTACATGGGCCTAACTTAAACCTGCTTGGCACACGTGAGCCTGAAATCTACGGCTCGATGACTTTGGAGGATATTAATCAGAAATTGATTGAACTTGGGAAAGAGTTGGGCGCAGAAGTGAAATGCTTGCAATCAAATCACGAAGGCGCGTTGATCGACGCCTTGCATGATGCGCGGATGTGGGCGAATGGGGTGGTATTCAATCCAGGCGGATATACACATACATCGGTTGCCTTGCGCGATGCAATTGCCGCGATTGGCATTCCGGTGATTGAGGTACACTTGTCAAATGTGTATGCGCGGGAGGATTTCAGACATACATCGCTAATTTCTGCAGTTTGTAAGGGGAAGGTTCTTGGACTGGGTTGGAGATCCTATACCCTGGGGTTAAGGGCCTTGGTTGAAACTCTTGAAGATGCGGGTTCAAACAGGAAACAGAGTTAATCTTGTTTATGCGCTTCGTCTGCGGCTCTTCGACAACCGCTCAGAGCCTCCGCTCAGCGCGAGGCAAATTTAACGGTAGCAGGCCGAAGTGTCGAAGGGGAGGCGTACGAGAATCGTCAGGTAAGGTAATACCTGCTCGTTGCATCCAGTCCTTAATTGGGATGAGTCTCTGATCCCAGTCGCCAAAGTTTTCTCATCATGGTCTACCGCTTGTCTCATAATTTGCTAAACTTTCTGGGGTAAATTATAGGCTGATTATTATTACAGCGCAAAGTAGGTATTTTCACGAAGGTAAATCAGACCTCGTTAGCGGCTTTTTACTCGCAACCTTGCGCTGTAATATTATTTACTTCAAGTTTTATAATGATGCGGCGCTTTGTAATTGCAAATTTTTATAATTCCCTGTAAGATTGGTGAAGTTCTCTCAACTATTCGTTGAATGACTGTTTCGTGCAGAAACGGTTTGTAATGAATGGAAGGCAATGAACGAACCATCTTTATCAACAACTGATAGATCACAAAGCCGATTGGGGCGTCTGCGCGAACGCATCAGGGGAATGTTTCCGTTCCTTTCAGGTGTTGTAGCGGCTTTTCTGGCTTTTTTTCTCTATAATTTTCTTTTCCCTGCAAATCAAGTAACCGAAGCTGAAGTGAGCAATGCAATTGCCGGCGCGCTTGCATCTGCAACACCGCGTCCTGCATATTCCGTTCAGGTATACCAGGTGATACAGCCCTCGTTGGTAATGATTGAATCGGAGACCGAGATCGAAAATGCCGATGCTGAAAGGGGTCTGGGAAGTGGCGTGATCGTCGATGATATGGGCAACATCCTAACAAGCCTGCATGTAGTAGCAGGCGCCACAAAGATCGTCGTCACATTTGCTGATGGCACGCGAGCAGAGGCGGCTGTGGTTTCTGAACAGCCTGAGATCGATATAGCCGTTTTGCAGACAGCCACAATGCCAGAGATGTGGTTCCCAGCGACATTGGGAAACCCGGGTTCCATGCAAGTAGGGGATGAGGCTTATGTGGTGGGCAATCCATTTGGCTTGTATAGTTCGATGAGCGCGGGGGTTATCTCAGGATTCAACCGCACATTCCAACCGCCGAACAGTGGCCAACCCATTGAGGGATTGATCCAATTCGATGCGGCTGCAAACCCCGGGAATTCGGGTGGTCCGTTGCTTAATCGAAATGGTCATGTGATTGGGATTGTTACAGGGATCATTAATCCAACGGATGAGAGCTTTTTTGTTGGGATTGGTTTTGCTGTACCGATCGGTACGGCGGCTGGTGGAATTGGTTCGCCGCCGTATTAAAACTTACCTTAAAATGTCACCCTGAGCGTAGCGAAGGGTCTCTACTCTCGAAAGCTTGAGATTCTTCGGTCGCAATGGCGCCATGGCGCCACTCCCTCAGAGTGACATAGAGAATTTTGAGATCACTAAGCAATTTTTGTTATAGAAGCAATGGTGTTGAAGAGTACAACAAAATTCGAGATTGGAAATTAAGGAGATACTCAATGGTTCAAAATAAAAATTCTGAAAACCGAACGCCGATGGAGAAGGTCTTATATGAAGTAAAGAAGATTATCGTTGGGCAGGATCACTTATTAGAACGAATGGTTGTCGCGCTTTTAGCACGTGGGCATATCCTCGTCGAGGGTGTCCCTGGATTGGCGAAAACGATGGCGATCAAGACTCTGGCTGAGTCTATCGGTGGAGAGTTCAAACGGATCCAGTTCACGCCTGATCTTGTTCCCGCGGACCTGATCGGGACGCGCATCTATAACCAGAAAGCCGGGAAATTTGAAACTTCATTGGGTCCTGTTTTTACCAATCTTCTGCTTGCGGATGAAATCAACCGCGCGCCTGCCAAAGTGCAGAGCGCATTATTGGAAGTGATGCAGGAAAGACAGGTAACCATTGGGCGTGAAACATTCAAGGTGCCAGATCCATTCCTTGTGCTTGCAACACAGAACCCAATCGAGACCGAAGGGACATATGCTCTGCCTGAGGCACAGGTAGACCGTTTTATGCTTAAGGTGTTGGTTGGTTATCCCAATCCGACCGAGGAATTTGTTATCGTTGAACGTATGACGGGGATACTGCAGGCAGTCCAGAAAGTGTTGACCACCGATCAACTGCTTGCACTTCAAAAAGACTCGGACCGCGTGTATGTGGACCCGGCGCTCATGGAGTATGCCGTGCGCATGGTGACCGCGACGCGCAAACCTCAAGAGGTAGGGCTGAAGGAATTACAGCGCTATGTTATGTTTGGCGCAAGCCCGCGTGCTTCCATTAATTTGATCCTGACTGGACGCGCACTTGCCTTCGTGCGCGGCCGCAACTATGCGTTGCCGCAGGATGTTCTGGATATGGCTCTGGATGTGATGAGACATCGCATCGTGTTGTCGTACGAAGCGCTTTCAGATAATGTGACCGGTGACCATATTCTGGAAAAAATCCTTGACCGTATTCCGATCCCAGTGGTGCCTTTACATGAGCATGCCAGCATCGGCCACAACGCCTGAACGGATCCTTCTCCGTCTTGACTGGAATGTCATCCGCAGGCTGGATGGCCTATTACAGGGTGATTATCGCACGCTGTTCTATGGCTTCGGCGTGGATTTTGCTGACCTGCGCGAATATCAACCTCAGGATGATATTCGCTATATCGATTGGAACGTCACCGCTCGAATGGACACGCCATACGTGCGGCAATATGTGGAAGACCGCGAGATCACCGGGTGGTTCCTGCTGGACCTCAGCCCATCTGTGGATTTTGGTGCTGTGCAGACGCAGAATGAGAAGCGGACGATGCTCGTTGATTTTGTAACTGTCATTGCACGGCTACTAACTCGCCATGGGAATCGCGTCGGGGCGATGATGTTCGGGGAGAAGATTCAGCATACAGTCCCCGCGCGAGGCGGCAGGATGCAGGTCCTTCGCCTCATCAACGATCTGCTCAAACAGCCGCGCTTATCCCGTGCACCGCTCACAAATCTAAAGGTGTTATTCGAAGGCGCGCTCAATTCCATCAAGCGACGTTCGTTGATATTTATCATTTCAGACTTTATCAGCGAACCTGGGTGGGAAAAGCCATTGAGTTTGCTGAACCAGCGCCATGAAGTGCTGGCGATCCGTTTGTGGGATCCGCGTGAAGTGGAATTGCCGGATATTGGCATGGTTGTGATGGAGGATGCGGAAACCGGTGAGCAACTATTTGTGGATACGCATGACCCAAAATTTCGCCAACGTTTTTTTGAGGTTGCAAAGCAGCGCGAGGATGCATTGAATCAAGCATTCAAACGCGCGGGTGTGGATGCTTTATCGCTCTCGACAGATGATGATCTGGTGCGAGCCATTGTGCGTTTTGCAAAGCAAAGGAAGCAGCAGCGTAAATAAGGACGAGCTTACATAAAAACAGCGTTTCGACTTTGCTCGCCTGTCGGCTCGCTCCGCTCAACGCGAAGGATAATTATGTCATTTGCCTGGCCTACACTACTTTTGGTTTTGTTATGTGTTCCGCTATTAGTTTTGCTTTACTTACGATTACAACAGCGGCGGCGAAAGTTTGCCGCGCAATATGGAAGCCTTGGGGTTGTCCGTAATGCTGTGGGAAGCGGACCAGGAGTTCGTCGTCACGTCCCCGCGATGATTTTTTTGACCGGGATCACGCTTCTGTTGATCTCAATGGCGCGCCCTCAAGCGACTGTGAGTGTGCCGCGCATTGAAGGAACCGTGATTCTTACATTTGATGTCTCAGGCAGCATGTCTGCCGATGATTTGAAGCCCACACGCATGGAAGCATCAAAAGCAGCCGCGCTCGATTTTGTGGACAAGCAGCCATCCAGTGTGTTGATCGGAGTTGTGGCCTTCAGTGATGGTGGTATCTCAGTGCAGGCTCCAACTGAAAACAGGGATGAAACCATAGCCACAATAGAGCGCCTTGTGCCGCGCCGCGGTACATCCGTTGGAAATGGGATCCTGGTTGCTCTCAATACGATTGCTGTTAGTGCCGGTGACCCGCCGATACTAACGACCACCAGCATGTCTGATGGGCAGGCGCCAACAGCTGTACCCGCTCCCCAGGGCTGGTATACATCTGCTGTAATCGTTCTGCTGACGGATGGAGAAAACAACCAATCACCGGACCCGCTTGCCGCAACAGACCTGGCAGCAGACCTGGGTGTGCGTATCTATACTGTTGGGATAGGCAGCGCGGCAGGGGCGACCATCACCGTTGAAGGCTTTACTGTCCATTCGCAGCTTAATGAACCCATGCTGCAATATATTGCCGATACGACCGGTGGAGAGTATTACAATGCAGGGAATGCGGAAGACCTGCGCAGGATTTATAATGACCTGGAACCGAAACTGTCCATCAAGCGAGAAGAGATGGAAATAACCTCCATTCTGGCTGGAATCAGTTTTCTTGTTATCTTGATCGGAGGCGCGGTTTCGCTTCTCTGGTTTGGCCATATCCCATGAACTTATTCGTGGCTTTTGCGTGTGTAAGGAGATAGCATATGAGCTTGTTATGGCCCGGTTCCCTATTCCTTTTCTTATTAATCCCGCTCATCGTCGCGGTTTATCTTTTGATATTAAGGCGGCGAAGGCGCTTCGCAATTCGCTACTCAAGCCTGTCACTAGTGCGGGAGGCGGCAGCACATCAATCCTGGCTGCGGAGGCATTTACCGTTCATCCTGGTCTTGCTCGCACTTGCCAGTCTGGTGATGGCACTAGGGCGGCCTGTTGCTACAGTTACTGTGCCATCCAACAAAGCAACCATTATGCTTACTATTGATGTATCAAGGAGTATGTGCTCGACGGATATTCCGCCAAATCGTATGGAAGCTGCTAAGGATGCAGCGATATCATTCATTCAACAACAAGGGACAGGGACACAGATTGGCATTGTAGCGTTCGCCGGTTTTGCCGAACTGGTACAACCCCCTACGAATGATTTGCGATTACTGCAAAATGCAGTTGAGGGCCTGACTACAGCACGGAGAACAGCAATTGGAAGCGCTATTCTTCGGGCGATAGATGCAATTGCTGAAATCGACAGCCGTGTTACGCCAAGCGAGTTGGGAGTACCACCCGATTCAGTGCCGCCGGAAGGGGAATATGTTCCTCATATCATTGTCCTCCTTACAGATGGAGCGAGCAATGCAGGACCCTTTCCACTGACCGCAGCACAACAGGCCGCAGATCGCAGGGTAAGAGTTTATACAATTGGCTTTGGTACCATAAATAATACCTCACCCATGAATTGTGGTGACTTTCAGGAATTTGATCAGTTTGGTGGAGGTCAGGGATTCGGGTTTGGCTCTCCATTCGGAGGCGGCGGGGGTGGAGGTTTTCGCAGAGAGCTGGATGAAGCGACACTGAAACAAATCGCGGATATGACCGGTGGAAGCTATTATGCCGCCACGAGCGCAGGTGAACTTCATAATGTATTCCAGAACCTTCCGACATATCTTGTAACGACGCGCGAGACTATCGAGATGAGCGCGTTTTTTACAACGATTGCTGCGCTTCTGTTAATCGCTGCGATGATCCTTTCATTCTTCTGGCATCCATTGCCTTAGTTTGCTCAAGTCGCCGCCGAAAGCATATTTTTTTCCATAAAATCTTACATAAAATTAACACAGTATGGAGGGGAAATTAAATTCACGTGCCAGGTCGTCAATAGCAAATAAATCACATCGTGAGGAGAATGTCACATGACCGAACCCCGAGTCACTGTATACGGCGCCTATTGGTGCCCGGATTGCCGCCGCGCGAAAAAATTCCTTGGCGAGCAGTTCATTCCTTATAAGTGGGTTGATATCGAACAGGATAAGGATGGCGAGATGTACGTCCTGCAAAAAAATGACGGCAAACGCATTATCCCAACCATCGTTTTTGAAGATGATACATTCCTCGTGGAGCCCTCCAACGCGGAACTGGCAAAAAAGCTGGGCTTGAAGACAGAAGCCAAGAAGACCTACTATGATTTGATCATCATCGGAGGTGGACCTGCGGGTCTCACTGCCGCGATCTACGCTTCACGCGAGGGTGCGGATGTGCTTCTGGTCGAACGCTCTGGTCTTGGTGGACAGGCCGGCATCACCGTTGGATTGGACAACTTCCCTGGCTTCCCGGAAGGTATCAGCGGGCAGGAATTCTCTGAACGTGTGACACAACAAGCGCGCCGTTTTGGAGTGGAAATTTTGCAGGCTGTGGATGTTGAGAAGTTGGAAATGGAAGAAGGCTATCACGAAGTCTATACTTCAGATAGTAAGCATTATCATTCCAAAGCCGTTTTGATCGCGACCGGCGCATCCTATCGCCGCCTCGAAGTGCCTGGTGAAGATGATTACATCGGCGCGGGGATTCATTTCTGCGCGACCTGTGATGGACCCTTCTACAAAGGCGCGAAGGAAATTGTCGTGATTGGTGGAGGCAATTCCGCTGTTGAAGAGGGACTGCATCTCACCAACTTTGCAGAAAAAGTGACACTCCTTGTGCGCAGTGATCGCCTGACTGCCAGCCAGATCGCAATTGACAAGGTCAACGAACCGAATTCACGCGTCGAAGTGCGATATAACACCATTGTCGAAGCCATCGAAGGGCAGGACTCAAAATTGAAGACAATCAAGTACCGCTATAACGATGGTGATAAAACCGAAGAGATCCACCCTGCTGCGGCGTTTATTTTCATTGGGCAAACACCCAACACGGGTTTTCTAAAAGATTATGTAGCGCTGGATAAATATGGATTCGCCCTAACAGGTCACGATATCGAACATGGAAAAGAAATTATGGGCATGGAACCGCTTCCCTTTGAAGCCAGCCTGTCAGGAATATTTGTTGCCGGTGATGCACGGCATGGAAGTACCAAGCAGGTTGCCTCCGCAGTCGGAGAAGGTGCGGCAGCGTCCATTTCGATACGGGAGTTTTTGAGGAGAAGTCAATAACAAGTATTCACCCTGATCCACATGGTCAGGGTGAATTTTTTGGGAGTGGTTGACAGGATGGGCCAGAATGCCTAACCACGGAGACACCGAGACACTGAGAGAAAATCAAAGAAAAAACTCCGTGCTTCCATGTCTCAATGGTGAAGATTTTTAGGAAGCCCACAAAATTAGCCACTCCCAATTTTTATACATTGCCATTATCAAGTTATGTATGCTATATTTTGTGACCATCAATTATTGGAGTAACCACCGTTTATGACCTCAAACAATCGAACTGTCACAGTGATCGGCGCGGGGCTGGCGGGTCTCGCCGCCGCGTATGATTTGCATCGCGCGGGTTGGAATGTCACTGTGCTTGAGGCGCGTGAACGCGTTGGCGGGCGCGTGTATAGCGTGCGAAGTTTTTCGAATGGTTTGGTGGCAGAAGGTGGCGGCGAATTTATCGAGGATCGCCACGTGCGCATGCTTGCTTTTGCAAAGCAATTCAATTTGCAATTGGGGCGTGTCGGAAGCTGGCAGAAACAGGATGGAGATTGGGGCGCATTCGAGGGAAAGTCCGGTCGGTTAGCGGATGAAAAGATTTGGGGAACGAATCTTCATGAAGAGATCGAGAGGGTGTGGGATGCGGTGTCTGGGCTGGGGAAATATGTCCCGGACTCGAAGCAGCCTCAAACCTCGCGTGAAGCGGAGCGCCTCGACGCGCAATCCGCATTGGATTGGATCAACGCGCAGGATGTGCATCCACTCGCGAGGAATTATTTCATCCAACATATTCGCGCTGAATACACCACTGAGCCGGAGTGTTTTTCATTGCTCGATCTCGCTCGCAACTCGTCGATGTATTACAGCACAGCAGAACATCAACCCAACTGGCGCGTGGTTGGCGGGAATGACTTGATCCCGCGCGCGCTTGCAAATGCTTTGCCTGATATTCGGATGAACGCTGTGGTGACATCAATCCGCATCCTGCCGGACGAAGTGGCTGTTACCTATAAACAGGCCGATTCGCATCTGACAGTTTCTTCCGCTTTCGCGATCCTGGCGATTCCGCTCACGACCGCGCGGTTGATCGATTTCAATTCATCCTTGCCATACGCGCATCAGAGGATGGTAAACGAAATTTCCTATGGGGCAGTGACCAAGGTGATGATCCAATATAGAAAACGGTTTTGGGATAAAACAGGCTGGAATGGCCGCCTGACAACGGACTCTCCGATTGTGATTACATGGCTGGCGACGAGCCATGTCGAAAGCGAAGATGGAATTATCACAGCTTACACAGGCGGAAGTCCCGGCGCAAAACTTGCTGCATTATCCGATGAAGCGCGCGTTCAACTGGCAGTTGCAGAAATCGAAAAATTCTTTCCGGGTTCATCAGATTTGATTGAACATACTGCCACAGCTGCATGGCCCAACGAACCTTTCACGCGCGGCTCCTACATGGCGCTCGCTCCCGGCGAAGTGACTGCCCATTGGCAAACACTGTTTGAACCCGCGGGGCGTTTATTCTTTGCAGGTGAACACGCCACAGCCATTCAGGGATACATGGAAGGCGCAGTCGAAAGCGGACAGCGTGCCGCAGCGTCTATTATCTCGTCGTGAGCAAAAGATGCCTTCGTCCTGAGCGGAGTGTAGCGCAGACAACACTTGCACCTGGCGCAAGTGCAGGTGAGGGCGAGTTTCAAGCCAACATTAAGTTTCATTGTTAGTCGCGCTTCGTCTACGGGACAGAAGAACACTGTCCCTCCGCTCAGCGCGAGGTTGTTTAGGAGTATATGACTGAACAGACTAAAAATTTTCTGGATGGCGTTCGTGCTGAAATCCCCTTGCTGATCGGCGTATTTCCATTTGGCATGATCTACGGTGCACTGGCACTCAACGCGGGGTTATCCATAGCAGCCGCGCAGTTAATGTCTTCCATTGTGTTCGCAGGATCAGCACAATTCATCACAACCCAACTTGTGCGTGAATCCGCGCCTGGGTTGATCATCGTGTTGACCATTGCGGTTGTGAACCTGCGGCATATGTTGTACTCTGCATCACTTGCCCCATATCTTACCTCCCTGTCAACGCGTTGGAAGGCGCTATTATCTTATCTCCTCACCGACGAAGCTTATGCCCCGACAGTGATTCATTACGAAAAGGAAGGTGTGACTCCTTATAGTCACTGGTTCCTTTTAGGCGCGGGCCTTGCATTGTGGTGTACATGGCAGGTGAGCACTGCGCTGGGGATCTTTCTTGGAACTGCCATCCCTGAAGAATGGTCGCTTGACTTTGCCTTGCCTCTCACGTTCATTGCCATGGTTGTGCCTGTGTTAAAGGATCGTCCTGCAATTGCAGCGGCTCTGTCAGCGGGGATTGTTGCATTAGCGGCCTATTCACTGCCCTATAAACTTGGACTGATCCTTGCGGCTTTGGTTGGAATCGCTAGCGGCACTTTGCTGGAGGGACGTAAATCCCAAAAGGGGATTCTGTGAATATCTGGCTGGTTTTGTTTCTCGGCGGACTTATCACGTTCGGGATGCGGTTTTCGCTTATTTATCTGTTTGGCAGGTTCGAGGTCCCGGAGACGATGCGAAAAGCACTGCATTACGTCCCACCGGCAGTGCTCTCTGCGATCATCTTTCCCGAGCTATTTATCCGTGATGATGTATTAAATCTATCACTTGGTAATTATCGTATGATGGCAGGCTTAGTCGCGATCCTGGTTGCCTGGTTCAGCAGAAACACGTTGATTACCATCCTTGCCGGGATGGTTGCATTGTTCCTGTTGCAATTCTTTTTGTGATCTTATGCTCTTGGCGGCGTCCCTTGCGAAGCATCCCCGAAGGGGGCGCTGCCGTCTTGAAAAGCCGAAGGTAGACGGCGGCTTGAGCAAACTTAGAGAAACACCGTATACACCTGGTTTCCCCCTTCGCGCTTGGCTTGCTTCACTGCTTCAGTGGCTTTCTGAATTAGCATTTCGATTTCAGTTGACGCGGTAATCTGCATTGCAGAGGCGATGCCCGCACTGAGATTTACGTTCACGGCTGTGCCATCGAGCAGGGAGATATTGATGTTGTAAATGCCTTTCAAAATGCGTTCGGCGATCTTTTCTGCGTCCTGTCCGATCACTCCCGGCAGGATCAGAAAGAACATATCGTCTTCATAGCGCGCCACGCCATCGTATGGACGGCTTTTCTCGCGTATTGACTGCGAAACAATGGTCAATACATCGTTGCCGATGTCTTTGCCGTAACGGTCATTAATGGATTTGAAGTTATCGATATCCAGTGCGATCAAACTCAGCGAGGACTGGGCGCGGCGGGCACGTTCAAGCTCCCCGCGTGATAGTGTAAGAAAGGCGGACTGGTTCAGCGCGTTTGTGAGCGGGTCGAACACTGCCATATTTTTTGCGTCGCCCCTGGCTTGTATGAGGTTATCTCCTAGGGCAAGAATGCGCTCCCCAATGTACATGCGGGACTTCAACTCAATGGGCACAATGGGTTTATGCAGATAATCATCTGCCCCCATGCGCGGCGTGGTGACATCGGTATCCTGAACTTTCAAAGCGATCAATAGGATGTAAATATAGTAAGGAGGTTTGGCTTCGCGGATGCGCTTGATGAACTGCTTTTCGTCGATATCGGTGGTGGCGCGGTCTGCAATCACAAATCGTATCTCGCCCTGCTGAAGGAGATGCATGGCAATATCGCTGTTTTCAGCGGGGATGATCTCATGACCGTTACGCTGTAACACCTGCTGAATGACAGTGCGTTCCATCAAGTCATTGTTCAGGACGAGGATTTTCATAAATGGGCGCGCCTCCTTGCTCGATTATATCCTAATACGAAATTGTATCCTTGATTTCGACTCGTTTTTATACTTCTCGTTATAATATTATTCGAACGGAGGCGCTATGGAATTTAAGAAATACGGTAATTTGGAAATCATCATTGAAGCGGTAGAAGCAGATGTCACTCAGGAACAATTAGATGAGTTAATGGACCATATCACTGAGAAAGTTGAGTCTATGGGGTTAACTCTGGCAGGTAGGAGTTATATCTCAACGGACGAGGACTATGAAGATGCCGAAGAAGCTGAACCAACTGAGGAGCGGTAAGGAGTTTGTTAGCTACGCGGAAAAAGAGGTGTGTGTTGACAAACATATCCTCCCATAGTAATATTTGCGGCGCTCTGACCCTTGCCGAGGTAGCTCAGTGGTAGAGCAGGGGACTCATAAGCCCTTGGTCGCGAGTTCAAATCTCGCCCTCGGCACTTAATGCCAGTAAACAGCATTCAGTGATCCAGTAAAGTACTCGCCTCAATGGCAGGTACTTTGTTTAATAGTGTTTGGAAACTGTCTGCACTTATATAACCTTTGGTGCTAGTTGAGTCATGGGGTATCCTCAAGGGTGCTGAAACCTAACAAGGAGGCACCCCATGACTACAGAGGACATTATCCTACACA
>JAKEFL010000227.1 GCA_022616105.1 Anaerolineae bacterium | reverse complement strand
TACCATGTTGGAATCACTCCCTCGAACTGCCATCTTTGCTCACAGAGGAGCTTCTGCTCATGCCCCCGAGAACACGCTCGCCGCGTTTGAAATGGCGCTTGCAGAAAATGCAGATGGAATTGAACTCGATGTAAAGTTGAGCGCAGATGGTCATGTAGTCGTGATTCATGATATGACGATTGATCGCACCACAGGCGCGCATGGGCGGGTGAGAGACCTTTCTCTTGCAGACCTGCGTGCTCTCGGCGCAGGCAGTTTTTTTTCAGAGAAATTCCAAAGCGAAAAGATCCCAACACTGGAAGAAGTCTTCGAGACATTTGGGAAGCGTACATTCATCAATGTCGAATTGACGAATTACAATTCGCCGCGCGATCATCTTGTTGAATCGGTTTGTATGTTGGTTAAAAAATTTAGCTTGCAGGAACGTGTAATGTTTTCATCCTATTTTGGATCGAATCTTTCAAAGGCGCGCGCTTATCTTCCTGAGGTCCCGCGTGGATTACTTGCTCTCCCTGGCTTGCTTGGCGCTTGGGCGCGTTCCTTCGGTTTTGCATTTGGCAAATATCAGGCATTGCATCCCAATATAAAAGACGCAACACATCAACAGGTACAGCGCGTGCATCGCCTGAAACGACGCATCCATGTGTGGACGGTCAACGCGGCGGAGGATATGCGCCGGCTGTACAATTGGGGCGTCGATGCAATTTTCACAGATGATCCGGCATTGGCTGTTCAGGTTCGCGAGGAATCCAGATGAAGAATCGGATTCTTTTGGGCAGGAGAAACATCAATTTGATTGGTCTCCTCCATTGGCTGACATTAATAATCATGAGCGCGTCTTTACTTGGACCTTTGCCTGTCGCGCACGCCCAGACGCCTGTCCCTCCATCAAAAATACTAGCTGTGCTCAATACGATGACACCTGAGGAACGAGTTGGGCAGCTATTCCTTGTTACGTTTCGCGGAACCGATACATCCGCCGAATCACAAATTCGAGATTTCATCAGCAATCATCATGTAGGTGGAGTGGTGTTACTGGCGGAGAATGATAACTTCATCGCTGAACCAGATACGATTCCCGCTGCGCACCAACTGGTCAACTCGCTGCAAAGCATGGAATGGGAAAATACAGCTTCATCGGAAAATACATATGTCCCTTTATTTATCGGAATTTCACAGGAAGGCGATGGCGCGCCGAACGATCAAATTTTAAGCGGGCTGACACCCATGCCGAATCCGATGGCAATTGGTGCAACATGGAATACAGAGTTTGCAAAACAAATGGGCACAGTGCTGGGAAGTGAATTGAGCGCATTAGGATTCAATTTATTCCTGGGTCCTTCGCTGGATGTCGTCGAATCGCCCAACCCCTCCGCGCAAATTGACCTGGGTACGCGAGTGTTTGGTGGTGATCCATTTTGGGTGGGTGAAATGGGACGTGCCTATATCGCCGGATTGCACACAGGCAGTAATGCTCACATGATGGTGGTTGCCAAACATTTCCCCGGGCGCGGCAGTTCAGATCGCGTGCCAGAGCAGGAAATTGCCACAGTTCGCAAACCACTCAAGCAGTTAAGGCTGGTCGAGCTGCAGCCGTTCTTTGCAGTCACAGATTCTATGGATCCCGCAAATCTAGCGGATGGACTGCTCGTTTCGCATATTCGCTACCAGGGGTTTCAGGGAAATATCAGAGCGACTACCCGTCCTGTTAGCTTTGATCCCACTGCACTTTCCGCGGTCATTGCACTGCCCGAATTTACAAAATGGCGTGAGAATGGCGGCTTGATTGTCAGTGATGCGCTGGGAAGCCAGGCAGTTCGTGATTTTTATTCGCAGGGCGTGGAAACGTTCTCACCACGTTTTGTAGCGCAGGATGCCTTCCTGGCTGGGAACGATCTGCTCTATCTCGGCAATATCACTTCTGATGAAGTTGGCAGCGATACATATTCCATCACAGTCGGTATCCTTGAATATTTTGCACAGGTATACAAAAACGATTCCACCTTTGCAAGACGTGTCGACGAAGCTGTCACGAGAATACTTGCCCAAAAATTCCGCATGTACGATCTATTCACGGTTTCCAACGTGCTGACGACCGCAGACAGATTGGACGCGCTAGGTTCCTCTCAACAGATCATGTTCGAGGTTGCGCGGAATGCCGCTACGCTGATCAGCCCAGATTCGCAGGAATTAATCACACTGCTGCCTGCTCCACCGAATCAGAGTGATCGAATCGTCTTTCTGACAGATACCTCGAGCTATAAACAATGCAACGGATGTCTTCTATATGATGCCTTTGCCGCGGATGCGCTTCAGAAGGTTGTAGTGCGTTTGTACGGACCCACCGGAAGCGCGCAGGTTTTTGCCAGCCGTTTGAGTTCGTTTCCGTTCACAGAATTGGAGTTGATGCTGAATAGGGAAAGCACAACGGATATTGAGTCATATTTGGGGAATGCAACCTGGATCGTTATTTCACTGGCCGATGTGAGTGATGGCCAGATTGCACTGCTTCGCCGTTTCTTTTCCGAACACCCAAACCTGCTTCGGAACAGAAATATCATTCTGTTCTCGTTTACTGCGCCATATTACCTCGATGCAACGGATATTTCAAAACTGACGGCCTACTATGCGCTCTACAGCAAGCAGCCTGCTTTTGTGGATGTGGCAGCACGCTTGTTGTTTCAGCAGGCCTCCCCGGAGGGTGACTCGCCCGTCTCCATTCCTGCAATCGAGTACGACCTGATTATGCAGACATCACCCGACCCCGAACAGGTAATTTCACTGTCATTAGCTGAAGCAGTCTCGACGACTCCGACAAGTGAGGTGACCCCGTCCACTACAGAGACCCCGGAACCCACACAGATTCCGCTCTATCGTATCGGGGATACAATCTCCGTTCGTGCCGGACCGATCGTGGATCACAATCAAAATATTGTCCCGGATAGGACTGTCGTCCGTTTTACGATGTCCACGCGCGACGAAAGTGGGTTGATTTTGCAACAGATCGATGCAACAACTTCTGCCGGAGTTGCACAAGCATCCTTTGCGATTGACATGCCGGGGAAAGTTGAAATACGCGCGAGCAGCGAGCCGGCGGTGATCTCGGATGTGCTCCAATTTGATTCCTCCAACGAAGGCGCGGCTGTGACCATTGTACCGGTGGCGACTACCACTCCCACCATGGTTTTGCCAACACTAACACCAACGCCTCAAAGCCCACTGATCTCGCCTGAAGGTTATCCGCGCGTTGGGGTTTGGCTGCTTGTATTGCTGGCTGTCTTTGGGGGTGCGCTGTTGATGTTTTGGGCAGTGAGCAGAATCGTCTCCCCGCGCTGGGGGTTACGCTGGGCGCTATGCGTTTTACTTGGGGGATTGCTTGCATACAACTATCTCGCGCTGGGGCTGCCGCGCGCGGCGGAATGGATTGCTTCGGGCGCGGGCGCTTATGGCGTATTATTCTTAACGTTGATAGGGGAGGCTCTGGGCGCTCTTGTTGCCTGGGTCTGGATGAAAGTATTCAGCGAGCCAATGTCGCAAGCAGGCTGATCAGTAATAAGACTGTTGCGCCCCATGCCAGAGTCGCTTCGGGCGCGTTGGATAGATACTCCCAGACGGAATGTGGACGTTCGCGCCGCCCAAGTAGCGGGAGAATTGGGATTTCACGATATCCCAAAAGCGATTGACGGAATTCATCCATCGAGGCCGGCCGCTCATCAGGGTGCAGGGACATTGCCCATAGCACGGCTCTTTCAGTTCGCTGCGTGATGTCAGGGTTGATCTGTCGTAACGGGATCAGGCTGTCGGGTTGAAGGAAGCGTTTGCGCGCGTCCGCCGGGGATTCATTTGTAAGAAGGTGATAAAGCGTCGCACCGAATGAATAGATGTCCGAGCGGACGTCTGTATGAGTGTCGCTTCCGCCATATTGTTCCAATGGGGTGTAAAGCGCGGTGCCCTGTCCTTGAATGATCGTAATGGTTACTTCTTCGGGCGCGAGGATTTTCACGAGACCAAAATCCACAAGTTTGATCAAGCCATGAGGCATGAGTTTCAGATTGCTGGGCTTGATGTCGCGGTGGACAATGGGTGGTTCCTGCATGTGCAAAAATGCGAGTGCGTTCGCAATTTGCTCTGCCCATACCGACACTTCCTTCTCTTTCAAAAAGGTCTTGTTCCGGCGAGCCTCCATCATGAGCGTACGCAGGTCATTGCCCGGAATATAATCCATCACCAGGTAATCGCGTGGACCATTGGAAAAGAAATCAGAAACCTTTGGCAGGTTGGGGTGATCGAGACGCGCAAGAATAGTGGCCTCGCGCAGGAATTGCTCGCGGGCTTCATCACGAATCTTCTCTGGGAGGGCGCGGTCGTATTCGACTTCCTTCAGCGCGCATTCGCGACCCTTGAGACGGACATCATCGGCAAGATAGATCGAGCCCATGCCGCCCTGACCGATCCGCTCGCGGACCTTGTAACGGCCGCGCAATACCTCCCCGCTTTTAAGGGGTGGGAGCACCATTCTCCTTTTTGAGTTTTGTTCGTTGTGGTTTGTTCAGCAGCTGAACTGCTGAACACAACAGATTCCAGGCAGATTTTTTCGGCGTTGGTTCTGCACAGAAACGCGTGTTTATGCTATATTTACAAAGTGCCGCACGCATGTCTTACATGCGTAAATAAACCAGAAATTTTATTTTGCTGGTAAATTCATCCGAACGTTTCGTAATTTATGCAACAAGCAGTATTATACTGCCTGTTGGATTATACTTACAGAGTGCCGCGTAATCATGTTATGGCTTTTGCAAAGTCCAATTTATGTCACTCTGAGGGAGCGTGTTCGCCGCGACCGAAGAGTCTCTTAGTCGTGGTAGAGACCCTTCACTTCGTTCAGGGTGACATATTCCTTGTTTGTCAAGCGACTTTGCAAAGACCATAGTAATCATGTAAACTTCACATTTGATTTTTGACTTACAAGCGAAGCACGCCGCGCAGCGGCAGTGTGGACAAAACCAATCAAAAAGTTTACTTACACATCTGGAACATGCGTGAGACGAGCGGTAAACCAGAAGTTGTCATTGCAACAAGACAGCCTCGATCACAAGAGGAACCTGTCGGCATCGAGGACGACGGATCGCCTTAAGATCTCCATGAATAAAGTACAGGAAGATTATCCATTACTCGTGGCACAAGAGGGACCGCTCAAGGGCCAGCGCTGGCAGCTAAGCCAAACAGTTGTACTTGGGCGTGAATCCACCTGTGATATTGTTGTTGCAGATCGCCAGATCTCCCGCTTCCACGCGCGTATTACGCCTACTCCTGAGGGGGTGATCCTGGAGGATTTGGGGAGCAAAAACGGGACGCATCATAATGGGGTCACCTTAACCACACCCGTTGTATTACAGGATGGCGATCTCCTATCCGTTGCTCTGGCGCAGCAATTTCTCTTCCTTACTTCAGATGCAACCATGCCGCTGGTGGATGGCGGTAAGCCCGGTCGTTTGATGATGGACCAGAAGTCGCGCCGTGTGTGGGTGAACCAACAACAGCTTATCCCTCCGCTTTCCGCGCAGCAATTCAAAATGTTATGGCTGCTCTACGAGAGCAAGGGACAGGTCATCACCCGCCCGGACCTGGTCACCGTGGTATGGGGGGATGACCAGGCTGCCGGGGTATCTGACCAGGCTTTAGATGCATTGATCCGCCGCCTGCGTGACCGCATCGCCTCGCTCGACCCAACACACCAATACATCGCCACCGTCCGCGGGCATGGGATAAGGTTGGATAACCCAACTGCGTGAAATGGAAGTTAGCTCAGGATGGAATAAAGCCACTCCCATCTGCCAGCATGATCACTACAATATTGTCTCGCAATGAGATGTCGGATCATGAAGAAAGCACGAAGCATCGTCTAATGCAAAGATTCGAGATGGAATTCCCAAACCAAGTGATTTTCTTCAAACAAAGGATTGCTCACATGAGTCTTTTGACAGATAATTTTTAACAATTCAAAGTGTATGTCCTCTCTCCGAACAGGGGTCGCTTATAATCGGGGCATGTTCACAGATCAAGTTGAAATACATGTGAAGTCCGGCAAGGGCGGCGATGGCATGGTGCATTTTCGCCGCGAGAAATTTATCCCGATGGGTGGACCTGATGGCGGCGACGGTGGCAAAGGCGGCGACGTCATCTTTGAAGTCAAATCCACGCTCAACACGCTTTCATCCTTTCGGCAAAATCAAAAATTCAAGGCAGAGGAAGGCGTCAAAGGGGGACCCTCACAAATGTCGGGGCGATACGGTAAAGACCTCATTATTTATATCCCACCCGGCACAATCATCTTTGATGCAGATACTGGCGAACTCATCGGAGATTTGACTCAGCCTGGTCAGAAATTAACTGTTCTCAAAGGTGGGCGCGGCGGACGTGGGAATCAACATTTTGCGACATCTCGAAATCAAGCGCCGCGCACTGCTGAAAAAGGCGAGCCTGCGGAAGAGAAACGCCTCAAACTGGAATTGAAGTTGATCGCCGATATCGGGCTGATCGGCGTCCCGAACGCGGGAAAATCAACATTGCTTTCTGTATTGACAAATGCCAAACCGAAGATCGCGGCTTATCCATTTACCACGCTTGAACCGAATCTTGGCGTCGCAAATATTGACGACGATACGACCGTTGTACTGGCAGATATTCCCGGCCTTATCGAAGGCGCGTCACACGGCGCGGGACTGGGTCATGATTTTCTGCGTCACGTTCAACGCACGCGTGTATTGATCCATTTGCTTGACGGTTTATCTGAAGACCCTGTTGCAGATTACAGTCAGATCAATTCTGAGCTATCGCTCTTCGATCCGAATCTCGCGAAGAAGCCTCAGCTTGTCGCGCTCAACAAAATAGACCAGCCCGAAGTCCAGGAAAGACTCGCAGAGATCCAGAAGAAATTCAAAAAACTAAAAGTTGAGTTGATAACCATCTCCGCTCTGGCACGTACGAATACGCGTGAGCTTCTGATCAAGGCTCATCAAAAACTGGCGGAGGCACCTCCGCTTGAAGAAGTCGAAGCGCCGATGCCGGTATATAAACCGAAAGAAGATCCGCGCGAATTTGCCGTCACGCGCGAAGGGACGAATGAATGGCGCATCTCAGGGTCAGCAATCGAGCGCGCAGCCAAGATGACGTACTGGGAACATGATGGTTCCCTGCGCCGATTCCAAAAGATCATGGAAACGCTCGGCGTGGATGAAGCCCTGCGCAATGCTGGCGTACAGGAAGGTGATACGGTTGCAATAGGCGAGTTCGAGTTGGAGTGGCAGGAATGATATGACGCCTTCAATACAACGCGCGTTGATCACAAGCCTTATCGTCAATTCAAGATCATTGAGGTAGTGAAGACAGAATCAAGAGATTCATGATGGAAGGGTTGGAAATAAACAAAATCGACAACCATTACTGAACAAAACCTAGTCACCTGACACTTTTAAGTCAATCCGGTGGTTGAGATAGGATGAGAAAGTCGGTTCCCCGGAAAGGTGATATATCATAGGTATTCATAACCTAACG
>JAKEFL010000226.1 GCA_022616105.1 Anaerolineae bacterium | reverse complement strand
CGGCTTGCGGGTCCTGGAACATTTCTTGAACTTCAGCCAACCGATCCCGGTCTCCTTCACTGGCTTTTCTCATGCCGATCCGCAGTTTGTCCGGTAGAAAAACCTTTTATTGTATTTCATTTTAGGTTTAGGGTCTCCCGTGTAAGGAAACCGCACAAACCACTGGACAAAAAATAGTACAATTAATCATGCCTTCTGCCCCCGCCAGCCACAAAGTAAATAGCCCGAACTCATTCGGAAACTGGGTCAAACGTCGCCGCAAAGCATTGGATTTGACACAACAGGAACTTGCTCAGAAAGTTGGGTGTTCCATTTCGTTAATCTTCAAGATCGAATCGGATGAACGCCATCCCTCGCGCCAGATCACGGAATTGCTGGCGCAGCATCTGGAAATCCCGCCCGAGCAGCGCGAATTGTTTCTGCAAGTCGCAAGGCAGGAAAAGGCGATAGATGGAGTGGATGCGCTTTCGCCTCTTTCGACGCCCGAGCCTGCGCCTGTTTCCCAGCCTTTTTCACCCAACCTGCCGCTTCCCCTCACCCCGCTCGTCGGACGTGAACACGAACTCCATGCCATCGTCCGGCAGATTCAAAACCCTGCCTGCCGCCTCCTCACCCTGACTGGTGTTGGAGGAGTCGGCAAGACACGCCTCGCCCTGGAGGTCGCTCACCAACTTCGTAATTCATTCGATCACGGCGCGTGCTTTGTTTCATTGGTTGGTACGAGTTCATCCGAATTTATCATCCCTGCCATCGCTGATTCGCTTGGCTTTGCCTTCTCAGGCACGACCGAGTTGAAGACTCAGTTATTCAACTTTCTCAAAGAGAAATACATCCTGCTCGTGCTGGATAACCTTGAGCATTTACTGAACGGCATCGAATTGCTAGACGAACTTCTCGAACGCGCGCCCAACCTCAAACTACTGGCGACCTCCCGCGAGCAACTCAACCTGCGCGCCGAATGGGTATTTGAGGTGCAGGGACTTCCCATCCCCTCGAATATCGAATTAGAAAATCTGAACGCGAACAGCGCCGCCGCGTTATTCCTCCGGCGGGCAAAACAAGCAAAGGTGAATTTCACGCCCACCGCAGAAGACCTGCCAGCCATCACGCGTATCTGCCAACTCGTCGAAGGTCTGCCGCTGGGACTGGAACTTGCCGCTACATGGGTCAACACGCTTTCCTGCCGCGAGATTGCAGACGAGATCGAGCGCAGCCTGGATTTTCTCTCCACCACCAAGCGCGATGTCCCTGCACGGCATCGTTCCCTGCATGCGGTCTTTGAATATTCATGGAACTTGCTTTCTGAGGAAGAACAAAATGCGCTCAAAAAACTTTCCGTCTTTCAGGGCAGCTTCACGCGCGACGCCTCGGAACAGGTGGCAGGCGCGACCCTGTCTTTGCTATCATCCCTTCTTGGCAAATCGCTCATCCGCCGCAATGACGCGCACGCGGGACGTTACGAACAGCACGAACTCCTGCGCCAGTTGGCAGGGCTCCGCCTGCACGAAGGTACACAGGAAGAAATGTCGACGCGTGACCGCCATTGCGCGTTTTTCATGAACCTGCTGGGACAAACCGAACCGCTTCTGAAAAGCGCCGACCAGAATAATGCCCTTGCCCGGCTCGGCGCGGAAGTGGATAACCTGCGCCTTGCCCGAAAGTGGGCTGTGAAACATAGGAAACTCGCTGAACTCCGCAAGTCGGCGCGCTGCCTTCAATGGTTTTACGATTTGCGCGGCTGGCTGCGGGAGAGCGCAGTCATGTTTAAGCAGGCGGTCGAAGCGCTGGAGAGAGAAAATGGGGACGCGAAGACCTCGCCTGAATATTCTCAGACACTGAGTTTGCTGGTCATTTACCTGGGGTTAGCGAACGTGCGCTCTGGTCAGGTCGCGCAGGGACGAAGCCTCCTGCAAAACAATCTGGAAAGGGCGCGCCGCCAGTCCGACCTGCAGGCATTCGCAGATAATCTGGCATTTTTGGGATTGGCTGATTTTTTGAGCGGCAATTACGATGAGGCATACACCCGCCTGGAAGAGGCGCTTGCATTGAGCCGCTCCATCGAATACGCTTGGATTACAGCATTCTCCCTGATGATCCTGGGTATGGTCGCTCGAGCGATGGGGAAACTTGAGGAGGCGTACACATATTTCCGTGAAGGCTTGAGGCGTTGGCGCTCCATCGGCAGTCCGCGCAATATCGGCTCCTGTCTTATCGTATATGGTTCGCTGCTTAACGCGTTGAATCAATATGAAGAGGCGCGGCGGATGTTGCGCGAGAGCCTTGCCATCGGGCGCGAGGATAAAGACCAGTGGATCATTGCCACATCCCTGCTGCGCCTCAGCCTGCTTGCGACGGCGCAGGAGGAGGCTGGGTATGCTGAGGCGCAGGCAGTGGATGACGATGGCATTGCTCAATACCGTGAGTTGGCTCAAGCGATGGCAGAGAAGAGCATTGTCCTGTATCGTGAGTTGAGTGACCGTTGGAGCCTGGCAATCGCACTCACTCATCTGGGAGAGATCTTCGCGGCGCGCGGGCAGCATTCTGAAGCGCGCGAGCAATTTCTCGAAGCCTTGCAGGCGGCGACCGAGATACAGATCGCGCCTGAGATTCTCAAGGCGATTTTGGGTCTTGCCTCTCTCTATGTTTTGGAGGGAAGGAATGAGCCTGCCCTTGAACTCTTGCATGCCATCCTTCAGCACCCCGCAGCAAGCCAGAAAACGCGCGACCGCGCCGAAAAACTGCGCGCCGAATTGGAAACCCGATTCACCCCCAAACAAATCGAAGCGGCGCGATCCCGCGCGCAATCTATGACCCTCGATTCATTGGCGCAGGTCTTGCTGGGTCAACGAACTACTGGACATTATCCGATTCGGGACGCTGATTCACGCTGACTGCAAAGCGTGCAGATGTTTCTTTTTGAATCAGCGAAAATCAGCGTTTTCACTTGCACCTGGCGCAAGTGCAGGTGTCTGCGTCCTAAAACCTTTGTGTAAGGTGATCAGATATCCTGCTTAGAAAGAGGCGAGGGCGGTCTTCATGTCGTCGTAGGTTTCGATGAACATGTCGAAGCCGCCCATTTCGAAGGATATCCTTATCTCTCTGGAAAGATTGAGAAGTTTGAGGTGGGGAGATTTATATGTGCCGGCGCTGATGCCCTGCCTCACCTGCGCTTCGCTCAGTTCGGAATCAGGGTGGACGGAACGGAGACGATTATAGAGGGAATACAAAGCGCGCAAGCCGTAACTGCTGACGAAAGGTGAATGGATTAAATCAACCAGGACATAGCGCGCACCGTTTTCGATTACTTTATCCACCCTCGCCTGGAATTCCTCGTAGGTGGACGCATCTATACTGCCTTGCACCTGGATGACCGTGATGGGAACGCGTCCGTATTGCGTAAAGACTTTGATTGGCATTTGAACCTCTCTTGAACTGGGACCGTCAAACGAAACGCCTCATCGAATTCATACGCCTACTTTATCCATTTTTCGGGAAAATGGGTGTAAGAAAACCGCACAATTCAGTGGACAAAAATAGTACAATTAACCCTGATGCCTTCCATTCCCCCCAACCAAAAAGTAAATGTGCCAGGCTATTCATTTGGAAATTGGGTCAAACGCCGCCGCAAGGCGCTGGATTTAACGCAGCACGAACTTGCGGCGAAGGTGGGATGCTCTGCTTCGTTGATTTTCAAGATCGAATCAGATGAACGCCGTCCCTCGCGATGGGCATCGCGCTGTAGCTGAGCGCGTGGAACCTTGTTGTGCCCCGTGGGCAGGCTGTGTATGTGCTTGGCTTGATCGTCCTGCTCGCGTTTGCATCCGTAGAGTTCCTGTTCTTCATCGGTCTTATGTCATGGCAAGGGAGGGAGGAGAGCATCGTCAGCGGCAAACAGAAAGTCGATGTTGATATTCGACCATGGTCAGCAGGTGACCTGCCGCTTCTCGAACGACTGATGGGCGGCCCAACAATGACCGAACATTTGGGCGGGCCGCAGACTCCGGAGAAGCTCCGCGAACGCCATGAACGTTACTTGTGCCGCACCGATAAGGGCTACATGTTCGTGATCGTCGTTGGGCCCGAGCGCATCGCAGCCGGATCAATCGGCTACTTGGAGAAGGAGTGGCAGGGCCAGCAGGTTAGGGAGACCGGCTGGAGCGTACTCCCCGAGTTCCAGGGTCAGGGTGTCGCCACGCGGGCAACTGCCGCTGTGGTGGAAAGAGCGCGCGCAGAGGGGAAACATCGGCTCATCCATGCTTTTCCGTCGGTTGAAAACGGCCCATCGAACGCAATCTGCCAGAAGGCGGGCTTCATGCTGCAGGGGGAAGCTGATTTTAAGTACCCGCCAGGTCACTTCATGCGCTGCAACAACTGGCGGTTGGATCTGTTCGGCAACGCTTCAGAGACCCCGTTACCGGAACCTACGAAGAGAGCCATATTGAGCTAAGTACTCACCACATTTGATCAGTTGCCGATCGCCTCCATTATATTCAGCAGCTTTGTAGTCGTGTTCCAGTTACGGATGGTCATGCTTTGATAAACTGGCATAGAGATAATACGCGTCAGGTGACTTTGAGATGCCCTGCTGATGAGCCTCGAAAAATAAAGTACACCTTTCCCGGCAAAGGCCTGGTCGACTCCCTCCTTAGTGGTGACACTCTTCATAGCCTCGGCTGCGGTAAGCGGCTCTTTTAGAAAAATGACATCGTAGCGATAAGTAGCTGGATCGCTGCCAAAGCCCTTTGGTGCGTGCGCGACGATATCTTTTATTTCCTTATACGATCGGATCACCACGCGTGACTTATAGTTGAATGTTTTGGAAAGGGCTTCTTCGATCCGTTTTGTCAACCTGGCTTGGTCTGATTTGTCTGCGCTAAAAAGAACATTGCCGCTTTGGATGTAGGTGCTTACATTCTCAAAGCCAAGCGTTTCGAAACAAGCCTTCAGATCAGTCATCTTGATAAGGTTTTTGCCGCCGACATTGATGCCGCGCAGTAAAGCTACGTATTGGTTCATTGATGCTTGATTATAACTGTAGCAGATGGACTGGTAACCAGCTTATCATGTCCACATTGCATCAAAATCTACCCGCGCTGGTGAAGCCATTTGTTCAGGCGCGGCATCTGCCACATAATGAGACCTGTCACCGCGAAGCCCGGAAAGACCACGAACTGAACAAGCTGGAGCAGAATTCCAGGATGGTCCAAGCCGGTGTAAATTACGAGCCCCAAAGGCATCATCCCCAATAAGTGAAAGGCACGCAGCCAGATGCGAAGTTTAGCACTTGAGAATTTCATTTGAGACTCCTTGGCATAACTAAAAGGTTGTTATGACAACTATTTCGTTAAAAAAAAGAACACTAACCCAGATTATTTAGAATTTGATTGAGCGTCAGTTTGAATTGAGCAAGTTCCTCCTTCGTTAGATTTTTTCCGCTTTTCGCTAAGACCTCTTGCGCACAGGGGATTAGTTTGTCTTTCAGATCTCTTCCAGTCTTTGTGAGAAAGACGCGCAGCACTCGCCCGTCGCTTTCATCCGGGCGTCGTACCACGACCCCTTTCTTTTCGAGCAGAATGAGAATGCGGGTTGTACCGGGTTTGTCCTTGAACGTTCGCTCAGCCAATTCAACTTGGGAGAGGCCATCTTCTTCCCACAGTCGGTTCAAGACTGCCCACTGTTCGGGGGTAATATCGTAGCCTTTAGCTTGGAACGTCTGATGCAGTTCATACTTTAGCCGTTGAGCCGCCAGGTTGATTAAATAGCCATACGAGTCATTTAAATTGAAATTGCTCATTGTAAGTTAGTTACTCCTACCAATTTAGTTGTCACAACAACTATTTTAGCATATTCAGACTAAATTTGTCAAGTACGTCTTAGAGTTTTGCCCTCGCGGTAACTGCGATACCCCTCCATAGAGGGGCATAAGGCACTTGCCCATCCCCTGGAACTCTCGTACAATCAGTGCGGTAAAATAATCAGTAAATCACAAATACGTAGTAACCGCTTCGCGTCAGTCGTTCGGCCAAAAAGCGACTAAAGTCGCCACTACGAATAATTTTCATGAAGTACTGATAATACCAAAATACAGAAAACGGGAAGGGATTCTCATGACCGACCTCAAAAAATTCGGTGAAAACATTATTAATAATCTTGAGCAGGTGATTGTGGGGAAGACCCAGGCGGTGGAACTGGTGGTTATTGGTCTGTTATGTCAGGGGCATGTTCTGATCGAAGATGTGCCAGGTGTGGGCAAGACCATGCTGGCGCGCAGCCTTGCCAAATCATTGGACTGCATGTTCAATCGCATTCAATTTACGCCAGACATGCTCCCCAGCGATGTGACGGGCGTTTCCATTTTCAATCAGCAGAAACGCGAGTTCGAGTTTCGCGCGGGACCGATCATGGGGCAGATCATCCTTGCAGATGAAGTGAACCGCGCCACGCCAAAGACTCAGGCGTCCCTGTTGGAGGCTATGGAGGAACATCAGGTCACGGTAGATGGGATAACGCATCCTCTGCCTAAACCATTTATGGTCCTTGCCACACAAAACCCAATTGAATATGAGGGGACCTTCCCTCTGCCCGAAGCACAACTTGATCGTTTCCTTCTGCGCGTGCGCATGGGCTATCCCACCCCGTCCGAGGAGATGAGGATACTAAGCGGGCAGCAGCTTCGGCATCCGATTGAAGCGCTCAAGGCAGTCGTCAAGATAAAGGATTTGTTGAACGCGATCGAATCCATCCGCAAGATTTATGTGTCTCCTGCAATTGAACGGTATATTATCGATTTGGTGGGGCGCACGCGTCAAAGCGGAGATGTGTATCTCGGCGCGAGCCCGCGCGGGAGTCTGGCATTGTTCCGTGCCGGGCAGGCGCGCGCTGCGCTTCAGGGACGCGACTATGTATTGCCTGATGACATCAAGGCGCTGGCGATTCCTGTGCTTGGGCATCGCATCATTGTGTCACCTGCCGCGCGTTTGCGTGAACTAAGTGCGGATCGAATTGTGCAGGAAGTCATTTATAACGCACCGGTCCCGGGTGGCGATTATCAGGTTTCAAAAGAAAAGGAAATGGTCAAGGAACAGTGACGCCCGGGCGAGTATTCGTTTTATTTATCTTTATCATTGGCGCAATTGGGACGGTGGTAAATGGCTCCAACTTCTATGTCCGTATGCTTTATATCGGCTTACTGCTGATCGTATTGGCATGGTTGATGACGAGGCTTTCCTTGCGCGGTATAAAAGTGGAACGGCGGGCGCGTTCCTTGCGCGGCACGGTGGGCGATATATTTGAAGAGCATTATGAAATTATCAATACCAGCAAAATTCCAAAACTATGGTTGGAAGTTGCGAACGAGACCTCGGTTCCGAATGCAAGCGGCTCGCGCGTGTTGACTCTATTACGCGGGAGACAAAAGCGATCATACACCGCCCGCACCTGGCTCACGCATCGAGGTGGATTCATACTGGGACCGACCAAAATCACATCTGGTGATCCGTTCGGGATTTTTCGCGTTTCGCAAACGATCCCGGCTGATTCGTCGCTTGTCGTATTGCCGATGTTATTTAATGTGAATCATTTTCTTTCACCACCTGGGCTGCTGCCTGGCGGCCGGGCGATCCGCCGCAAATCCATTGACATCACACCTCACGCGGCTGGCGTACGTGAATATGTTTCAGGTGACCCTATGAAGCGCATTCACTGGCCTACAAGCATTCGCCGCGATCAATTGATGGTCAAGGAATTCGAACAGGACCCACAGGCTGAAGTTTGGCTGTTCATTGATACACATAAGAACGCTCATTTTGCAAAACAGGCGGAAAGTGTCAACGATGAACCGCCAGTGGATGATCTCTTCCTTCTTCGCCGCCGCAAAGCGAAATTACCTCCCTCCACGCTGGAGTATTCGATCAGCATCACTGCATCGCTGGCACATTACTTCATCGAGCAACGGCGCTCTGTTGGTCTCGTCGCTGCTTCGGGGCGCACGTATAAGATCATTCCCGCAGAACGAAGCGAACGACAGGAGGCGAAGATCCTTGAAGCGCTCGCGTTCCTGCGTGCCGAAAGCGCGTTTACGCTTCCGAGCCTCGTCACCGCGCAGATGGGACAGTTGCCGCAGGGAAGCAGCGCCATCCTTGTTACACCGACGATCTGGTCTGAACTGCTGCTCGGTGTGGATAGCCTTCAGCGACGCAATTTACGGCCTGTTGTTGTGCTGCTCATGTCTCAATCCTTTGGCAGCCGCGCGAGCAACGAAGACCTAGCCAAATCTCTGGCAGAGCGCAATGTGCCTGTCTGCCGCATCTATTGTGATGCTGATCTTTCTGCAACCTTATCTGGATTCACTGCCAGCGCATTTTCTCAGGAAATCTCATGGCGCCCACCCGTGTTGTCACACTTGACTTAAATTTTCAGGGACGTCTGCACGCGATTGCCTCGTATCTGATTCGAACTGCTGATAGCGCGGTATTAATCGAAAGCGGACCCGGCTCGACTCTCCCCGCGCTGGAAGCTGGTCTTGCAAAAGAAGGTTTATCTTCCCGCCACGTGACCCACGTTCTGCTGACGCATATCCATCTCGATCACGCAGGCGCGGCCGGTTGGCTGGCTCAGCAAGGCGCAAAGATTTATGTACACCCTGTCGGCGCGCCGCATATGTTGAACCCCGAAAAACTATTAGCCAGCGCCGCGCGTATTTACGGAGACAGGATGCAGTCGCTTTGGGGTGAGTTCCTGCCCGTTCCGGAGAGTCAGCTCAAAGTCCCGAATGATGCGGAGGCGATAGTCATCGGTAATTTGGAATTTATTCCAATTAACACTCCGGGCCATGCAGAACATCATTACGCATATCTCTTCGAAGATATTTGTTTTAGTGGCGATGTAGGCGGAGTCCGAATCCCCGGTTATCAATATTTACGCGTCCCAATGCCGCCGCCGGAGCTGCATCTCGAACGCTGGCATGAGAGCATTGCGCGCTTACGAAAGGAAAAGTTCACGCGCATCGCGCCGACTCACTTCGGCATTTACAATGACCCCGAATGGCAATTGCGTGAGGTGGAAAAAGGATTGGATTCAGCAGCACGATGGCTTGAGCAGACAATGTCTGAAGACTCATCTATAGAGATAGAGGCGCTGCGGCAAAGCTTCACCGAATGGATGATGGAAGAAGGCGTGCAAATGGGTTTGAGTGAAGATGTGATGGATGCCTACACACTGGCAAACCCACCCGGCATGAGCGCGGATGGATTGCTAAGGTATTGGAGAAAGGTGAAGAATGCGGGGTAGTTGAGTTGACGATTATGTCACTGGAGATGTAGTGACTTCGACATTTATTTGACGATATAATCAGATGTAATGAATATTCACGATGTTCATGGCAATCAGTTAGTTAATGAATTGAACGCTCTTGGAGTTCAATTTTTGCGCGGCGGGGATAAGGATAATGCGCATGTGGTATATCAGCCCGTTGATCTGATCATTGCTCTGGCTTCCAGCCCAGAAGCAAGGTTGAGACTCGCGCTTATTCCATTGTTCCTGCAGCATCCTGAATATGCCTCTTTTGCGGTTGCTGCAAAAGATTTGATATCAGAGCGAGCAAAGATTTTTTGCATGTGTTATTACACTGCCGCATATCTTTTTCAAATGATATATCATAAAAAAATAAAGAATCTTTTGGGACGCGTTGACCACCTGCCTGATCTGTTCTCAGAAGAGGTTCATTTGCCAAGACTCTCGGACCCGCAAGCCCGTCTAAAACTTCTGGCACAGAGCCAATGTGAGTTAAGCGGCGATGATATAAACTGGCTCGGCACTTATCAACATGGCGTGGAGCGTTGGCTAAGAACTCTAGAGCGAAAACATGGGCAGGAACATGAACGAGCGTGAGATCATAACCTTCCTGCAACGGCTGAGTGAGCGGGTAACAAAGCCATCAGAAATTCATGTGCTTGGAGGCAGTGCTCTTGTTCTTTTGGGGGGTTCTCGTCCTACAATTGACCTTGATTTTGTTGGGGATGATTTAAACATAAGCGAGTTTCAAAGGATGATTCATTTGGTGGCAGATGAGATGGGTGTTGAAGTTGAACCAGTATCCATGATCCAATTCATCCCTATGCCCAAGGGGAGCGAGGAAAGAAATATACGAATTGGTCAATTTGGAAATCTTGAAGTGTATGTTTTGGACCCTTATGCTATTGCAATCAGCAAACTAGATCGCGGATTTGACTCTGACATTGAAGATATCGTTTTCCTCATTCAAAATGGATTTGTAGCATACGAACTTCTTGAATCCATGATGGAGACAGCCTTACAGCAATCTGGAAAGTTTGATCTTAATCCTGCCTCGATGAGAAAAAACATAAAAACTGTCCTGAAACGATTGGGATAATAAATTGTTAGTTTGTTGTCGTTTTATTAGATAATCCCAAATTTTTTATCAACTGAATCATATTGGTTGAGTCTTTCCCTGAATGGAGAATTCTCTGCCAATCACTTCCTGCGCAATGAGATGCATCCGCTCTTTGGAGATGGAGATGCTGGTTGCTTTGATGAGTACTTCATCTGTTTCTTTGCGAATATTCAATTCGTACTGCAAGGTCCCTGCTCATAGAGATATAATTCGCTTGTGCAGAATGTTATGCAGAAGTGTCAAAACTGCTGTATGTTGCTACTATAAGGTCGTTTCGGGTATTTTGCAAATGGATATAAATGCGCATCGCCCTCAACAAGTGAGAATTTAGACATCTCACAATTGCCTCACGCAATATACTTATCACCAAGGAGTTTGCATGAAACATTTTCTCGCGATATCAGATTTATCTTCGGGGGAAGTGCAGGACTTGCTCGACCTGGCTATCAAATTAAAGGAAGAATATTTCAAGAAAGGCAACCCACCTTATTTCAAAGGCAAAGTGTTGGGCATGATCTTCCAGAAACCCAGCCTGCGGACGCGCGTCTCGTTTGATATGGCGATGCGTCACATGGGAGGTGACGCGTTATATCTCTCACCAAACGAAATTGGTCTCGGCAAACGCGAATCGATTGCCGATATTGCGCGCGTGCTTTCAGGATATCTCCATGCGCTCATGGCGCGAACATTTGACCACGCGCATGTGTTGGAACTGGCGAAGTGGTCTGAGATTCCTGTGATCAATGGGCTGAGTGATTACAACCACCCCTGCCAGGGAATCGGAGATGCTCTGACCATTCAGGAGAAATTCGGCAAAGCCAAAGGTTTGAATGTCGCTTACGTGGGTGATGGAAATAACGTGGCTGTCTCGCTCATGCATGTGTGCGCGAAATTGGGATGGAACTTTACGATTGCAAATCCCGAAGGTTATGATCTCAATCCAAAGGCTGTAGAGATTGCGAAGGAAAATGCAAAAGAAACGGGAATCAAATTAACATTCCTGCGCGATCCGCATGAGGCTGTGAAAGGCGCGCAGGTGATTTATACCGATACATGGACTTCGATGGGTCAGGAAGAAGAAACTGCCAAGCGCGAGAAAGTCTTCCCACCGTATCAGGTCAATGCGCAACTTGTCAGCGAAGCAGATAAGGATGTGATTGTGATGCACTGCCTGCCCGCGCATCGCAATCAAGAATTGACTGACGATGTCGCGGATGGTCCACATTCGGTGATCTTCCCACAGGCACATAACCGCCTGCACGCGCAGAAGGCGATCCTGGCGCGGTTGTTTGGGGTTGGATAAATTCGCCGGTGGTTGAGTAGGCGGCGGGTTTCGATACGTCCTTGTGGGACTACTCAACCACCGCCGCCGTATCGAAACCACCTGTTAAAAGCAAACATAAACTTGAAAGTGGTGGTCTCGATACGGGCTTGGTTTCGATACGCCGCTTCGCGGCTACTCAACCACCGGCCCTGCTCGACCACCGGGATAATAAAAAGGTGAATTTATGAACACACAAGATTACATCGCTTTGGAAGAACAGTACGGCGCGCACAATTATCATCCGCTGGATGTGGTGATCGAACGAGGAGAGGGCGTTTGGGTTTACGATGTGGATGGCAGGAAATATCTCGATTGTCTTTCCGCGTATTCTGCCCTCAATCAGGGACATGTGCACCCTGAAATTTTGAACGCGTTGCTTGAGCAGGCGAAGAAAGTCACGCTTACATCTCGCGCGTTCCGCAATGACCAGTTGCCGCTTCTTTATAAAGAACTCTATGAGATGACAGGCTATGAAATGTCTCTGCCGATGAATAGCGGGACAGAAGCTGTTGAGACTGCCCTTAAACTCGCGCGCAAATGGGCATATCAAGTCAAAGGTGTGCCTCGTCATCAGGCAGAGATCATTACCGCGTCGGGGAACTTTCATGGGCGCACAATTTCAATTATCACGTTTTCTTCCGAGCCTCTCTATCGCGAAAACTTCGGACCATTTACACCCGGGTTTGT
>JAKEFL010000225.1 GCA_022616105.1 Anaerolineae bacterium | reverse complement strand
TCCTTTCGACTGGCAATGGACCTGTCGCGACTTCCGCTATTGGCAAAACAACACTCCCGGATTAATTCGTTGCAAAACTTAGCCAACACACCACTAGGAGCATGGATATCCAAAAAGACAAACTCACCATTCAAGAAGTTGCCCAGGCAACAGGGTTGACCACCCACACGCTGCGCTATTACGAGCGCATCGGACTCATCCACCCTATTAATCGAGAGGAAAATACCCGCCGCTGTTACACTGCAGATGACGTCGGCTGGATTGACTTCCTCCTCAAACTGCGCGCCACGGGCATGTCTATCAAGGATATGCAGCGGTATGCAGAACTTCAACGCCAGGGTGAGGAAACTCTGCCTGAACGTGTGGAAATGTTGAAGGCGCTTCGCGATAACGTGGAGGCACGCATAGAAGAACTGAATGAACATTTGAAATTGGTTCATTACAAGATTGACTACTATCAAAAGGTCATTGAGGAACAAGAGCTGGTAATTCAATCATAAAGGAGAGAATAATGACACCAACCACAACCAACACACTTCAACGAACATTGGGAAGATCAAATCTGCGAGTCAGCGCAATGGGCCTGGGTTGCTGGGCAATCGGCGGCGTTTGGTATTGGCTGGATGGGCAGGGCGGCTGGGGTGATGTGGATGACAACGAATCAGTCCGCGCGATTCATTCCGCGCTCGATCATGGCATCAACTTTTTCGATACCGCCGCAAACTATGGCACAGGTCATAGTGAAAGAATTTTGGCTCGCGCCTTGGAAGGAAAACGCGACAAAGCGGTCATCGCCACAAAGTTTGGCTTCCATGTCAATGAAGCAGAAAAGCGTGTCAACTTTCGTACGGATGATCATCTTTTACATGTCCGCAAGGAATGTGAAGATAGTTTGCGTCGCTTGAACACAGATGTGATTGACCTTTATCAATTGCACGTCTGGGATTACCCAATTGAAAAAGTACCTGCGATGGTTGATTTATTGGAATCACTCGTCAGCGAAGGGAAGATTCGCTACTACGGCTGGAGCACAGACTCGGTGGAAGGCGCGCGTCTCTTTGCCAATGGAAAACATTGTGTAGCCATTCAGCATGATCTAAATGTGATTCTCAACGCGCCAGAAATGCTGGCATTATGTGAAGAGTTGAATCTCGCCAGCGTGAATCGCAGTCCTTTGGCGCGCGGTGCGTTGAGCGGCAAGTATTCCAAAAATACAACCTTCCCACAAAACGATGTCCGCAATGATGAATGGTCGAAGGAACATTTCTTTGCGCCAACGCTGAATCAACTGGATGCAATCCGTGAAATTCTCACCAGCGATGGTCGCACACTGGTTCAAGGTGCACTGGCTTGGATTTGGTCACGCAGTGAAAAGACCATCCCGATCCCAGGTTTCAAGACTGTTGCGCAAGTGGAAGAAAATGCCAAAGCCATGCAATTCGGTCCTTTGACAGATAATCAAATGAAAGAGATCGATTCACTTTTGGGAAGATAATTTTTATTTACCGCTAAGAGCGCGACACTTGCGCCGCCCGTGATTTGCTGAGCAAATCATGCAGGTGAGAACGCAAAGATTTAAAGGCCTTCTTCGCGCCCTTAGCGGGCTTCGCGGTAAAAATGTACTAAAGCAAAATTTTACAGGAGAATTACATGAAACTTCGTCCCTTTGGTAATACAGGCATGAACGTCTCCGAGATCGGTCTTGGAGCATGGCAGTTGGCAAACCCAGATTGGGGAGTCAACGATAAAGATGAAGCGTTGAAGATCGTGCAAAAATCGCTTGAAGCTGGTTGCAACTTTTTCGACACCGCGCCAGGCTACGGCGGAGGCAGAAGCGAGAAGCTTCTTGGTCAAGGATTAAAGTCGGTGCGTAAGGATGTCATCATCTGCACCAAGTTCAGTCATTACAAAGGTGGAAAACGTGACTTCGATGTAAAGCACGTCCGCCCGGTGCTTGAAGGGAGTTTCAAACGTTTGCAAACAGATTACGTGGATATTTTGTTGTTGCACAATCCGCCACGCGAACAGATGGATGGCAATGTCTCCGCGGAGTTATATGCCGAATTAGAGAAGTTGAAAACTGAAGGCAAGATCCGTGAATATGGCGTTTCGCTGGATTGGCGCATTGAGTTGGAAAATGTGTTGGACACAACAAAAAGCAAAGCTGCAGAAGTTTTCTTCAACGCGTTGTATCAGGAAATGATGCCCGCTTTTTCAAAAGCACAGGAGCAAGGCATGGGACTGATCGTCAAAGTGCCGTTGGATTCAGGCTGGCTTTCCGGGCGTTATCGTGGGAATCATAAGTTCGACGATGTTCGCAATCGTTGGTCACCTGAAGTGCTGGCGCGCCGCAATGACCTGATTGAAAAATTCGCCGCGCTTGTTCCGCAAGGAACATCCATGGCACATGCCGCATTACAATTTGTTTTGGCACAGCCAGAGGTTTCGACTGTGATCCCAGGTGCAAAGACTGTGGACCAGGCGTTGAACAACTTCGCCGCCGCTGACAAACAACTCAGCCCGGAAGTGGTTCAATCCATGTATGACTTATGGAAACGAGAAATCGAAAGTGATCCATTACCGTGGTGAAGAAGCGGTTTTATGTTTTATGGATAATCATATTCCTGATTGGAGCCAATGCTTGCACAGCCGAATCAAAGCCAGTTAGTGAAACAACCATTCCTTCGATTCAACCTACTACTGAAATCACTAAAGTAACTCGTACTTGTCAACCAACTCTTGACGATGGTGTGAGTCCATCATACAAACCGAACGCACCGGAACGAACAGTTGTGGGTCATGGACATATCCTCACAGGCACTGTGCTTTCCAGCGTGGACTGTAAACCGATCCCCAACGCCAAACTTGAGTTCTGGCCCGAAGAAGCCGGTCTCGGTCATCCTGATTCATCGCGCGCAACTTTCTTCACGGATCAAAACGGTCAATATCGTTTTGAATGTAATCTCCCTGAGCATATCCATGTGCGCATTTCTGCACCGGGTTATAAAACGATTGGTGTAAACAGTTACCATCCCGCTGGCAAAGCAGAAGGGATATTTGATATCGTACTGGAACCTGAATAAACAAAAAGGCGACCCGGTAGGTCGCCTTAATTTATTTCGCTTCTGCCATCGCTTCTTTGAAATCCACCAGAGCTTTGATGGGCGTAGGGTCAACGCCGTAGCCCATCGCAAGATAATACGCCATGTAATCCCCAAACAGGATCAACGTCCACATGTGTGCGAGGGGTGTATTGCCGCGCGCGTCGACGTGGTCAGTGTTCATGCCTTCGAGCATAAATGCCTTGCGAGTCAGGTCGGAGCGCAGGCGATTACGCGGATGATCAGATGGCGCGCGCAGGAAGAGAGTCATTGTGTGTGCGTTTAACACTTCTTCAGGATTCATCGTTCCTGCGAGTGTGTTATGGTCAGCCTCAGGAAGAAATTCAAAGTTCGCACCTGCTTTGGCTACTTCGTTGAGCTGTCCCTTCCAGCGGCGGGCAACCGTGGTGAGCAGGCCTGCACCCATGATCGTAACCCAACGTCCCATCAATTGACCTGCATAGCGTTTGGCTGGATTTTTCGCGGTGGGAACATCTGCACGCAAATGCTGTTGTATTCTGTTCATGGCAGCCAGCGCGTCTTCCATTTCATTGTTTTGATCTGGAATGATCCCCAGACGCTGGAACATTGCCAGAAGTAAACCAAATGAGAATCCCACTGCGGCGCGCGGTTGACCCGCGTGATCAAAAGTCCAAATGGGAATGTTATTCGCCTTTGCTCTTTTGGCTAATTCACCACCCGTGCACACTACGATGATTCGGCATTCGGCTTTGAGCGCGGTTTCGAAAGCATCAAGCGTCTCTTCTGTATTGCCAGAATGAGAGGAGCAGACAACAAGCGTATCCATGCCGCGCGCAAAGAGAGGGAGTCCATAATCGCGATGAACGGAAACAGGTATCCGTGAGAGAGAGGCGCCGTACGAGGCGAGCAGGTCCGCACCGATGGCAGATCCACCCATCCCGGCGATAACAACCTGTTCAATAGCCTTCCAATCAGGCAACTCAAGTCTCATCCCAAGCTGATAGGCATAGCCAAGCTGGCTCGGGAGATTGTCAATCTCACCCAGCATGTTGAGAGTATCGAGTTCTTTGAAACGTTTGAGATCGTCAAGATTCATGTAAATCTTTCCTGACCTGATTTGCGATAACTTTAATTATAAACAGAAATGAGCCATCTAAGATGACTCATTTCTGTTTACTAGGTAACTATATGGTGGACTGGTGAATGTGAAGAATTAGCATTTTCTAATCCAACTAAGGTGTGGGAGTCATGGCGATTGGACACTCTGTAGTAAAGGAGAGGGAATCAAAAGCGACATAGGGATCATAACCAACGCCAAACTCCAGAACCACTCTCACAATCCCACTCCCGGAGACAGTCCACGTCCAGTTGCCAGGTTGACCTGCGAGAGCACCTAGCGCATCCCCAGACAGTTGAAGGTTCCCGTAAAGGTTTGAACTGGTTGGAAGACTTGATGCCGGGCTTGTGTAATTGAGTTCTTGTCTGGCAACGATGGTATTACTTGCATTATAAGCAGTCATACTCGCGAAATGGTCGGTGCTAAAAGTCGGGTTCCAATCTCCAAAGTCCAACTGACGCAGTGAGAAATTGCTCACCGATGTTCCCGATGCAAAGGTAAAGGTATACAGGTGTGCCTGAGGTGTTTGTAAGACAGTTATATCGCTGAACCCTCCCCTAGGCCCTATTCCACCATTGGGAGTGAGTACGCCAGTGCCAGTTGCGTTGTAAAGAACCGGTGCCACACCCTGTTGCAGTCTCACGGCTGTCCCCTGTGCATCAATATTCAACCCCGGCACTACCACACCCAAGCCCTCGATGGGCTGACCAATCGATACCTGGCTGAAGTCCGCTGTCACTACAATCGGCGTACAAACCGGGGGTGTAGTACTCCCAGTAGGTGTGGGTGTTGGAGGTGTGATTGTGCCTGTGGGTGTAGAAGTTGCGGGGGTAATAGTCCCAGTAGGAGTGGGCGTTGGAGGCGTGATTGTGCCTGTGGGTGTAGATGTCGCGGGTGTGATGGTTCCTGTTGGGGTATGTGTTGGAGTCGCAGTCTGAGTCTCAGCCCGGTTGCGGAAAATGACAATAGTTTGCGAGGAGGCATTTCCCTGTACAATTGTTACTGTAGCACTACGGGCATTAAGATTCTTGCTAATCAAGCGATTCGCGGGGATGGTGTACACATCTGTGACTTTATACCCTGCTTGTGCTACTTCAGTGATCGTTAAAGTGCCAGTCTCCACCGTAATGAGCGCTGAACAAGCTCCTACGGGGATGGTCTTGGACTTGTTCGCAAAATCGAACTTAAAGTAACCACTGACCCCAGCTCCATCAGCTTCTTTACAAATCTGCAGACGACCTTTGGGTGTGGGCGTTGATGTCGGTGTACAGTTTGGAGCACAATTTGGTGTAGCTGTCGGTGTCTTCGAAGGCCCAGGTGTTTGCGTTGGCAAACCGCTTGCTCTGTTTGTGAAAATGACTTCGGTAACGCCACTGCCAATTTCGATGATGACTTTTCCTAATGCCACATCTGTGTCCACGGCACGGTCTGGTTTGACCTCAATATTTGAGACATCATAACCTGCAGGAATGACTTCTTGTACTGTAACGTCTGAATTAAGCGGAAATTGCCCAGCAAGAACACAATAACCACCGTCGCTGGGTCCTGCCGGAACATTGTAACTGGTGTTATTTACATTGATGGTAAACAACTGACCTACAGTTACTCCTGCACCCGCAGCTTTACAGACCTTAAGCTGCCCAAGTTCCTGTGGAACTGACGAAGGCGTAGTTGTTATGACCATTGGAGCGGCGGCAGATACTGGCGTTGCGAGAAGTGAAATCAAGAAAACTAATGCAATCAGTAGAGAAGGGATCTTTTTCATTTAGTCCTTTTAAAAAATTGCCAAAACCTAATATGATAACTGCCTTACAAGTTTGTAAGGCGTTAACATGACGGCAATTATATGGCAAAGTTACAGGAAAACAATGGAGAATATCCCTAATAATGGGCTAAAACACCTGCCGTAGCAGGTTGTGCCAGAGCAGGTGTGTTGTTGGAGAAAACAGGATACAGCTAGATTTCTTACGAAACTGCACTATTTATGAAAGTCGCTAAATTTGTCTTCATCTGCTTGAGGGAAGGGATGTGGATATACATCATATGTCCCGCGTCATAATATTCCATGGAGATATTTTTCCGCAGGCTCTCATCCAGCCCCAGGTGGTTGAAAGTGTATTCGGTGGCGAAGTACGGGGTGCCCAGATCGTAATAGCCGTTTGCGACAAAGATCTTGAGGTACGGGTTATGAGTCATCGCGGCGCGTAAAGTCTCGGCGACGTTGACATATTGATTCTCAAACTCAGCATAAGACCACGGATGCACGAATCCGCTCAGGGTTTCGTAAGGCAGGTCCGATTCGAACTTCAACTCATTGCGGACGTATTCATAGAACGTTGCCATATAAGGACCTATTATGTTCGTCAGCAATGGATCATACTCAGGATTTTCCGTGATCCCCAACCGGTCTCGACCTGTAAAGCGGCTGTCCAGGCGACCAACGGTTAACCCACGTTCACGCAAAAGCTCCTTGAAGAAGTGCTGATCGTTGATGCGCAAGTTCGAGCGTTCCACGAATTCTCTTGAGATGCCCGAATATAGGGAAACTTTTTCGACAATCCGCGCGCGTTCTTCCTTCGTAAGCGCGTCGCCTTTGAGCAATGCACTGGCGTATTCACCTAACGCAAACTCCTCCGCCTCCTTAAGCCACGTCTGCAATGGCTTGTGTGGACTAAGCACATTGTGATACCACGCTGTGGCTGTATAGCCGGGCAGGTAGAGGATAAATGGCAGATCGTTGTTGATATTGAAATACAGCGTTGTAAAATCAAGCACGACAGAGACAAGCATAATGCCGTTGAGATACATCCCAAAACGATCCTGCAAGTATCCTGAAAGCCCGGAAGCGCGCGTCGTGCCATAGGATTCGCCGATCAAAAACTTGGGGGAAAGCCAGCGGTTATTGCGCGTGGTGTAAAGGCGGATAAAATCGCCGACTGACTCAATATCCTTTTTGAATCCATGCCATTCCTTCGGCTTCTGGCCCTCCACCGGGCGGCTGTATCCTGTGTTCATTGGGTCGATGAAAACCAAATCCGTTTCATCGAGAAGCGAATACTCGTTATCGGTCAACTTATATGGAGGAGGAGGTAGATTGCCGTCTTCCTGCATCACCACTCGACGTGGACCCAGCACACCCAAATGCAGCCACACAGATGCGGAACCCGGTCCGCCATTGAACGAAAACGTGAGTGGGCGTTTGGATTTATCTTTGACGCCATCTTTTGTATACGCGATGAAGAAGATTTGTGCGCGCGGCTTTTCACCCTCCGCTTCTTTCGCACGATCAGTTGTTTCCTCTTTCAAGATCATCGTCCCCGCTGTGACCGTGTACTTAACCTCTTTCCCTTTGATCTTGATGGAATGATTGGACTCCACCAGCTTATCAACCACTACTGGCTTTTCTTCTTTTTTCTCTTCTGGCTTCTTTTCGTCTGGCATCTCTTATTCTCCTACAAGCTAATTTTTGTATAGTCTTTTTGAGATCGAATCAATATCGAAAAAAACAAACTTCAAACCCGCCCGCGCGAACCATTCAAATGGTTTCAAAAGCAGGTACGCAACGTCCGCTAAAAATGGATTTCGAATCATACGCGCCAGAGGTTTTCCGGTTGCATCATAAAGCTCTCTGATGTATTGATGCAAACGCGGAACAACTACTATTGAAGCAAGTTCGGCGCATTTCAAAATTTGCATTTGCGCATTCACTTGCATGGATTTCCCGTCAGCGCGTTGCACGCTCCACGAACGGACGAAAGTTGGATGTCCACGCGCGGCGGCGGTGGCGATGTAGCAATCGGGTGGAGCAGTCGGTAGTTTCGCATACTCCACATACATCTTAAGGATGTCATAGCGCCAGGCGGCAGCATACGCGACGAGCCAGGCAGTGATTCCAAGTCCGCGCGGGAGGGTAAATCTTGTTTCGTAGTTTTTAGATAGCCAAATCGCGGCTTGACCTGCCATTAAGAAAGACCAAAAAGGAGCAGCAATCACAAGAGCAACAATTGCGAGAAACAGCGGAAAGAATTCCTCCCGATTAACGATAATTGCAATCACAATGACTATGAGAACGAGGATCGCCAAACCGGAACGGGCTCTTCGCGCATCCCACTTGCGGACAACCCATTGATAGATTTTCGGAAAGTAAAGAGGAAATAACCAGAGCAGAAAGAATGAGAAAGAATATCTGGTATCAAGTAAATAAAGAAGCAAGATAATACTATATTGCAAAGCCAGAATTGTACCTGTGTAAATCCCATATCGAATCAAGGATAATGACGAATAACGAGTCGGCGCAATCAGAAGCAGCAGGTAGCAAATAATCGAATATGCCAGTAGAGGAAAAAATAATGCAGATGCTTCAGGGAAAAGCAACAGGATAATGTAATCGGATAAATCCCCCGATTGCCATTCTGGTTTAAGCAGTTCAGCAGCCCAGAAAGAAAAGACTGGCAGGACGGTTATGAATAAGCCATACATAACTCGCACCCATCCTGATTTTGGAAATGGCAAAGAGTTTCGGGATCCCTTAATTTCACTCTGATCCGGGACTGGTGCAAAACTCATGGTGTTATGACTTTCTATTGATCAGTCGGTACACGTCTTTCTTATTCCAGCCGCTTATCTCCGCCAATTCTGCTGAAATCTCTTTGGCAGATTTCTCGTTGTTCAATTCTTTTTTGATTGCGGAGAGCAAATCATCTTCTGTCCAACGCTCACTTTCCTCTTTCTTCTTTCCTTCGATAACCAGAGTAAACTCCCCTCTCGCAGGCTGAGATTTAAAATGTTCCACCGCCCCACTGACATTCCCGCGCCAGTATTCTTCGAACATCTTGGTCATTTCGCGTGCCACGCAGATTTGGCGATTCCCGAGTATCGAGAGAATATCTTCTAAGGCTTCCACAATACGATAAGGCGATTCGAGGAAGATAAGTGTGTAGTGCAAACTGGCAACTTGTCCCATGAACTTGTGACGGTCACTGGTTTTATGAGGAAGATAACCAAGATAGAGGAATGAGTCTGTTGGCAGGCCGGACGCGGTCAGGGCGGCGATGGGGGCTGATGGACCGGGAACAGGCTTCACGTCGAAGTTTGAAGCGAGGGCGGCTTTTACCAATTCGTAGCCGGGGTCATTGACCGCGGGAGTCCCTGCATCTGAAACTAATGCTACATCACCCGTTACGAGTTTGTTCAGGATGAAGTCCAGTTTATTTAATTTGTTGTGTTCGAAGTAACTTGTAAGTGGAGTTTCAATTCCGAAGTGTTTGAGCAATTTCCCTGTGTGACGCGTATCCTCTGCAGCGATCAAACTTGCTTCGCGCAGCACTCGAACCGCGCGCGGGGACATATCTTCCAGATTACCAATGGGAGTGGCAACGAGGTAGAGTGTGCCCATAATAGGATTGTATCACTTCGTAATAGGCTGTTATTTTTTATGGAGAATGATCTTTATGGGCTGAGGTCATATAGGTACGCGTTTGCCCTGGGCGCATTGAACTGATCCAACATGACCCCAAACTCGTTTAGATATTCCACATAAAACTCCTGCATATCTCCCTCGCAATCGCCGCAGTCGTAGATGTTGGAAAAGATGAACCAAACTTTGCCCTTTCCTCTAAGCACCTCTACATCATTAAAAAATCCTTCTAGGGCAAGTTTTTTACGAGGACTGCTAAAGCCAAGGATAACTTTGCCAGTATCAAGACCATAAAGTGGAGCATAATATTGAAACGCTGATTCACCCGCATGAAATACATAAACAATTTCATCTGACGTCCTATTTTCACCAACATATTCAATAACAGGTCTGACATCGGAACCGCGAGTGGTGATGGCAAATTGATCCAGCGTGGTGCCTGGGGGCCAAATCAGTAATATGACTGGCAGACCGGCAAGGACGAAGCCTAAAGGGCGGCTCCATTTTGCGGCAAACAAATAGATGCCCCGCAGTCCTTCCGAAATGATCAACAAAAAAGATGGAATGAGAAAGAGCATGAATCTGTCTTTGAGAGGATAGGTTTCAAAACTCGAAGCAATCAGAACCAGCAAAGCAGGCAGAATGAAAAGCAGGCCAATCCTTCGGTTGCGCACAAAAAGCGACACACTGCCAATGAGGAGCAGGATGGGAACAATGACAACCGCACTGATATGCGTGTGCAAACTCATCAACAACATGGAATAGAATGTCTTTTCAAACCAGCCCGGGTCGCTCCACGGCGGCAGAGGCATAAATGCTTTACCCCAATAATTTTTCAAATATTCATCCGCAGCCAAAGGTCGCAGCAATACATAATAGTCCACTGCGAATAAACCTATCCACACAATTCCCATCACGAAAATCCAAAAAAAAGGCACATAGTCTTTTCGCGTCAGCTTCTCAAAGACTAGTACCAATCCGATTCCGGCGAGCACAAAAACTGAGGGGTGAGATACCCATATTGCAACTGCTCCGACAATACCCAAAAGTAGGAAATCTTTGGCATGCACCTGTTCCTGGATACACCGGCTTGCGAGATAAACCAGCAGCAATGCAATCATCACGTCGCTGGAATACTGCTTGAGCTCGGAGGAATAATAAATTAGATTCGACCCCACTGAAAATGCGATAAGCGCAAATAATCCGCTCAGTCCGATATGGGTTTTCGCGAGGATGTAGAGCAGATAAATAGCAAATATCCCGGATAACAGCGGGAAGAGGCGCATTGTATATTCATTATTTCCCAGAGCAAGAATAGAAAGTTTTTCAATAAACAAAAAACCGATCGGCGCGCCTTGATGATAATCCAGAGGCTGAGTGAGGCCGCTAAAGGTGCGTGTCACCAAATTAAAAGCAAGGCTAGCCTCGTCCGCCCAAAAGGAACGGTTTGTAAGATACTGCCGCAAACGCAGGATAATCCCTACTACGATAAGGAACCACCATGCCAAATCTGCTTTTATGACTGGCTTCAATCGAGTCCATGCTTGCTGAATCATGTTTTGTGTCACGGGAAATCCATGCGGCGAATTATCAATTGACAATTCTATCACTCGCGTCAAGACCTCAAATTTTTTATTTTCACGGGCTGATATAATTTTTTTATGACGGAGAATTCACTTGATTTACTTCCAAAAGAGAGGATACAGGCTTTACTGGAAAGGATCGAGTCTGGTAGTTCCCTCCTGAAGGTAGACTTGCTCCCGGGCAGTTTCTCGAATCATACACATCTTGTCGAGGCGTGTTTAGCCAGCGGGAATCCATATAAGATCGTTGTGAGGCGTTATAAAATCTTTGGTGATTATGATCGTGGGGAGAAGGCACGAAGGGAGTTCAAAACGTTCGAATTGCTGAACAAGCACAAGGTTCCCGCGCCTGAGGCAATGCTGCTTGATGATTCGGGTGATATTTTAGGTTCGCCTGGGATCGTCACTCGATTTGTGGAAGGTAGTCTTATGATGGAGGCGCCATCTGATTTTATAGATTGGGCGCAAAAACTCGCCAGGACATTGGCAAGAATCCATTCCATCCCATGTGGAAAGGGAGAACAGGAATTTTTATTGAAGGGCAACACGGAAGCAACATGGTTCTTGAAATACGATACGCCACCGCAATATATGCTGGATTATCCAGGCGGCGCGGACCTATGGCACACAATGCGCGATTTGTGGGCTAACCTTCGTGCGGACTCCCCATCTCTTTTGCATATAGATTATTGGTCTGGCAACATCCTGTGGCATGAAAATGAGATCTCTGCTGTGCTGGACTGGGAGGAAGCTGCCTGCGGTGA
>JAKEFL010000224.1 GCA_022616105.1 Anaerolineae bacterium | reverse complement strand
TTTTGGGGTTATTTTCCTTGACCCAAGCAATAATATGCTTGGTATCCAGGGAAATGCACTCCCCAAAACGGATGTCCAGCTGAAACGTTCCTCTAAATTCACGTTGGATCGACTGGACCGTATTATTGAGCAGATATTGCAAGGTGGGATTGGGAATGGTTCTCAACAAACGGCTGAGGTGGCGATGGGTGGGCAAACTGGCTCTGACATCAAAGCCCCAGGCAAACGCACGGGAGGCTTTGAGCGGAAACCCTAAGACCCAAACCAAGGCCGGATTTTCGACCAAGTATTGCCAGAGGTCAGCGACATAGGACATGCGCCGATCAAGCTTCACCAGATAGGCGGCCACAAAAGGTGCATAGGGCAGGAGCGCTTCCTGCGGCGAGAAGCGCTGATCGGGTCGCTCTGGAAAGTCTGCCCAATCCAACAGCCCAAGCAATTGCAGATACTGCAAGGCTACCTCCGATTCACGCACAAACTTTGGCAGTTGTGAAATAGGCAGCTTCGCTAAGGCAGATAAAGAGGGCCGCGGCACAAGAACTCGATCCCACCTCAGTTTGAGCGAACGGAGCCAAGCAGGAAAAGACAATCGCATCATGGAATTCTCCTTTCTCAGTTGGAATGTGGTTTGCTCTGATTGTAGTCACGTAAAAAACCGGAACACGACGGTTGCCGTGTTCCGAAAGAATCCAATGTGTAATGGCTCGTGGTCCGCTCAGGTGCCAGCCAGGTTCCAAGAATCGGAACCCGAGCTACAATCGTGTCCAACCCTCGAAAAATACTCTTTCCGCTACACATAACTTGGCTATGCTTGATTGCAATAGTCCTAGTTGCATGCAGCTCACAGACGCCGATCGCGTCAACTCCGGAACCTACTCAGACTACTGTCCAGATCACTTCATCACCCACTCCTTCTGGTTCCGACTCGAACATCATTCTCTACCGCGGAGACACACAACGCACGGGAGTCTATAACACACCAGCCATTCGGAATCAGCCTGAGATGAAGTGGCAAACCAAAGTCAGTTCCAGCTGGTTGATGCCGCCAATGGTCGTAGATGGAATGCTGTACACAGGCTCGGGAGATGGAGTTCTGTATGCTTTGGATGCTGAAACAGGTGAGCAGATTTGGTCCGTTGGTGGATTCGATGCACTTGAATCCACAGGCGCGATCAGTGGAGATATGATTGTTACCGCTGGGTTCAGTAACCTTGTTCAGGCGATTGATCGACATACCGGGGATGTGCTTTGGTCATTCAGAACCAGGAATTTTGCCCAAGGCTCACCTTTGATCGTTGATGATCGCGTATATCTTGCTACGGATCATGTTGTCTATGCTCTAGATCTGCACTCCGGTCAATTGATTTGGGAGGTCGCGACGGGAAATGAAGGCGCGTTCATGGGCGCGCCGGCTTATGATGAGGGTGTCATTTACACAACGGGTGGAAAACTCCTCATTGCACTCGATGGTGAAACAGGAGAAGAACTATGGCGTGTTGAAAAGGATGAAATGTTTCTGGGTCTGGCAGTTGCCAATGGACTGATCTATGTTGGGAATTGGGATCGCCATCTCTATGCCTTTGACCAGTTGACAGGTGAAGAGCGATGGAAATTCAAAGCGGGTGGCGAGTTTTGGTCTGCCCCCGCGGTGGATGAGGATATCATTTATGCGGGCAATATTGATCATTTTTTATATGCACTGAATCCTCAAACTGGTGAACTGCTTTGGAAATTCGATACGGGCGGCGATGCCGTCAGCGAAGCTCTGATTTCGGATGGCGTTGTTTATGTGAGTGATAGCAGTCATTTGTTTCCGAGTGGACCCCGTCATCTTTACGCGCTCGATGCGGTCACTGGCGAGGAGCTATGGGTTTTTGAAAGTGTGAGCACCTTTCTGCCTGCACCAGCATTAGGGAACGGTGTGATTTACGTGATGTCTACAGGTGAAGTAATTGCGCTTGAATAAAACAAGCCACAGAGCATTGCTCCGTGGCTTGTGCTTTGATGAGGTAATTTATCCGAAAATGGGATGAGTTTTCTTTTTGTTTATGCTATGACTTTTCCTAACCCTCTGCGCGGGCTGAGATTTGTCTTCTGCGTAGGGTAACCCAGACGGAAAGGCATAATCGCGTGCCATGAGTCGTCATTCACCAATGCCCTGACGGCATTTCCAATGACAGGCTCGATTCCAAGCTGAATTTCCCGATCGACCCTTTCGCACATTTGATTCAGCGGCTGCATGGCAAGTCCCTGGGTTGTGCCCCAGAGATGAATCCGTTCCCATGCACGCCCGCAATTTAGGCGTTGAGTACTGTTGTTTCCATCTCTCACGGCAAGAATACCAAATGCGGCTGCGGTGGGGAGCATGATTTCGCGCACATTTTTTACAAAGGCAGCATCATTTTGCTGGCGGGAGAGATCGGGGAAAATTTTCGCGATCGGTGTGATGGGTCCTAGGGCTTGTGCATCGAGGGTGATGCCATCCGCGGTTTCCTGCAATTGATCCCAATCCTGTCTCCACCAGGCGTGGCTGTCCATGCTTTGCTGCTCATCAGCAATCAGTGCTTCAACTGATTCAATTGCAACTTCGCTAAATTGCGCGCGGGCTGCTTCATCTTTGTACCAGAACAAATGTAAATTTGCTTCGGCGATCAAGACTTCGATCTCTTCAAAAATCTTGGGCGCTATTGAGCGCGCCGTGTCGTATGCACCACGATCTGTGTGTCGGTTTGGAATGACGGAATAAAGTTTGGAAGGATGGGGTGAAGAATGAATAAGCTCAAGATGCGCGGCATGAGTTTCATCAGTAGGATCTGGCATGAGTCCTAGTGTGGGGGACAACCCTTCCGCTTCTGCGGCCAACATCATGTTTTCGACCGCGCAACCAAGACCAACATACATTTCGCGTAAAAAGGGATCGATCACGCCGATCTGCCGTTCGGGTTCTGCAAATAAATCAATGGTCGAATCGGTGATTCGAAATATCCAGGGTTGGGAGTTGTGCGGGTTGGAGGCAAGAATGCCCGCGGCGACGATCCGTTCTGTTGGGGTCGGGGCGTCTCGCCAGTTTGTCCACGGCTCATATGCGGCACCTTGTCCTACACTGAAGACACCTTGATCCAGGGCGCGCAACACTGTGCCACCCGCCACAGCGATGAGGGTAACCCCGCCGAATTTCAGGAAATCTCTGCGTGAAAGTTTCATGTTATTTTCTCCAGATACGGTTTGTAATGTTGAATAAGTACTTCTACAGCATCATCCATCGTAGTTTCATCCACAGTGCGACCGGTGCTCTCAACATAGGACAGCCATGAATTACTCAAGACCCAGCCTATCAGAACCATATTGTGAAGTTCAGCTTTGCTCATCGAACGTGCTCCGGTCGATCTGGCCATCTGTTTCGTGAGCATTTCCTGCTCTGCGAGTCTTTGCTCCTGAATGGCGGCGTAGCGTTTTGCCAGTATTTCATCGTTGCGCAGTAGTGCGGTGAGCTCACGATAAAAAAAACGGTACTTCCAGACCAGGTTGAAATTGATTCGTAAAGTACGGCGTAGGGTCTCCATTGTGAAAGACTCTGTATCCATCTCTTGATAAACCGCGTTCCAATCCTTAAACATGACCTCCAGGATGGCACGGATAATTTCTTCTTTGTTGTGATAGTGATATTGCAAATTGCCTGTGCTGATGCCCAGTGCATCTGCCAGAGAGTTTAGCGAGACCACTGCTGTGCCATGTTCGTTAAACAGGTCAATCGCTTTCTGGAGAATATTGTTTTTAGTCTGTTGTGAAGGTTTGTAGGTCTTTGGGGTCATATCAACACTTGTGAAATTAGTAAATATTTACTAATTTAGTTCATTTATACTAAATTGTCAAGAGTAAAAAACATTCACCTAAATATTCGGATGCACGCCTGCTTTGCCGGGGAGGAGCACTCATCATCAGCATTACTTCGAGTAAACTTGGGGGCATGACTTCAAATAGCCTAACCCAACCGTTGATCGAGATCAAAAACCTTCGCAAGGTATATCAAACACCAGCTGGCGATTTCACGGCCGTGAACGGCATCAACGTGGAAGTGCAGAGAGGGGAATTCGTTGCCATTATCGGAAAATCGGGGAGCGGCAAATCCACATTTATCAATATGATCACAGGGATAGATCGTCCCACTTTGGGAGAGATCATTATCAACGGTGCACCAGTCCATTCGTTCAGCGAGGGACAAATGGCCGCATGGCGCGGGCGGAATCTCGGCGTTGTCTTTCAATTCTTTCAATTGTTTCCCACACTGACCATATTGGAAAATATCATTCTCCCAATGGAGTTGAACAAACTCTATTCGAAGCGCGAGCGCAGGGAACGCGCAATGCACCTGCTCGAAAAAGTGGAGATGACCGAGCAGGCGCATAAATTGCCCTCTGCGATTTCTGGAGGACAACAGCAACGCGTGGCGATTGCGCGTGCTCTGGCAAATGACCCTCCTCTGCTCGTGGCAGATGAACCGACGGGCAATCTCGATTCCAAAACTGCTGAAAAGATCTTTTCACTATTTGAAAATTTGGTTGCCTCTGGCACGACGATTCTGATGGTCACGCATGATAGCGACCTTGCGAGACGCGTGAACCGTACGATTTTGATTTCAGATGGGGAGGTGGTGAATGAATATCTAGTGCGCGCACTTTCCACACTCACCCAGGATCAGCTTGTAGAAGTATCGCGTGGCATCAAGCCGCAAATTTTTCAGCCGAACTCGAGCATCATTCGTCAGGGCGAAAAAGGTGATAAGTTCTACGTTCTTCTCAACGGTAAGGCGGATGTTTACATCAACATGCCAGGCGGGAGCGAGCTGCAAGTTAATCAATTGAAGCCCGGTCAGTATTTCGGCGAAATGGCGTTACTTGGTGGTGGAGTTCGCGCAGCGACGGTGAAGGCATCTCATGATGGTCCGGTCTCTGTGGTGGCGTTGAATGAGAAATCCTTCAACTCACTGATCAATGACTCACGTACATTGCGCGAAGAGTTAATGGGTCTTGTTGAAAGGCGAAATACGTACAACCAGCTCCATGCTGTTTCTTCGTTGGATGAGAAGGCGCTTGGTTCCATTCTCAAGGAAGCCAAGCCTGTCATATACAATGAGGGTCATAATATTATCAAGCAAGGTGATGTGGGCGAAACATTCTATTTACTTCTGGATGGCAAAGTGGATATCCTCCTCAAAGATGAACATGGCGACGAAACACTGGTCGACCAATTATCGAAAGGCAGCTATTTTGGTGAAATGGCTCTGATGGGAAATAAGCGCCGGGCCGCCACCGTGCGTGTGAGCTAGGGGTATTCGGCAAAACTCCTGGAGTTGAGCGCGCAGGAGTTCGAGCAACTGAAAGATTCTTCAGAGCAATTCAAAACCCACGTCCATCACGCGGCAGGGACGAGGAAAAAAGAGATCGAAGGCAAGAGCAGGCGAAGGGTTCAACAATGAGCGTACGTAGTACGAAAATTCTGCGCGATCTGCTCGTCAACAAGTCGCGCAGTCTGCTAGTGATTCTTGCGGTCGCAGTGGGCGTCGCTGCTTTTGGTCTGATGATCACGGGCCGCGTTGTGTTGGAAGAAAATCTGCGCGATGGATATGCTGCGACTCAACCCGCGCATACGATATTGTCTCTTTCGTCTTTTGATGATGGCCTGTTGAAGCATGTACATGAATTGGATTTTATCCTCTCCGCGCAAGCCAGACGCGTCGGTCAGGCGCGTGTCTTATCCGGATCTAATACATGGCTCGGTTTCGAGATTCATACCCTCCCCGATTTCAATTCCGTTCTCATCAACAAATTGACTCTGGAAGGCGACGTGGGTTTGCCGCCTGCTGTCAATACCATTTTGCTCGAGCGTTCTTTGAAGAATATTATGGATGTGGGGGAGACGATACAAATGCAATTGCTCAATGGCGATGAGCACGCACTGACTGTGAGTGGATTTGTCAACGACCTGTCGCATTTGCCTTCTGAGATCAGCCTTTCAGGGCTTGGCTATGTTTCACTGGATACAGCCGATAAGCTTGGTTTTGACAATGACTACAATCAATTGCTGGTTGTTTTCGGAAACATAAATTCACGCAACGATGTCGAGATCCGGACCACAAAGCTGATAAACGATTTGGAGGATGCTGGCTATCAGATGTTTAGCGCATCCGTGCCTGTGCCGAATCAATATGCCCTGGGCAACAATATGTCTTCGGTGCTGTTCATCCTCAACGCGCTGGGCATATTGACCCTGGTCCTGAGCGCGTTTCTTGTTACGAGTGTAATGTCTGCGATCATGTCACAGCAGATTCCGCAGATTGGTATTTTGAAATCGTTGGGTGCGCGTATTCATCAGACCATGTCTCTGTACTTTCAGGAAGTGCTATTGTTCGGCATACTTGCCTTGCTTCTTGCGATTCCAATGGGTCTGGTGGGTGCCTACTTTCTTGCAGATGGTGTTGCTACAGGCATGAATTTCAACATAGAGCATTTCAGCCTGCCCACAATCACACTTGTATTGCAGGCATTCAGCGCCTTGTTGGCTCCTGTACTGGCTTCATTATTCCCGATTGTCTCTGGTTCACTTATCACCATTCGTGAAGCGATCAGCAATTACAAACCCGAAACTGCTACTCGTTTGGGGTCTTTTCGTTTATTTGGTGAACTCCCGCAATTAGTAAATCTTTCCGTTCGCAATACCTTTCGGCGCAAGGGACGATTAGCCTTAACCTTTGTGGCTTTATTGCTGGCAGGTGCGATGTTCATCGCTATCATCGGTATTCGCCAATCCATGCGTGAAGCATTGAAGGAATTGCAGGGTGACTTGAATTACGATGTGGGTGTAGATTTTGTGCAATCTTATTCAGTCAATAAGATCGAGAGTGAAGCACTAGAACTTGACGGGGTCCGCGCAGTAGAAACCTGGGCGGTCGATAGTGGACGCCTTGTATTCAATGATGAACATTTGAGTGGGAGTATTATTTTATACGGCGTTCCTGAAGGAACTATTATGGCGCGCCCGGGCGTGATTCATGGCACTTGGCTCTCCAGTAGTACTACGCGCGGAATTTTTGTTAATGCAGATTTTCTGTAACTACTCAGCGAGCGGTGCGACGAAACTTGGCAGGAACGGGGTACCCGCAAAAGCGAGTCTCAAAGCGGCAAGAGCCTTGACGCCATTTTTGCGAGTT
>JAKEFL010000223.1 GCA_022616105.1 Anaerolineae bacterium | reverse complement strand
GAGGCTGGTTCATATCTGAAAGCAACGCCACAACTTCACGTCCCGCCAATTTGCCAATGTCCACCATGAGGTTTGCAAGTACCCGCGCTTCATCGAGAGTTTCCATGAACGCGCCATTTCCAGTTTTAACATCCAGCAGGATCGCCTGTGCACCTGCCGCGAGTTTTTTACACATAATGGATGAGGCAATTAAGGGAATGGACTGTACTGTTCCCGTCACATCACGAAGCGCGTAAAGCTTTCCGTCGGCGGGAGCAAGATCAAGCGATTGACCTGTCAGTACAATTCCTTTTTCTTTGAGCTGCTGTTTGAATTCGTCTGTCGTTAAATCAACGCGATAGCCGGGAATGGACTCCAGCTTATCGAGCGTGCCACCGCTGAAGCCAAGCCCGCGGCCAGACATTTTTCCAACTGGAAGCCCACACGCCGCAATGATCGGCAGGACAGCAATACTCGTTTTATCCCCAACGCCGCCTGAGGAATGTTTATCCACTGCCAGGTCAACGACACCGCTCAAATCCAGCATCTGGCCGGAATGAGCCATGGAAAGAGTTAGGTCGGTTGTTTCGCGCGCGGTCATACCGTTGAGCAGAACTGCCATTGCAAATGCGGAAGCCTGGTAATCGGCCACATCCCCCGAAATAAATCCTTTAATGAAGAACTCGATCTCTTCAAGAGACAGTTCGGCTCCATCTCTTTTTTTGATGATGATGTCCACCGCGCGCATGGGAGTCTCCTTTTACAAAAGAGTCATCCTCATTTTATCGCAGAAATAAGCCACGGAGACGCAGAGACACTGAGAATTATTATTTCTCTGTGACTCTGCGTCTCCGTGGCGAAACGAAGACGAATATAAGATCAATTCTTGACTAACTTATACCCATCCTTTGAATCCTGCACAGTCCAGCCGAGTGCGGCGATTTGGTCGCGCAATTTATCAGATTCAGCCCAATTTTTATTTGCGCGCGCAGAAACTCGTTGCTCTGCCCAAGCGATGATCTCCTCCGACGGCTTATCATCCTCAAGCGCAGGGGCATTCATCACCATATTCCAAACATCAGTGGGAATATCTTTTTCAATCGGGTCAGGAATATGAATCTCACCCAATTCATTCAATGGGAACTTCGAGCCTGAAGAATAAATCTCAGGGTCACACTCACGGACAAGTGAAACAGAACTCACGCCACTCACTTCGCAGGTTCCGCTTTCAAAATCCATAATGATGCCCGTATGTTCATCCAAGCCAAGCGTTGTATTTTCAGAAGGGACGAGATTGCACCATTCTGTAAAACGATCCATGCCCACGAAACAGCGACTGGTATCGAGGTCTACTCCACCTTCAGCATTATTCCAATGCGGGATGAACGAAAGATGAACCCCAAAATCCTTGAAGAGATTCAACCCATCCACAACATGAACATCCTGCCCAACTTTGTAAATTTCATACACAGGCAATGAGTGTGCGCCGATGGAGATCGTCGCGGCAGAGGCAAACACGAGCGTGGCGCCAAGTCGATGCCGCGCACGGATGACATCCCAGGCAAGCGTATCCTTCAAATGACGGATTGCATACGTCGGGCTGCCTGGTCCCATAAAGATCATATTTGAATATAAGAGAGGTTTGATGATTTCGGGATCATCGGGGCTGAAAGCAGAATCACGTTTGCGCGCGGGGATCAGGTCAATGACTGGTTTGAAGTTTTGCAAACGTGTCTGGAAAAAATCGCCGACGCGTCCTGCGACTTGTGCGGAATTAAGCTCAAAGCCCGCGGGCGTTTCCATAAGGGCGATCCGCAGCGGGTCCGAAATGAAGCGTGCAAGAGACTCGAAGATGCGTCCCCCCGCGAGAGACGTCTCACCTGATCCGAGAAATGCAATCCGTCCGAGAGTCATATCACACAGATGCCGCGTTGAGTTTGTCTATTACCTCCGGCTCATTCAGAAGCAATTCCTTTGCCTTCACCCAAATATCATCGAACATCTTCACGGTTAACTTTCCTGTCAACGTGTTTTGTTGACTCGGATGATAGGAGCAGAGTAGCCAGTGACCAGTTATCAGTTCATAAGTTGCACCGTGCGCGAACTTGAAGGAGGAATTTCGCACAGAATATATTCGCAGGATTCGTTCAAAAGCGATCCTGCCCAGACAGACAATCACTCTCGGATTCAGAATTTGGATTTCCTTTTCGAGAAATGGCTGGCAGTTATTTAACTCTTGGGGACTTGGCTTATTGGCTGGAGGCGCGCAACGACCGACAGAGGCAATGTACAAATCTTTCAGGAGCAAGCCATCGTCTCTTGACTCCGCCGACGGCTGATTCGCAAACCCCGCGCGATACAACGCTGGGTACATAAACCCGCCCGACGCGTCTCCCGTGAACGGACGCCCCGTTCTGTTCGAGCCATGTGCACCAGGCGCAAGCCCCACAATGAGCACGCGTGCCTTCGGGTCGCCAAAGCCAGGGACAGGCTTGCCCCAATATTCCTGATCCTTATATGCCCTGCGTTTGACGCGCGCCACCTCCTCGCGCCATGCAACGAGACGCGGGCATTTGTGACAGGCGGTAATTTGTTTGTTTAATGTTTCAAGTTGAGATTGCATCCACATATTTTACCGTCGTTGCGAGGAGGGCCGGTGGTTGAGTAGGGTTGAGCGATAGCGAAACCCGTATCGAAACCGAGGCTTACGAAGCCGCGTAGCGTCCTCATTAAGTTGGGGATTGCTTCGCTCCCTAGCGGTCGCTCGCAATGACATCAAAATATTAACATCGCATCCCCAAACGAATAAAAGCGATAGCCTTCCTGCTTGGCGATCTCATAAGTCTCAAGTATTTTCTCGCGCCCCGCGAACGCGCTAACTAACATCAGCAAAGTTGACCTGGGTAAATGGAAATTCGTGATCATCGCATCCACGACTTTGAATTGATAGCCGGGCAGGATGAATAAAGAAGTAGGTCCTATAAAAGCAGTGATCAGTGAAGAGTAATCGGTATTTTCGATTTCCGATTGGCGATTGACGATTTTCGATTTCTGATTTTCGATTGCGGCTGATTCCAAAGTTCGCACGCTGGTTGTTCCAACAGCAATCACTCGCCCACCTCTCTCTCGAGTTTCATTAATTGCGTCCACAGTTTCTTGAGATAGTTCACACCATTCGCTATGGATCTTATGAGTTTCAGGATCATCTTCTGTCACTGGCGCGAAGGTATCTAAACCAACATGCAATGTGACATAAGCGATCTTCACACCTTTGACGAGCAATTCTTCGAGCAAACGCGGCGTAAAGTGGAGACCGGCCGTCGGCGCGGCAGCGGAACCAGGCTCGCGCGCATAGACCGTTTGATAACGTTCAGGGTCATCCAGCTTTTCATGAATATATGGAGGCAATGGGACATTCCCCACTTTGGAAAAATAAGGTTCGATGGGTTCAGAAAATTTTATAAGACGTTCTGACCCATCAAGATTTTCCATCACCTCGACTTCAGGTCCATCTTCCACTTTTACCTGCTTGCCTACGCGCAGACCTTTTCCTCCCACTAATGCTTCCCAGGTCAATTCATCGCGAGGGCGCAAGAGGAGCAATTCCACGCGCCCACCTGTTTCTTTGCGGGCATAGATCCGCGCAGGGATGACGCGCGTTTGATTCAACACGAGCAAATCCCCCGCACGCAAATAATCAGTGACATCGCGGAAGATGCAATGCTCTAATTCGCCTGTATTGCGATGCAGGACCAACAAACGCGACGAATCGCGCGGCTCGGCGGGAGTCTGGGCAATATAAGATTCGGGGAGATGATAGTCGAAGTCGGAGGTTTTCAAGAACTCTATCTCAAGTCCCTTAATGGAGCAAAGTCTTTAGCCAAGTTGATCAGGACGGCCTTTTCATCTGACGCCAAATAGATTTTCAATAATCCTGTTTCTTGAAGAAATAATTCCTGAACTTGGTTATTTATACGGTGGCTTGTTACAAAAAACAACCAAGTAATATTACCTGTCATAAACTTATATGCTGTATGTCCAAAAGGTCGTGGAATAACCCGAACTGGCGATACAAGAATCTGATGTAAAACCTCAGTATTAGGCATCATCATCATTAAGCAACCATAATCTGTTGATTTTCCTGGATTTTCATCATTTAGCATACTGCGGATTATTTCTTCATGAGGTCCAAGACTAACCTGGGTAAACGCAATACCTTTTGCAATGCTCGCTCTCCAAAGGATTGACAATTGAAACAATTTAAAGCGCAAATAATCTATATTCTCCAAACGAAGATATTTTTCACCATTATTACTCTTAATATTGGAAATATCCTTAACTAATTTAGCAGCATAGCCTTCATAACGGCTTAGTTTAGTTTCACATTCTTGACAAAATAAATATTCTCGTAATCCCTTTTGAATTGTCCTTTCCGCGTCGTGAGTGATTTCTAAAGTCCTATGCGCATCGCGAGATTCGTAGGTCTTTAAATAGAAAAACTCAGGCAGTATATGTGAATACCTCAATTCAGATTCTTTTAAGCAAAGCAGGCAGATATCACCCATATCAATTTCACCTTCTTAAAAACCGCCCAATCATATTCAACAAAATCGTCAATATCACCGACACTAAAATAGAACTCGTGATTGGAAAATAAAATGACCCATTCTCCCCTTCGATGCGAATATCGCCGGGCAATCTCCCCAACGGAATTCCAAATTTCGCGGCGAGATATACTCCTCCACCGATCAGAATTAATATGATTCCACCAATTATCAGGAAACGAGCTATGTTTTCCATATGGTTTGTCCTGCCATTGCGAGTATGGGTAGGTATGAAGCAATCCATATTGGTGAGGAGATTGCTTCGTCGGCAAACAACGCCTCCTCGCAATGACATTACAGTAAGCGCGGCTGTCCCTCTTCGCGATATTCCAATTTCAAATGTTCATACGCGGACTTGGTGGCAACGCGTCCCTGGGGTGTGCGATCCAAGAAACCAAGCTGCAGGAGATATGGCTCAACTACATCCATGATCGTATCCTGCTCTTCGCTGATGGAGGCGGCAATCGTGTTCAAGCCTACAGGTCCGCCGCCGTATTTCTCAATGATCGTTTTGAGGACGCGGCGATCCACATCGTCCAGCCCAAGTGGATCAACTTGTAACAGATCCAATGCTTCTCTCGCGACTTTCTGTGTAACTATCCCGTCCGCGCGGACCTGGGCATAATCGCGGACTCTACGCAACAGCCGCAATGCGACTCGGGGCGTTCCGCGCGCACGGCGAGCGATCTCTTCGACGCCATCTTTTGCAACTTCCACTTTCAGCATCCCTGCCGCACGTGAGACGATGGCTTGCATCGCGTTCAAGTCATAATAATCCAAGCGATAGACTGCTCCAAAGCGCGCCCGCAACGGCGCAGTGACGAGAGCCAGCCTTGTCGTCGCGCCGACGACCGTAAAACGCGGCAGCTTCAATCGGATTGAGCGCGCCGAAGGTCCCTTGCCGATGACGATATCCAGCGCGAAATCCTCCATGGCAGGATACAACACTTCCTCCACCGCGCGTCCCAGTCTATGGACTTCGTCAATGAACAGCACATCCCCCGCGCGCAGGTTGGTGAGGATGGCGGCTAAATCTCCCGCGCGCTCGATGGCGGGACCCGCCGTCACCTTGACGTTGACCCCCATTTCATTTGCCACCACATGGGCAAGGGTAGTGTTATGGTTAATGAAGCCATTGGCTACAAAGGAATGTGTTCCAGGGACGACAAAATCATAAGTTTCTGCCAGAGATTCGGAAATTCTGGAGACTTTATCCCAGTAAATGGTAGGTATTGTTAAATCACATAACGTCCTGTACTCAGGCATATCGGTTATCGAGACAGGCAATAATGATAAATAATATGCGACTTGCCTTCGACCCGGCATCCGATCCCCTCGCTTCACATGATCGAAGATTTTATGCATCGCGTGCGTGTGCGGACCTGATTTCTGAAGCAATAGGGAAATGAGCTGATTGGCACCTGGGACCAAATCACTTCTACTCCAGCCTCGTTTCCGCGTTTTTAAACCAGCAGAACGATTGCGTTTACGGCTCAAACGAAAACCTACTTGTTGATGGAATTTCTCTGCCTCTTCTCCACCAATGAATAGTGACCATTGTGCGTTCCCACGAACATCCTTTTTTGAACGATGGGCAATGACACCAATATTGGCTAGCAACAATTGAACTTGCAGGACCAATGAATATGATCGGGAACTAAACTCCACGTAACCCTCAGGCCACACATTCCCATCTGCGTCGAACAAGCCTTGCAAAAAGCCAATCACTACATCGCGTGGACTCCGCAGTACGGATACCGGCGTTTCTTTTTCCCTTGCATTAACTGCTTTAGCTCCAAAGGCAAGCATCACCTGGCCTATACTTTGTGGAAAACGAATTCTTGCTGTGCGGTCGGCATATTGATGCACCATTGGCCATTCACCAAAGTGCTTTTTGGCAATAGCACACAGTTCTTCCTGCATCTCTGTTTCGCCGCAAGTGATATCAAATGCAGGCCAGCCTGATTTCTTCTCAAAGTGACCATCTCCGATCAGAACACCCAAAAAATAAGCTAAGTCAGCATTAAGAATAATTTCTTGACCTGTTTGCTGAGCTGGACGAGAGACCAATAGCCAAGGCTCGGAAACTGTCTTAACTACACGTCCATCTGACAGAGGCAGTTTCAATCGTTTGGCAGTATATTCTGGCGTAGGATTTCGACTTTCTTCACCAGCATAAGCCCAGGTCAATTCGTGTACAGAAGGTGGTCGCATCAGCGCATTTGATAGTTCTCGATAGAAGCATATCACGCGTGTTTCCGTGTGTGCTCGACGAATATCTGATGAGGCAGGATTCCAATGAACAACTTGGGACTGTCCAAATACTCTGCTGCCGCGGGAAATCGCTACAAAATCATCCTGAGTGACTTCACTTAAAGGTTTCCATTTGGGACCCTCATCGGTCGCGACAAGAACAGGATGATTGTGCGTACCTTCCAATTCAAAACCAGAACGAGTAACCACACGGAGCGTAGGTGTTGTTCCACTAAAGTATATGTGTGACGTGTTTTCCAGGCCGCGCAATCCATAAACCTTGATTTCCAATGGTCGACTTTCTCCTGGACACATAGCGGGAGGGATAATAGTATGAAATGATTCCAAGCCCTGATCTGTAAGAATCAAGCTATCGGCTGTGATGCACTTTCCGAGTCCTGGCGGTCCATAAAACAGGACATGATCCAATGCCTCACCGCGTTGACGCGCCGCAGCAATCAGGATGGCAAGATTTTCCTTGACTTGATCCTGCCCGATCAGGTTAGATAATTTTTGTGGACGAAGCGCATTGTCGACGCGGTCATCAGGTTTGGATTCAGGGTCCAGAGGGCGTTGGCGGGATTCACTCATAGAGTGATTATACCTAAATAAAACGGCCT
>JAKEFL010000222.1 GCA_022616105.1 Anaerolineae bacterium | reverse complement strand
GGTACGGTGTATCTTTTCGTGCACTATATCAATCTGTTGGAAGAACCCTTCTGGGCAATGACCCATGAGATCGAAAGCTTTCAGACTATTGGTGCCTGTGTGGAACGCCTCGCTGAGTTCCGAAACTTCAAAGCGGACGTGGTGGATGGCTCAGGTGCTGATGCTCCCGCCGCAGTCCCCGGCGGCGGGGATGCCACCGAGAACAAATACGATATTCCCACACGCCCACTTGCATTAGCTTTTGATCATGTCACTTTTTCATACAACGGGAGTGACTCGGTATTAAGCGGTCTCTCCTTTGACCTGAAACCTGGTTCCGTTTTGGGACTGCTCGGTCGCACCGGCAGCGGCAAGACCACGCTGGCGCGCTTGATCTTCCGTTTATATGACCCGAAGTCCGGTCGCATCACTATTAACGATGTCGATCTGCGTGATATGAAACTCGAGACGTTGAGACGTAATGTTGCCATCGTCACGCAGGATGTGCAACTGTTTCGCGCCAGCATCCGCGATAACCTGACCTTCTTTGACCGCTCGATTTCTGATGAACAGATTCTGGGTAGTCTCGAAGCGTTGGAACTGGGCGACTGGTATCGTTCCCTGCCCAAAGGCTTGGAGACCGAACTGGATACCGGAGCCCGGTCCCTGTCCGCGGGGGAGGCGCAGTTGCTCGCTTTCACGCGCGTATTCCTGCGTAATCCCGGTCTTGTCATTCTGGATGAAGCCTCATCGCGTCTTGACCCCGCGACCGAACAACGATTGGAACGCGCGATTGATAAGCTGCTTCAAAACCGCACCGCGATCATCATCGCTCATCGTTTGGGCACTGTTCATCGTGCAGATAAGATTATGATCCTTGAGAGCGGAGAGGTCAGTGAGTATGGTGACCGCAAGCAATTGGCTGCTGATTCCGATTCGCGTTTTTATCAATTGCTGCAAACGGGCTTGGAAGAGGTGCTGGCGTAATTGCGTAATGCCGGTGGTTGAGTAGTTCTGAGCGAAGCGGAGCGGAGACGAAGAACGTATCGAAACCACCACGTTGCAGCCAAACAAGATATTTCTTGAAAGTCTGGTGGTCTCGATACGCCCGCGAACAACATGCGGGCTACTCGACCACCGATAGTTAATTGAAATTTAGGATTTTATTATGACCGAAACTACAATCAACCTAAAAGTTCCCTCACTCCCCGCCTGGCGCGTCATCTGGGAGATGATGCGCTTCAGACCGTGGCTGTGGTTCATTGACCTGCTCTGCGTGACGCTAATCCGCTTTTGCTGGCAGATCGCACCGGCTCTCATCATCAAAGCATTCTTCGATATGCTGACCGGCGCCGCGCCATTGACCTTTGGCATCTGGGCTATCGTTGCGTTTGCGCTTGCTGGCTGGCTGGGAAGGGTGATCGCCAGTTATGGCTTTTACTATGCAGATGTGCCGATCTTCGCAGATATGCCCACGTTGTTACGCAAGAACCTGCTGCGCTATATTCTTCGGCGACCAGGCGCTTCCACGTTACCTGATTCGCCGGGTGAAGCGGTTAGCCGTTTCAAAAAAGATGTAGAGGAAATTCCACTCTTTGTCATCCTGATCAATGACATCATGGTGGGTGTTGCCATCATTGCCTTTTCCATTTACCTAATGGCGAGGATCAGTCCATCGGTCACAATGATGGCGCTCATACCTTTACTCATTGTAGGCTTGATCGCGAACCTGGCAACGAGTCGCATCGAGCATTATCGCACTGCATCGCGTCAGGCGGCCGGCAAAGTGACCGGCTTCGTCGGTGAGTTCTTCGGCGCGGTGCAGGCTGTCAAAGTTGCGACGGCTGAAAAGAACGTCATCAATTATTTTCACAAACTCAATGATGAACGCCGCGTATTGACCGTCCGTGAGAAATTGTTCGATGATGTGCTTGGTTCCATTTATCGCAACACCTCCACGTTTGGCACGGGCGTGATTCTAATACTCGTCGGTCAGTCCATGCGCGCAGGCAGTTTTACGCTCGGTGATTTTTCGTTGTTTGTTTATCTTCTGCAAAGCATGGGCGACCTCACCACGTTCGCAGGAATGTTAGCCGCGCGCTATAAACAATTGGACGTCTCTGTTCAGCGCATGTATCGCCTCATGGAAAACGCGCCGTTGAATGCCCTGGTCGAACACAGCAAAGTGGATTTGGAAGGTGAGCTGCCCGAAGTGATCTACCCGACGAAGAACGCTTCAGATCGACTGAATGAACTGGTCGCCGATAAATTGACATTTCACTACCCCAATTCGACGAACGGCATCGAAGACATTGACCTGACCCTCAAGCGCGGCACTGTGACAGTCGTCACCGGGAGGATTGGTTCAGGTAAAACGACACTCGTGCGCGCGTTATTGGGTTTGCTGCCTCTTGAATCAGGCGAAATTCGCTGGAATGGAAATCTTGTTTCCTCCCCTGGTGATTTTCTTGTGCCGCCGCGCTGCTCTTACACTGCTCAGGTGCCGCGCCTGTTTAGCAATACGTTGCGAAACAATATCCTGCTTGGTTTGAATCGCAGTGACGACGAAATATACAAAGCAACCAAACTCGCTGTGATGGATCGTGATCTCGAAGAACTTGATGATGATCTCGAGACAATGGTCGGCGCGCGCGGCGTCAAACTCTCAGGCGGGCAGGCACAACGGACAGCGGCGGCGCGTATGTTCATCCGTGAACCTGAATTACTGGTCTTTGATGACCTCTCCAGCGCGTTGGATGTGGAAACCGAACGCCAGCTTTGGGAGCGGATCTTCACACGTGAAGATATGACTTGTCTCGTTGTCTCTCATCGTCGTCCCCTCCTGCGCCGCGCAGATCATATCATCGTGCTCAAAGATGGACGCGTTGAATCAGAAGGCACACTCGATACCTTGCTCGTGACCAGCCCCGAAATGCAGGAACTCTGGAAGCAAGAGAAGAGCGCGTAGACCTGGCACCCTCCCCAAATCCGACACCATGCCTGCAATTTGCAATTGGGATTTGTCTGTCGTATTTGGGGAGGGATGGGGAGGGGCAGATTACCACTTCTTCTTTTTTCGATTTGGGTTTAGAACCGGCCCGCCCGGAGTCCCCGGTTGCGCGAGTGGAGGCAGAGATGGATCAGGCGGTGGCGGTAGACGATTTGAAATAAGAATTACTCCCAAAGCCAGCAGAATAACGATCCCAGCTTGGAGCATCATCTGCTTGGAAAGATCATTTGCCAAAGAATCTGCAACGCCATAAATGATCTCGCCAAAACCTGATGTCAGTAATGGTGGGAGATGGGTCAAAACGTATTTCAACCATATCCAATCAAACATAAAAAAAATGAATATGCCAAGTATCAATGTGAACAGGCCTGCGATGAAGATGGGAATGCCCCACCAGCGCAACAAGCCTCTCAATGAACGGACGCCGAACAAAGTCACCAGCAAAAGCATGGCAACTGGCAGGAACGGAATAAATTGTGCGTTGGCGTTGATCTTTTGCAATGTCACCTGGAGATCTTTCCCAATAAAATTCTGAAGGCTTGGTGGATTTGATGGTGAGGGTGGTTTGACGAAAATTATGTCCTCCGGGATTTCAGAAGCAACGATGTTCAATCGCCTTTGCAAGTCGAGCAATAGCACTTGTGAGGTCCCTCCTGTTGCAGAGCAAAAGATGGGCAGGCTTCCCTCATTGCTGATATCACCGGACATGATCAGGGTTTGTTGCTCAAGGGTACAGGCAGGCTGAGAATCCAATAGAAGCGGAGTCAACTCTTCATCCGTCATGCTGCTGAGGCGTGCTTTCACATTCATCAAATGCATTCTGACCGTATCTGTCTCACCTTTGAAATACGCGATAGTTTCATCCACAGTAGTTTCGGCACTCTCTTGAAGGTCAGTTGGTGGGAGCAGATAAATAACAAGATTCTTCCATTGATCCTGATTGAGTCCATTGATGAAGGCTGTTCCCTCAATGCCAAGCCTGCCTGTCGTCGTCTCACCGGAATGTGAAGTATCGACAGCTTGATCGAGGCAGGAGTTTGCAATTAATGTTTCTGCACATGGCTTTATAAGAAGACTCTTGACCAGCGAAAATTCCTCCGCTGTGATGGCGGGTAATTGTTCATATACTTTATTCTCTGCGAGAGCTTGTTTATAAGTCTGGGGATCTAATAATATGCGGTTGAAACTCAAGAGAAGTAGCACAATAACTGTTGTAATAATGGTCAGGGCAGTGAGGAGGATTGCAATAAGCTTGAGGGTGACAGCAAATACTTTTCGCATCGTTTCTCTCCTTCACTTCATATAATATAGCAAAAAGAGTCAAATTGCGAGAGTTTGTTAGGCCTTTGTAGATTGGAAAAATCTCGTATATTAGAAACTCACTTTATGCAACCATGCTCAAAGGCGATCTACTCTAAAGAGTACCATGTGCGACCGCCGTATTTTAAAGGTAGATCCCTGCCTGAAAAAGTGTAATCTGAGAGATGTCCAAGAAGTTTTCTGAAAGCGCTGCCGTAAAAGTAATGAGTGTTTGTTGAAGGAAGATAAAATAGCAGAACCATAGTATCATTTCACAAAGTGAGAATACGGACTAGAATAGAAATATGGACACTCCAAAGGGTTATTTACTTGTTGTAGAAGACATTCCCGATATTCTAAAACTGCTGGAAGCGACATTGACTTTCAAAGGGCATCGTGTGGTCACGGCGCTCAATGGGGAGGAAGCACTGGATGCCATCGAGCGGGAACGTCCGGCAATGGTTATCACAGACATCCTCATGCCCAAGATGGATGGGTTTAGCCTTGTTCATCGGCTGCGCATCAACCCGGACACTCGCGATATTCCGGTGGTATTTCTCTCGGCTACTTACGTCGCGCCGGAAGACAAGGCATTTGCACTAACGATCGGTGTCACTCGTTTTATTGAAAAACCAGTTGCCATGGATAAGTTCGTGCCGATGATCGAAAGGATCTTAAAGCAGGGCATACATGCAACAACTGAACCTATTAATGAATTTGATTTCTATGACGGATATCGTAAACGACTTGAAATCAAGCTGAACCAGAAAAACATACAGATTGCACGCGATGAGCGCCTGTTGGAATCTCTTTCGGAAGAAGAGAAACCATCCTTTCAAGCCTCTCTACATCAGGCAGTGAGCGAACGCGAAGAGATCAAACATCTGCTTGATCAGATCCGCGAGCAGCTTGAAAAATTTTCCAAACCGGAATAAAGTTCATATTGCTAAAGCCGCCGAGAGCGTAATTGCTATCAAGCGAAACGACCTGACGTGACAGTCAGGTCGTTTCTTTCCCGCGATTGATCTACTTGATTTATCCGCTTCATGGGTTGAATAATGACCCACCCAGCACTTGTTTTCCGGTTGGTTCAGGGCTTCCACCCGTTGGCTCAATTGTGACACGAACCGACGAATACAGGAGCAGTGTTTGCGGTGCTTCGATCCGCGTCCCTCTGTAGCCACTTTCGTCTATGGGGAAGACAGCGCCGCTCGTAGTGCTTCCATTGCGTACCAACCATAATTGATACTCATGCTGCGCATCGAGCTGAGGTAATTCGTCCACTACAAGTACGCCCTCCCGGCCATCTGAACTGATAATAACAAAACCACTCGCATTTGGGGCTGCATCTGTATTTTGGAGGGCAATTGCCCGCATCCCCATGGGACCAGCCAGCACTTCCAGGTGATTAAGCCTTTGCCACAGTACAAGGTTGGAAACAAGGAGCAAGAAAATCAACAACATCCTGACCATTCCCCCAATGGGTATGAGGCGTCCTGTAACGCGGAAGCGTTCAGGCTGAGGACGCGTCGATTTTATTTCGCGAAGCCGTTCCAAAAAACGATGCCTCAAATTTTGTGATGGGAATGTGTCTGGAGCCGCGAATGCCAGTTGATCTGCAACATCTTGAAAGGCGCTTAATTCTGCTCGGCACATGTGACAACTGGTCAGGTGTTCAGCGACCAGCCGCGCCTCCGCCTCATCCAGGCTGCCAAGCGCATAAGCGGGCAAAGATTCCAGAACGTGCATATCCTCAATCATTCGAAAAGCCTCATCCATGCTTATCAATAAAATACGCAGATCATGAGCGCACGGATTTATTGCATGCCTGATTAATCTTCAACCAACAGTTTTCGAAGTTTCTGCATTGCCAGTCGAATGCGGGTCTTGATCGTTCCCAACGGTTGTCCCAGTTCTTCTGAAATCTGAGACTGAGTATAGCCTTTAAAATATGCCAATACCAGAGCTTCGCGTTGTTCTTCCGGCAATTGGGAGAGTGCCTCCCGAACCTGCTCACGTTGCATGGTCAGTTCCATGTTCTCTTCTGGACTGTGGGCGGGTCCATCTTGCAGGGACATGCCATCCAGGTTCAAGCTATTCGTATCTGGTCGGGATTTTTGCCAGCGGAGAATATCAATTGCGTGATGGCGGGTAATCGCAATCAGCCAGGTGCTTACCTTCGCACGATCGGGCTGATATGTTCCGGCATGTTTCCAAACTTGTACAAAGACATCCAGCGTAATTTCCTCAGCTACACTGAGGTCACCAACGATTGCAGCCGCCACACTGAAAACGCGGCGGTTATACCGATCATATAGTTCATTGAGCGCGTCACTTTGTGCTTGCGCGATCCGTCTGATCAGTTGTGTGTCATCTGGTATGGTTTTTTTCATCACTTAAAAATCGTATGTTATCCTGGCGGCATTGTCAAGTCTTCGCAGCATTAAACTTTAAAATGTCACCCTCATTGTGGTGGACAAAAGATCCAGTACGTTTTGCAGAAAGAATACCCGGTGGAGGTACGCGTTACCACCATCTACAAAGTATTAGCGGAGAAGAAGGCACTCCGTTCTCGTTGGCGGAAAAACCACTCCCGCAGTCCTATTCCTGTCGCACAAGCGGCTCGCCAGGTCCCTCAGATGGATAGGGTGGCTTGTGGAGAAGTGTTGGCCTGTACTGCCATCGATATTTTCTCTAAAGAGAGTGCAGTGCTTCTGCGTCCCTGTCTAGATGCCGCCGATGGACCCGCCTTGCTCCACACTTGTCGGCCTGGACGCTTTGATGGGCAG
>JAKEFL010000221.1 GCA_022616105.1 Anaerolineae bacterium | reverse complement strand
TGGCAAAGCCTGCAATGGGCAACGTATAGCGCGCAACAAAACGGCGAAATCAAAGAGGCGCGCTCCTTCCGAAATCAGGTCTTCATCATGGTTGGTTCTTTGGTGGCAACGGGTCTTTTGCTGGCAATGTTGGGTCTGGCTTTGCAGAGCGCCGCCGGTACGGAAGGTCAGGTTGTCGCTTCGTACGGTTACTGGTACGTTGACCCCACCGCCAAGATCGCCGATACGATCATCCTTGCCCCAAGCATGTTAGCGGTCGCAATCACACGTAATGTATTCCTGATCTTGCTGATCGGCATTGGTTTCACGCTCAATGCCTTCCAGATCGTGTGCAACTGCTACATCGGAGTCACCCGCATCATGGTGGCAATGAGTCTCGACCGGTTGCTGCCAGAATGGGTAAGCAAAATAGACGAACGTTTTCATACTCCGCTCAATGCTCACCTGGCATATTTCCTTCTGAGCATTCCAATCTTTGCGCTTTACAGTTTCCGTTATGGCGATTTCGTTTTATTCACTTTGGGCGTGACCTTTGGCTGCGGTTATGTTTTCGCGGCAACTGCCTTGGCGGGAGCATTCCTGCCCACACGTGCCAAAGAATTATATGATGCTTCGCCGGGCAGGCAATATAACGTAAATGGCTTGTTGGGTGTGCTCCTGATGTTGGTCGGGCTGGTCACCTTCGTTTGGACGACCTGGAGCATGGCTGTGGTATTCGCGAGTCTTCCTGTGCTTGTCTGGATTACCCGTCTTGTAGCCTTATTTATCGCGGGCTGGATCGTCTACAGCCTGCGGGAGAGACTGGGCGGCTGGATGGGCGGTGGAAGCATGCCCTGGGTAACGGCGCTTGGCGTTCTCGGTTCTGGTTTCGCCATGTCCATGGTTGCGGCGTTCCTGTTGAAGCCGGATTACTTCGTTCTAGGGATATGGTCTGGCCTCGATACATTGCTCTCTGGAGATATTGCTGGAGGCTTGTACGAACTCCGCGCGCAATTGATTGCCTTGGGTGTTATTCTCGTAGCTTTGGTCATGTATTACTCTGCAAAGAACGCGCAAAAATCCAAAGGCATTAACGTCGACTTCGCCTTCAAAGAAATCCCTCCGGAATAGATTTGGTTTGCGGTTAGAATATGGTGGTCAGCGATCTTAAATATGCTGACCACCATCTGTTATGTCCATTCAACCGGATATCCTGGATGAAATGAATCGTCTGATCGAGGCGGCGCGGGAACGGCAAATCCTTTTGCGCGCGATCGGCGGGCTGGCTGTGCGCGTTCAAAGCGGGGACTTTCAAAAATTCTTCAAGCGTGAATATCGCGATCTGGATTTTATAACCGAGGCTAAAGAGCGCCGAAAGATGGAACCCTTCTTTCAGGAGATGGGCTATGAATCAAACCGACAGTTCAACCTCCTGAATGGCTCAAAGCGTCAGATCTATCAGGACCCAAACAGCGAACGACATATTGATATTTTTGTAGGCGACTTCATGATGTGCCACAGACTGCCGATGAACAGCCGCCTCCACCTGGACCCGGTCACGATTCCGCTCGCCGAACTGCTTTTATCCAAAGCCCAGATCGTGGAACTCAACCGCAAGGACGCGCTCGATATCGCTTCAATTTTGCTCTACAACGAAACTGGCAACGATGATGACAATAAAATCAATTTAGCCTACATCGCCCACTTATGCAGTCAGGATTGGGGCTTATATAAAACCACGTCCATCAATATGAAGCGTGTTGAAGATGTAGTGGCTGATGAAAACCTGAATCTTACCAAGGAAGAACGCGACATCATCCTTGCCCGCGTGAGTCAAATCCACCAGACATTCGCTGACATGCCCAAGTCCTTAGCCTGGCAGATGCGTGATAAGGTTGGAACGCGTGTGCGATGGTACGAAGAGGTCGAGGAAGTGGCGCGGTGAGGAAGTGGAAGGGTAGACGGGTAAACAAGGAAACATGGAAAACGTGTCTACCTGTCTACTTGTTTACCTTTTTCCGTGTTTACTTAATTGGAATGTTCGGTATATAATCGCATGAATGGAGAGCGTGTGGCTCTCCACACGTATTAAACCAAAGGAGAGAAGAGAATGAAAACCCGAAAGAATTTGTTCCACCTGTTCTCGCTGTTTCTGCTTGTGAGCATGGTGCTTGTGGCATGTGCTCCTGCCGCCACCGAGCCCCCCCACACTGAAGCACCACATACTGAGGAACCCTCTGAATTGGTCGCTGCTGCTCAGGCAGAAGGCACCCTTACCACGATTGCACTTCCGCACGACTGGTGCAATTACGGTGAGGTCATTGAGGCGTTCAAATCAAAATATGGATTGGAGGTAAACGAGTTGAATCCGGATGCTGGCTCGGGGGATGAAATCGAAGCGGTGAAAGCCAATAAGGACAACAAAGGTCCACAGGCGCCAGATGTCGTTGATGTTGGCTTTGGTTTTGGTCCGCAACTCGTTGATGAGGGGATTACGCAACCCTATAAGGTCTCCAGCTGGGATACCATCCCGGCTGACTTGAAGGACCCCGATGGCTACTGGTATGGCGATTACTACGGCGTGCTTGGCTTTGAAGTTGCCACAGACTTCGTGACGAATGTGCCGCGCACTTGGGCAGACCTGCTTAAGCCTGAATATAAGGGGCAGGTTGCACTCGCTGGCGATCCCCGCACTTCTAATCAGGCCATTCAGGCTGTCAATGCCGCCGCTCTTGCCATGGGCGGTTCCTTCGAGGATCCGACGCCTGGCTTGGAATTCTTCAAGCAACTGAACGATGCTGGCAATTTCGTCCCAGTGATCGCTAAAGCCGCGACCATCGCCAGCGGTGAGACGCCCATCGTGATCCGCTGGGACTATCTTGCCCTGACCGACCGAGATACCTTTGCAGGCAATCCGAACATCGAGTTTGTCGTCCCGGAGGAGGCTCAGCCTGTTGCAGGTGTTTATCTGCAAGGCGTTAGTGCCTACGCACCACAACCCAATGCCGCTAAGTTGTGGATGGAATTCCTGTATTCCGATGAAGGCCAGCTATTATGGTTAAAGGGATACTGCCACCCGATCCGCTACAATGATTTGGTGGCTCGCAATGCCATCCCAGCTGACTTAGCTGCCGCGTTGCCGCCCGCTGAGCCGTACGCAAAAGCGGTTTACCCCACCATTGACCAGTTGTCTGCCGCCAAAGCTATCGTTACCGAAAATTGGGATTCCGTTGTAGGGGCTGATGTCAAATAATTCCGATGTTGTGGCTTCGGGTGAGTATCACCCGAAGCCACCGTTCAGAAGGAAATTATCTTTTGCCTGGGCAGGGGTTTTGCCTTTCCTAATATTTGCCTTCCTGTTCCTGGGATTGCCTTCCTTTACGCTTTTCATAGGCGGTTTTCAGGATAGCGAAGGTCATTTCACCCTGGCAAATATCTATGGACTGTTCACGCCTTCGATTTTGAGCGCCTATTGGGTAACCATCAGGATCAGCTTCGCTACTGCTTTAATCGGAGGCTTGTTCGGATTCTTCCTAGCCTATGCGCTGGTGCTGGGTGGTGTGCCAAGCTGGGTTCGTTCTGCGCTGATGACTTTTAGTGGGGTCGCCTCGAATTTTGCAGGCGTGCCGCTCGCGCAGGCGTTCATCTTTACTTTGGGGCGGGTGGGCATATTAACCGTTTTTCTGCGTGAGCTCTTGAACATTGACCTGTACGAACAAGGTTTTAGTTTGTATAGTTTTTGGGGGCTGACCATCACCTACCTTTATTTCCAACTGCCTCTGATGGTGCTGGTCATCACGCCTGCGCTGGAAGGCTTGAAAAAGGAATGGCGCGAAGCGGCTGAGATCCTTGGCGCTACGCCAGGGCAATACTGGTGGCATGTCGGTATTCCAGTGCTGATGCCTTCCCTGTTGGGTTCGATGATCCTGTTGTTCGGGAATTCCTTTGGCGCGTATGCCACCGCGCTTTCTCTGACTGGAGGGTTAATTAATCTGGTGACGATCCTCATCGGTTCACAGATCAGGGGCGATGTGCTGCATAATCCCAATCTGGGTTACGCGCTTGCTTTTGGCATGGTCGTGGTGATGGCGGTAACGATGTCTGCCTATTATCTGCTGCGACGGCGTAGTGAACGCTGGTTGAGGAAGTAGAAGGCAACGCGATGAAAAAGAACCTCATTTGGAGTTGGTTTTGGATCATTCTCAGTCTGCTGTACTTCTTTGTTCCGCTCATCCTGACCTTCGTGTTCTCACTACAAACCCTCAAAGATCAATTTAGTTTTATCTCCTACCAGCGAGTATTCGAGGATAGAGGCTTTATTCGTTCTCTGATATTTTCAACAGAAATCGGTATCGTTACGATCTTCCTGAGTCTGGCATTGATGATACCGACTGTCTATTGGGTGCGTTTGAAAGCCCCGCGCATCAGGCCCGTCATTGAATTTATTTCCCTGCTTCCTTTTGTGATCCCCGCGATTGTGCTGGTCTTTGGGTTGATACGTGTTTTCAGCGGGGGACTCTTGCCGCTTACAAATACGCATTTGGGAACCAATTTCCTTCTTGTGGCCGCATACGTAGTAATTGGCTTTCCCTATCTGTACCGTTCCATAGATGCCGGGATGGGCGCGATTGACGTGGTCACATTGACCGAAGCCGCCCAAAGCCTTGGAGCCAATTGGTTTACGATTATGTTCAGGGTGATCATCCCAAATTTACGAGCTGCAATTTTCAGCGCAACATTTCTGACGCTGGCAATCGTAATGGGCGAATTTACCGTCGCAACTTTCCTGGTCGGGCTGAAATCCTTTGGACCGTACCTTTGGCAGGTAAACCAAAACCGCGCTTATGAAGGTTCTGCGCTGGTTATTGTCAGTTTCCTGATCACATGGGCTTTCATGGGATTAATTGTGCTAGTTGGGCGGGGTGCCGGAGCGAGCGATGCTGCAGGTCCCCGCTAAATCATTGAAGCGAGAATTCACATGGCATATTTAACTCTGACCGATATCTCAAAACAGTTTGGAGAAACGTTCGCAGTCCAGGATTTCAACCTCGACGTGGAAAAAGGCGAATTCGTTTCCTTCCTTGGACCCTCGGGCTGCGGCAAGACAACCACCCTGCGTATGGTCGCGGGATTTGAGCTTCCGACAGGGGGACAGATCACAATCAACGGCGCGGATATTACAAATAAAGCGCCCAATCAGCGTAATGTGGGCATGGTATTTCAAGCCTACGCCTTGTTCCCGAACATGTCTGTCTCGCAGAACATAGGCTTTGGGCTGCGCATTCGCAAAGAGCCTGAGTCTGCCATCAAAGAACGCGTCGAGGAAATGATCCGCCTGATTCACCTCGAAAAACATATAGATAAATATCCCTATCAACTCTCAGGCGGACAGCAGCAACGCGTATCCCTGGCGCGCGCGCTGGCGAATCGTCCGCAGGTGCTTTTGCTGGATGAACCGCTCTCCGCACTGGATGCGAAGATTCGCGTTTCACTGCGTTCCGAAATTCGCGCCATCCAGAAGACGTTGGGGATTACAGCCATCTTTGTCACTCACGACCAGGAGGAGGCGCTGTCCATCTCGGATCGGATCGTCGTGATGAACGAAGGTCGCATCGAACAAGTTGGCACTCCCTTCCAAATCTACAATTTCCCTGAGACCCAGTTCGTGGCAAACTTTGTCGGCTCGTTGAACACTGCCACCGCCGAAATCGCAGACCCCGAACAGGGGCTGCTCCACATGGACGGCGTCCAACTCAGCACCGCTGAAAAATTAATTGGCTTGCAGAAGGGCGATAAGGTCCGCATTGCGATTCGACCCGAACGCTTCAGTTTCGCGTCCGAACAAAAGAAGGCAAACGTGGTGGATTGCACCGTTGAGAATATCACCTTCCTCGGGTCTGTGGTGCGCATCCATTTGTTGATCGGCAACACAAAATTCCACATGGATACGTTCAACTATCCCTCCCTCGAACTTCCCAAAATTGGCGACAAGACCCAGGTCACATGCTCGCTCCGGGCGGTGATGATTTTGGGTCAGGCGTGAATGTATACAAGTAGATAAGTAAACAGGGAGGCAGGTAGACACGTGCGTACTTGTGTACCTGTATACCTATCTACTAAAAACACATGTCCATTATTGAAGATGTTGTAACGAGAATCCCTGACTGGAAAAATAAACAAATTACTATCGCCCCTCTCTCAGGCGGCTTGACAAATTCGAACTTCAAAGTGGAAGTGGATGGGATGCCTTACTTCGTCCGCGTGCCCGGTGCGAGTACAGAACTGCTTGCGGTCAATCGTGATAACGAATATCACAATTCCAAAGCCGCGCATGAGGCTGGCGTGGGCCCGAAAGTCATCTATCATTTGCCTGAATACGATGTGATGGTATTGGAATTCCTGAACGGCAAAACCATGTCTAAGGATTCTTTGAACAAGGGAGGAATGCCGACTCGAATGGCACAGGCGATCAAAAAACTGAACGCGGGTCCCCGCTTCCTGCTGGACTTCAACATGTTCCGCCTCACGGAATATTACCTCAGCCTGTGCCGCGACCGCGCCATCAAAATCCCAGACGGATATTTGGATAGACTGCCTACGATTGCGCGCATCGAAAGGGCGATGAATGTCAATCCATTGGATGCGGTTCCATGCAATAATGATCTCCTCGCTGAAAATTACATTGACGACGGAAAACAACTCTGGCTGATAGACTACGAATACAGCGGCAACAACGACCCGACATTTGAGTTGGGCAACACCTGTCAGGAAATGCAATTCTCTAATTCTCAAATCTCAGAGGTCTGCGCCGCATACTTCGGCGAAGCGACTCCAAATATGATTGCGCGCATGAAACTAAACATGATTATGTCAGACGTGGGCTGGGGATTGTGGGCAGCAATTCAAGCGAAGATATCAACAATAGATTTCGACTTCTGGGGGTGGGCAATCGAGCGCTGGGGCAGGGCGGTGGAGAAGATGGATTCGAGGGAGTTTGGGGGGTGGGTGGCGGATGTTCAAAAATAAGAATACCTCGGTGGTCGAGTAGCCCCGTGCAAGTCGGGGCGTACCGAGACCACCACGCCGTAAAGCAATTCTTGTTACAAAATTACACTTGAAAACGCGGTGGTTGAGTAGGGCTGAGGCGATAGCCGAAGCCCGTATCGAAACCACCGAGGTATAGAGGTTAGGAATGAAATCTCAAGCAGAGATCGTCGTCATCGGTGGAGGAATTTATGGAGTAAACATCGCGTATCATTTGTCGAAGTTAGGTAAGAAAGATATCGTCCTTTTGGAGAAGAGTGATATTGCCAGCGGTGAGTCCTCTCACGCGGCGGGTGTGGTGACACAGTTTGCCACATCCAAGACGATGATGCAGTTCAGAAAATACAGCATCGAGTTATATAGCGAATTGGGGTTATTCAATCATGTTGGGAGTTTGCGCGTCGCGTCGAGCAGGGAGCAGCTCAAAGAGCTGGAAAGAAGCGTGAGCCGGGCGAAGGCCATTGGCATGGATGTGGAAATCATCTCACCGTCTGAAGCAGTGAAGGTCATGCCTCAGATCAGCGCCGAGGAATTATACGGCGCGATCTACCTCCCACGTGACGGACATCTTGGTCCGTATGATACGACAACTTCCATGGCGCGCCTGATCAAAGAGATGGGCGTTGAGGTAAATACACATACGCGTGTGATTGGTCTGGAACTCTCACCAAAAGGTGAGATTCAAAAAGTTATCACTGATAAAGGCTCGATCAAAACGAACATTGTTGTGAATGCCGCTGGCATGTGGGCGCCGCGCATCGCCGCGATGGTCGGTGTATATCTGCCAACGACTCCTGTGGACCATCAACATATTGCCATCAAAGCTGTGACCGGGCATGAATTCCCAAAGCAGACGCCATGCTTGCGTGACCCCGATAATTTGGTGTACATGCGCGAAGAGCAGGGCGGACTTGTCATCGGCGGCTATGAGCCAAATCCTTTAGCGCGCTGGATTGATGGCGCGCCGTGGGAACATAGCAATGCAACTCTGCCTGCGGATTACAAACGCTTTGAAATGCTGCTTGAAGGCGCGATCCGACGCATCCCATTTTTGAAGGATGCAGGAAT
>JAKEFL010000220.1 GCA_022616105.1 Anaerolineae bacterium | reverse complement strand
TGCAAGTGTGACATGGGTGTAACATAAACAAAAAGGCTGTCCTAACCGTGGACAGCCCGTCAACTTGCAGGTTCGACGATCTAACGTGCTCTCCAGGCGCGGATAAACATGCCCATAGGCATGGACATCAACATGGTTGCCAGAGAAGAACGTGTGGTCATGAACATATTTTACAACAAATCCTTGAGTTTGGAGAAGGGAGAATCACCCTCCACCTGACTGTGCCCGCAATCGCGGGCGTTGAGATCCTGTCCACATTCGATGCACAGACCTTTGCAATCAGGCTTGTGTAGTGGGTTGATAGGAACTTCCAGCAACGCGTACTCACGAAGAAGTGGGGCGAGCTCAATATGTGCATCATCTGGAAGTAGAAGCCCCGATTCACTCACCGATTTTTTATTGAACGCGTATAGCTCTGTGATCTCCCATTTCAATGGATAGTTGAAATTTTTCAGGCATCGTACGCACTCGAGCGTTGTTTCCGCTGAGAACTTTCCCTGAACGATGAGTCCCTGCGGTGTGCGGCCGATATGAACAGAGCCTTCGAAATTTTTCAGTTCAAGGTCGTCGAGCTTGACTTTATCTAATTCAAATGGGATTTCGTGACTGTAGCCAATTTCCTCATGAATGATGAAACCGACATTGATGCGAAATGGTTTTCGTGGGTTGGACATGGGATATTCTCGTTGGTCGAGTAAGGCTGAGCGTTTGTTGCGAAGCCTATATCGAGACCACCAATAAATGGAAATGCTTTTGTTAAGTGTGGTCTCGATATACTCCTCAACAAGCACTCGGAGTTACTCGACCACCGTTATTTATACTTTTCTATCAACAATAAAATTTGCAAGATTCTCCAAAGCATCTCGCTCAGGGCTAATGGGTGACTCTTCCAACGCGCTTAGCGCGCGGCAAACGGCCTGACGCGCCTCGTCCATTGCCTGCTCAATTGCTGAGCTCTGTCGGATGGCATCCACAAGTCTTTGTACGCGCTCGGTATCTTTCCATCCGCCATCTGGCAGGGAAGTTATATCTTCATCGCGCGGATTCGCCTCGGCATAATAAATTGTGGGTAGAGTGACCAATCCATTCAAGAGATCAGAGCCAATTGGTTTACCTACTGCGGACTGATCACCCGTGAAATCAAGAATATCATCCATGATCTGAAATGCCATCCCAACTTCGTAACCAAAGGCTTTCATCGAGTCGCGAATATCTCCGTCTTCTGTCGCAATCATCGAGGCGGCCAATGCGGACATTTCAAAAAGTGAAGCGGTTTTGGCGTAGATACGCTGATAGTAATTTTGGCGGTTGATCATGCCGCGCGCGGAGAACAATTGAGTCAGTTCACCGCTTACAATCGTTGCCAGGGTATCGGCAAAGAGTTTCATCAGTGGCAGATAATCTGTCTCTGCCGCGAGTTTGGCAGCGCGGGCAAAAAGGAAGTCGCCGGTCAGAACGGTCGCAGCGGGTGACCAGCGCGCGTTCAATGTGGGCATCCCACGTCGAAGCAGGGAGCCGTCAATTAGATCGTCGTGAACGAGAGTGGCAGTGTGAAGTAGTTCGACAGCCGCGCCAAGCGTGATGAGTTTCTCTTCAGGCGCGCCAAGCATATTTCCGACGAGCAGGCCGAGGGTTGGCCTGATGCGTTTGCCTCCGGCCGCAAGCAAATGGTCCAGCGCGGAATGCAGATCGGGATGATGTTCATCTCCGGCTTGTTCCCGAATCCGTCCTTCGATGAATTCAAGTTGATCCTGCACTGATGTGAAAAATGTCACTGTGTTCAAACGTCAGCCTCCCCAACCAAATAAGTTATTTGCATTTTCACTGGTAATTTCAGCAACATGTTCGAGAGTTGTCATGTGAACTTCTGCAATTTTATCAGCAATGTGAGAGACGAAAGCAGGTTCATTGCGCTTGCCGCGATGTGGAACAGGGGTGAGAAATGGCGCATCGGTTTCAATCAGCAACCTCGTAATTGGCAATTGCTTTATGATGTTTCGTTTCTCTTCTGCGTTTTTGTATGTGACAGGTCCTGTGATACCGATATAAAAATTAAGATCGATCGCTTTTTGAGCCGTTTCAAGGTTTCCGTTGTAGGAATGTAATACACCAGGTTTTTCGGCAAGTGGATGATGCTGTTCGCTCAATTCCTGATGCCATTCGCTTAGAATTTCGAGCAGGTCAATGGATGCCTGACCGAACCACTCATCATTCTCTTCGCGCATGTGTATGATGGCAGGTTTATTTACTTCCTGCGCCAGTTTGAGTTGTTGCTTAAGTGCCTTGTGTTGGAATGCCCGTTTTTCAGGTTCGTTGACCCAGTAGTAGTCGAGTCCGATTTCGCCGATGGCGACAATTTTGCCCTCACCCCTAACCCCTCTCCCACTGGGAGAGGGGGACTCGATGTCGCGATTCCCCTCTCCTTTTGGGAGAGGGACGGGGTGAGGGAGAATCAAGTTGCGTAGGCTTTCAAGAGAATTACTTTCCATCTTCTCAACATCTGTTGGATGAAAGCCAACCGCTGCAAATAGATTCGGGTGTGACTCTGCCAGTCTGACTGCTGATAGGCTATACTCAAAGTCCAGTGCTGGGATGAGAATTCGCGTTATCCCCGCTTCAATCGCACGCTGGATGACCGCGTCGCGATCTTCATCAAATTTGTTGAAATCCAGGTGGCAATGGGTATCAGCGAGCATAATCAGTCCATCGATTGTGAAAATTATAACATATAAAACACATTGCGATATGCCCCAATTCACCTAATTTCAGTAAATCACAGGTTTGTCATTCTGAGGAGCCAGCGTTCTTCTGGCGACGAAGAATCTCTTGTAATTTCAGCCGAGACTCTTCGCTCGCAACGA
>JAKEFL010000219.1 GCA_022616105.1 Anaerolineae bacterium | reverse complement strand
AGGTCGCCTGGTCTGACCGTATGGTTTCGATGTATACCATGCTGTTTCTATCCAGCCTTGGCTATGGACTGGTTCGGAAATGGTGGAAGCCATTTCGCATACGGACCTTTTTGCTGTTGCTCATTCCCATGGCAATAGACGGAACAACTCACGCGGTCAGCGATTTGGCAGGGATCGGGCAGGGCTTTCGCGACACAAATATCTGGCTGCAAATAATCACAAATAACGCTTTTTCAACGGCTTTTTATCAGGGTGATGCGCTAGGTTCCTTGAATTCGTGGATGCGTCTGATCAGCGGTATTCTGTTTGGGATCGCCCTGGTTGGATTTGCCTATCCCTACATCCACGACTCGTTTGCTGATATAGTTCGCCGTAGTGAAGCAACTCTTATGAGAGGTCCTGGACAATGAAAAATTGGCGGATTTGGCTTATTCTTGCTGGGCTGGTCGTCGTGGGCATAGTTGGATACTTGTCACCTGTCTTCTCCGAAGGCACTCCACCTTATGAAGGTACAGAACTCACAGGCGAAGCTCCCGATTTTCAACTTGCCGACCAAAACGGTTCTGCAATAAAGCTATCTGACTTTCGCGGGAAGGTCGTTGTTCTCACCTTTATGGATTCCAAGTGCAAGGATACATGTCCGCTAACCGGCGCCCATTTCCGAAAAGCCTACGGACAATTTAACCAAAATGAAGCCAGCCAGATCGTCTTTTTGGGTGTCAATGTGAATGTTGAAGCGAATACTGTCGCTGATGTGCTGGAAACAACTCGCGCGTGGCATCTGGATGAGATCCCAAACTGGCATTTCCTGACAGGAAGCCGCGAAGACCTTGAGCCTGTTTGGAAAGATTATGGGGCTGCAGCTATGCCCAACCCAGATGGATCAATCACGCATACGCCTGGAACCTTCTTGATTGAGCCATCGGGGCAGAAGCGCTGGTATATTTCCACACCATTTTCTGAACAAGGTAATTCGGAACTGGCTTTGCCCCTGAACGAGTTGTTGGTAAAGCATATTCGTGAAATTCTCAGAGACAATTGATCTACTACAATGTACGCAATCCTTCAACGGAACACATTGAAATCGAATTATTTGACAAAAAGGAGATTCACATGATACGTATTTTCGTTCTGCTGTCTACTGTCGTGTTTGCTCTTGCCGCATGTCAGAGCAAAGCCGTTGATGTCGTCGGCGAAAAAGTCAACATGGATGGCGGCGCTTATTACAATGTCAACGCGCAGGAATTGAATACGATGCTGGATAACAAAGACTTCGTCTTTATCAACGTCCATATCCCCTTCGAGGGAAACATTCACGATACTGACCTGTCCATCCCGTATGACCAGATCACTGAGCCGTCGTATCTCTCGCAGTTGCCCGCCGATAAAGATTCGAAAATAGTCCTGTACTGCCGCAGTGGGCGGATGAGCGCGATTGCGGCCGAAGAACTGGTGAAACTGGGATATACGGACATCTGGAATCTCAAAGATGGCATGCTGGATTGGGAACGGGCAGGTTTTGAGATTCAAGACAAGTGAGTCAAAGGTAAATAAGAACATGAAAACAGTGAAAGAACCCGTCTCATCTAAAGAACCTGTCAAGAGACGAAAAAAGCTTGTCATCCCTGAAGAGCCTGCGCGCATGGAAGTGCAAGAAGAGTCTGCAACTATTGAGGCACAGGATCAACCCGCGGTAACAATCACGATTCAATCATGGGCTACTCCCGTTGTGGGATTAATGATGCTGGTCCTTGGACTGTTGGGCGGTTATTATTTGCGCCCATTGATCTTGGGCCAGTCGTCTTCAACGGTACCAATTGTCGCGCCAGTGGCGGCGATATCAACCACTGATAATTCTGCGGCTCAGCAGGATTTGATGAAAACGGTTGTTGCCCAAACTCGTCATTTCAGAGGCGACCCGAACGCGCCTGTCACGATCATCGAGTTTGGTGATTTTCAGTGTCCGTTTTGCGGACGACATGCCGCCACTGTAGGGCCTCAGATTGATGAACAATATATCCAAAGCGGCAAAGTTCGTTTTGGTTATTTTAATTTCGCGTTTCTTGGGCAAGAATCGAATTGGGCCGCGGAAGCCGCCGAATGTGCCTCGGATCAAAATAAATTCTGGGAATACCACGACATGATATATAGTTCCCAGACTGGAGAAAACCAGGGAGCGTTCAATAAGGATAATTTGAAAAAGTTCGCCGAGGCCCTTGGGCTGGATACCAGTGCGTTCAACGAGTGTCTTGATTCAGGAAAATATACTCAATTGATTCAGGAGGAAAGCAGTACGGCCTCATCCATGGGAGTCCGCAGTACGCCGACGTTTTTGATCAATGGCCAGGCAATTGTCGGCGCGCAGCCATTTGAGATTTTTCAACAGACCATCGATTCGTTTCTGAAATAATGTCTGGGATTGGAGAAATCTGATATGACGGAAGCAAGCCTCAAGTCCAGAAAGAACCGATGGGAAATCCTGATGATGGTGAGTCTCGCCGCAGGCATCCTGTGGACGCTAATTTCGCGCGTCCCCTCGGCAGTTAGCGCGCCCCTTTCCTCTTCGCCGAGTCCGCGCGAGGGTTTTCTGGCTCCCGATTTCACTCTCGATACACTGGATGGAAATAAGGTCACGCTCTCGGAGTTGCGCGGCCAGATCGTGGTGATCAATTTTTGGGCGACGTGGTGCCCGCCCTGCCGGCTGGAAACGCCCGCGTTGGAAAAGTCTTACGAGCAATATAAAGACTCAGGCGTAGTCCTACTTGGCGTGAATCTGACCGACCAGGATTCAGTAAGTGAGGTAGAGTCTTTCGTTCAGGAATTCAAGTTGACCTATCCTATCTTACTGGATCGGGATGGAAGCGTGAGCGCGCTGTATCAGTTGAGAGGCCTGCCGACCACGTATTTTGTGAACCGCGCGGGTATCATCCGCACGGTGCTCGTTGGCGGACCCATGAGCGAAACTTTCATCCGCTCGAAGATCGAAGCGCTCTTGAAAGAGGTTCAATAAATGTTTCCCTTCTTGCGACTGGGACCTTTCATCATTCCAATGGCAAGTCTGGCTTTGCTGGCAGGCTTATGGGCGGCACTTCCTCTGATCGAGCGCGAGGCGGCGCGCTTGAAGATCAATTCATCCACGCTCAGCAATGTAATTTTTTACAGTTTGCTGGCGGGATTGATCGGCGCACGCCTGGGCTACGCGCTGGAGTTTCCCGCTATATATTCATCCAATCCCCTCAGCCTGCTGGCGCTGACCCCAACCACGCTTTCGCCGTCTGCGGGATTTGTAGTGGGACTGATCACGCTCGTGATCTTCGTTCAACGCAAGCAGTTGCCAATCCGCGCGACCCTCGACTCTATCGCGCCAGGGCTGGCTTTGTTCATGGTTTTTGTGGGACTCGCGCATATCCTCAGCGGCGACGCGTACGGCGCGCCGACCAGCATTCCCTGGGCGATTCGGTTATGGAATGAATACCGTCATCCCTCGCAGTTTTACGAGACATTCATTGCATTGACGGTCTTTCTCGTTATTCGCGAACGGTTTCCAAAGCCGGAGGGCGCGGGGCTTAATTTTCTGCTGACAATTGCTCTTTTCTCTGCTTCCAGGGTTTTCCTCGAAACCTTCCGCGGCGACAGCGTCTTCTGGCCTGGAGGCTTTCGCGAGGCACAGGTAATCGCCCTCGTCATCATGGCGATCAGTCTTTACTGGATGAAGAAGTGGATGAATTTGGATTCCAGCCCAAGTACTGAAGGATCGCGATCCATTACAGAATGAGGTTGAATAGTCAATGTCAAACGGTAAACGAATTAGGCTTGATTGGGTTTTTTACATCTTGATGGCGCTGGGCCTGATCGCGTTGCTGATCTGGTCAACGATGGGCGAGATCGCGCGCAATCCCTCGCGTGAGGCAATCGCCGATCTGGGGTCGTATGTCACGGTTAAACTTCAAACCAATCCTTACCCGGCCCTGCCCACGGGCACTGTCGGATTGACGTTCACGCTGATCGACTCGCGCTCCAATATTATTCAGCCCGATTCGCTTTCCTTCGAGTACGGCATTGAAGGAAGAGACCAGCCTATTGGTTCGGGGATTGCCGAACCAATGTTGGATGGCAATGGCACGCTCATGGCTGGGGCGCAGTTTCCGTCGGTGGGGACCTGGTGGCTGCGCGTCAACCTTGCCAAAGATGGCTATCAGGATGAAGTGCAATTTACGATTGAGGTCAGGCCAGCGCAATGATAAGCCAAACTGCCTCTCGAATAGCAGGCTGATTTGCGCTCGCCTCAATAGAGAAAAAGAATATAATCATCTTAAGGAGAAAACCTGTTTTCCATTATGACCACTTTATCCTCAGGACTGCTTCGCTTGTCTCGCCGCGATTTTCTAAAACTTGGTGGCTTGAGTCTGGGGACTTTGGCGTTCTCTCCATCATTGCAAAGCTTGATTGGCTTCGATGACAGTAACCTGGTACGAGTAGCCACAACTTCGGTCAGTGTTTATAGGAAGCCTACTGATCAGAGCTCGATTGTTTCAACATGGTATCGCGACGAGTTGCTGCATGTTTATGGCGAGGTCATTGCTGATGAGCCTGTTCATAATCCCGTTTGGTATCGCGTATGGGGTGGATATGTCCACAGGGCGCGCCTGCAGCGTGTAAAAACACTGTTTAATGAAACCCTGCCAGCTCTCGAAGCAGGCTTGCCTCGCCTTGTGGAAGCAACTGTACCATTTACTCAACCGTGGCGAACGAGCAAAGCCTACGGCTGGCAGCAACTCGGCTTTCGGTTATATTATGGATCCGTTCACTGGGTGGAGGCTATTGAACCTGGCCCCACTGGTGACCCGTGGTACCGTGTCTATGATGATCTGACTGGCTTCCCTTATCACATCAACCCGCTTCACGTGAGGCCAATACCACTCGATGAGTTGACGCCGATCACCCCTGATGTTCCAATTCAGGACAAGCGCATCGAAGTGAATCTGACAATGCAATCCTTGACCGCGATTGAATACGACAAAGAGGTATTCAAGACCACGATCTCTTCCGGCTTGCCGAACGGTCCGCGCGGAAAGGATGGGCTTTCAACAAAGACGCCGCAAGGTGAATTTCGCATCCTGGATAAGATGCCCGCAAAACATATGGGCAATGGCAATCTCTTCGCCAGCATTGACGATTACGAACTTCCCGGTGTGCCATGGACGTGCTTTTTCACCACGCAGGGTCACGCATTCCATGGCACGTACTGGCATGAGAACTTTGGCGTGCCAATGAGTCGTGGCTGTGTCAACATGCGCACGGAAGATGCCAAGTGGCTGTTCCGCTGGGCGCTCCCAAAACATGAATTAGGCAAATCATTCAATCGCGGCTTTGGCACGCTTGTGAGAATCTATT
>JAKEFL010000218.1 GCA_022616105.1 Anaerolineae bacterium | reverse complement strand
TTGTATACTCCGCTGGTGCAAAGAAGATCAGCACTGTCAACATTTCGACAAGCTCAATGCGGCGCTCCTCTTCAATCGAATGGAAGCGACCGCGTAGCGTCCACATTCTTCGCCATATACACAATCGAGCCAGTCTGCATGATGCAAATTATAAAGACTTCCGATGTCTATGAGACTTCGGAAGTCTTTTGCTAGGCGTAAACCAACTTCCCTTTGGGGACTGGGATTTCCCTGCCCAATTCGCGGGCAGTTTCAAGCCACTCCTGTGCGATCTGTTCTACATTTGCAAGCGCTTCGTAATAAGTCGCGCCGTCTGCCATGCAACCAGGCAGTTCAGGCACTTCAGCGATAAACGCGTCATCTTCTGCGCTCCAGTAGAGGATTACTTCATACTTAATCATTTTCACCTGCCAGTTTATATTTCAAAATCAAATTGCGAACCTGTTTGACCTGATAAGGTTTGGCTTTCGAGCCTTTCGCCTGCAAGTTGATGATTTCCATTACACCATCTTTTGTGAAGATGTGATGGCTGCCGCGAATTCGTTCCTGAAACTCAAGCACATTCAATAATTGACGCAAATCCCCAAAGTCAATATTCGTGTCAGATGTTCCGCGTAAAACCTTTTCAAGGATTTTGTCTATCTTCGCCATAACCTAATTATAAACCCAACGAATACTCCGCTGGCGCGAAGAAGACCAGCACTGTCAAATCTTCTTCAATCGAACCTGCCTACAAGGCGCGGTCTTCGTTTTCCCAGTGACATCTATCAGGAATCAGTCGCTCAACTTTTTCGGCGTTCGATCACCTCGTGTGATCGCACAACGATATCAAGTCCAAAATTGATCGTGGGAAGAGATTTGTAAATTTCAAGGGATGTTTCCACCTCACCTTTCGGAGTATCCATCACTACCAGCAAATCTACATCACTCCATGCGGTTGGCTTTCCATAGGCATAAGAACCAAAAAGAATAATCTTCTCAGGGTTGAACTTTTCGGCGATATGCTTTGCAATCGCGCGGATCGTTCTCATAGGAATGCCTCTGCGCTTGTAAACTGGCGGAACAGTAAAAACCGATGGGGTTGCCATGTTTCAATTATATCTGCTATTTATTTGAATATTCCGCTGGGGCAAAGAAGACCAGTAATGTCAACTCTTCCTCAATCGAATGGAAGCGATGTTCCATGTTCTTCGCTACATAGACAATGGAACCTGCTTGCACGTCACGGTCTTCGTCCGCAACTTTGATCTTCGCTTTGCCGCTCACCACATAATAGACCTCATCCTCCGTGTGTGGTGACTGGGGATCCATCCCGCCCGCGGGGAGGACATATAATCCCATACTGAGGTCAGGGACTTTGAGAAATTCAAGGTAAAGTTTGTTGCTAGATTCTCTTTGAGAGATAAGGTTGGCAAGGTCAAAGGCTTGCATGATTCCTCCAAGCATTAGTAGGGACACAGCGGGACAAACTATGACAGTGTCAAGCTCAGGATTCGCTGTGTCCCTACAGGACAATAAAATTATATATAATTTTACCTTACTTAGAAGTACTTGTACGCGCGAGCGCAAAGGTATATCACAGCGGGGGCCAGGGCATGGCGCGTCTGTCGCCAGGCTGGCGGGGGAAGGTACCTCGTTTGAGAATGGATTCGGCGCGGGCGCGGAGTGCGGAGATCTCGCGCGGGTTGAGATACTGTTGAAGATCAGCGAGCAGGCTTGGGTCCAGTGAGAGACGGGTGAGCAGGTCATCTGGAATCTTTTGTCCGCCGAAATCCCAAAGCACGGTCCGCAGTTTGTCATCTTCGTGGAAGCAAATCCCATGGTCGATCGCGAAGAGTTTGTGCGTGCCATCTTCGAAGAAGACATGACCACCTTTGCGATCGGCGTTATTGCAAAGCAGGTCGAAGAGGACAACTGGCTTGAGGAGTTCCCTGTCGTCATCTGTGAAGTTGAAGTAATGATATTCAGGGTCATATTCAATATATTGCTGGAGCGAGCCCGCGCCATGTGGACCATTTTTGCGAAGTGTGGTAAACGGCACAAAATGAAAGCCCAGACATTCACTGACGAGATAGGCGGCGACTTCGCGTTGCGCCAGCGTGCTGCTGGGGAAATCCCAGAGAGGCTGCTCGCCGCGCGAAGGTTTATAGACGGCCGGATAGGTTGCATCCTGATAATGAACATCAACAAGGAAGGTGTAATTGGAGCCAAGCATGAATTGGCCCCTGATTTCAATGTCGCCATGTATCAGTGCATTTTTAAGTAATGGAAAATCGGTTGGGTTCATTTAAAATTCTTGGACTTACCCTACCATGTTTCATCAAGTTTATCCGCATAAAACTGAATGGCGCGTTGATAATGAATCACGCCCTCATCCTTTGATGTTTCAGCAAGGCTGTTTAACAGCAATTCCATTGCTTTTGAATATTCCTCAAGGTTGTAATGAGTCATGGCGAGGAATACTTTATATTCATTTCGCTCTGGAAACAGTTCAAGCGCATATTGGAAGGTTTCCTTTGCTTTTTGATATTCACCGATGCAGCGATAGGTACTCCCCATGCCAAGCAGCGCGCCTTTTAATTCATCAGCGCTCAAACCTTTTTGAACTGCCTTTTCATAAAATGGAATAGCTTCACGCTCCAAGCCCAGCAGGTCATGAATCCAGGCGCATTGATAATTTACTTGCGGGTCATTTGGGAATTCGGCATGTATTTCGAGAAGAAGCGCGCGGGCTTCTTCGTATTTTTGAGCTTCTCGTAATTGGATTGCAGAAGTAAATTTTTCTGTATGTTCACGCAGCCTATCAACTTTTTTTTGATGTTCTGCAATAAACCAGGGATTTAGGAGGGGCAGATATTCCGATTGCCAAAATAATGGCAGCTCGAAAAAGCTGGATACAATTGTGCCTCGACATCGCGAACTTCCACAATTGCATTGCCATACCTCTCCACCATGACAATCAATAATGTAATCGCAGGTAATTTCATCGCCTGTTGTTAGTTTTCGTCTGGCTACTACATAACGAATGCCATTCACCGTTTTCACAAAGGCACTCGGATCACAGGATGAGTTTATATGTCTTTCGGGAAATCGCATGAGGACCACTTTCCCACCTGCCAAATAATCACAGTGATAATCGAATTCACCTAATTCAACATGTAACGGATGTTCAGCATCCACAATACGCGTATCATCAATCTCAAGGATGATCTCGTATTTCTCAAAATCCCGCGTTGCAAACACACCCAAGCCATGAACTTTGGAATTGGTGACAGCCACATCTACCATTGACGTGATTGGGATCAGTGCAAATGCCCATTCTTCTTCGGGCAAAAATGTCCCTCAGGTTCCATTGGCTGTCCACACTGCGGGCAGGTTGGGCGGCCGCGCGAAACGATTTCCACGCCCCAACGCGCCAGCATACGCACCTGAGTGCGCGACGCCCAAAAGCGGATCACTGCGGCAGTTTCGGGGTCATCCTCTTCCGTCAATATTTCCTTGACGAACAACACAATCAGGTCGCGTTCCTTGTCATAACCCAGCCCGATCTCGCCAACGCGGAAGAGCGGGTCTACTGGCGGATTGATGCGCATCACATCTTCCACGTAATCGCCTGAGGCCTCCTGAACATCCGGGTTCTGCTCATTGATTTGTGAAAGGAATTGTTCAACGCCAATTGCCAGTGAATGCAGCTGTGTCTTCTCGATGATCACAGTGATCGTGCGCTGGTCCTGATAGGCTTGCAGATAAAATACCCGCTGGCCCGGGTTCCCGATGGCATCCGCGGTGATATGGTCACATGGGTCAACGTCAATTTCAAAGCGGGGCATATGTTTCCTTCTTTCGAGCGAGTATACCAGACCCCCACCCATCCTCCCCCAAATCCATAATCAATAATTGGAATAATTATTTCAAATTTCTCTTATGGATTTGGGGGAGGTGTCCCGCCAATGGCGGGACGGAGGGGGTTATAATTTCCTCACTGACCAAAGGAGAGAGCCATGTATGATAAGAAAAAATTAGATGAGCTAAAAGACTCGCTTGAAAATTGGGAAAAGACTTCCTTGAATAAGGCATTGTCCTCTTTGCCCGAGCGCGCCGATGAATTCATCACAACATCTTCCGAACCGATCAACCGACTTTACACGCCGCTTGATCTTGCGGATTCAGACTACGCCTCCTCTCTTGGACTTCCGGGTGAGTACCCGTTCACGCGCGGAGTCCACCCGACGCTTCATCGCAGCAAACTCTGGACGATGCGTATGTTCGCGGGCTTTGGTACCGCGGAGGAAACGAACGCGCGCTTCAAATATTTACTGGATCAGGGACAAACCGGTCTATCCATCGCTTTTGATCTGGCAACCCTCATGGGCTACGACACTGACCAGCCTGAGGCATTGGGTGAATTCGGCAAATGCGGCGTGGCGGTCTCTTCACTGAAAGATATGGAAATTCTGCTCGATGGTATTCCGCTAGAGAAAGTATCCACGAGCATGACGATCAACTCGCCGGCCGCGATCACCTGGGCAATGTACCTGGCCACAGCGGAGAACAGTGGTGTTCCACTTGACCAACTGCGCGGGACGATCCAAAATGACATCCTCAAGGAATTTATTGCACAAAAAGAATTTATCTTCCCACCTGAACCATCCATGCGGCTTGTCGTTGACACAATGGAGTTCGGCGCGCAGAAAGTACCGCAATGGAACACGATTTCGATTTCCGGATATCACATCCGCGAAGCCGGCTCAACCGCCGCGCAGGAACTGGCGTTCACGCTTGATGATGGACTCGAATACGTTCGCTGGGGCATCGCCCGCGGCATGGATGTGGATGACTTCGCGCCGCGTCTTTCCTTCTTCTTCAACGCACACAACGACTTCTTTGAAGAGATCGCCAAATATCGCGCTGCGCGTCGTATTTGGGCGCGCGAGATGAAAGAGACATTCAAGGCGAAGAATCCACGTTCGTGGTTGTTGCGTTTCCACACACAAACAGCTGGAGTTTCTCTTACCGCACAACAGCCTGAAAACAATGTAGTGCGTGTTGCAATTCAAGCTCTCGCCGCCGT
>JAKEFL010000217.1 GCA_022616105.1 Anaerolineae bacterium | reverse complement strand
GATCAGCGCACGTTTCATGCGCTCCTGTCCGACGATTGCAGTAAATGGAAAAATGGGTGGCATTTATGTATGAACTCCGAACGGTGATTATAACGCGTGTTTCGTCATTGCGAGAAGCCGCGAAGCGGCGACGAAGCAATCTCCCCTTATGAGGAGACTGCTTCGCCGAAGGCTCGCAGTGACATTTAACAGTAGCGGGTTGTCAACTTCTACAATCAACTGTATAATCCCCCTTACATTTTTCTCAATTGGAGTATCTAGTGACAGATCAGAATCAAGCCCTGCCCGCTCAGGGGAGCGATGCAAATCAGCAGGGAGAACAACAGAATACCAACAACAATCAAACAATGGAGTCTTTGCTGAACGAGCAGGATCTTAATGTTGATTTACCACAGGCTGGCGAAATCCGTACAGGCGTGATTGCAAGTTTAAGTCCTACCCAAATCCTCGTCAGTATTGGCGCCAAATCCGAGGGTGTTGTTTCTGGTCGTGAATTGGATCAGTTATCGACTGAAGAACGGGAAGCACTTCAAGTGGGACAGGAAGTGCATGTCTTTGTGATCAATCCTGAAGATGCAAATGGTAATGTTGTCCTTTCATTGAAGCGCGCGCAGGAGCAAATCTCATGGGAGAATGTTGAGAAATTGCTCGAGAGCGATAACGTGATCGATAGCAAAATCATAGGCTTTAACAAAGGCGGGTTGATCGTTGGCGTGGAAGGCTTGCGTGGATTTGTGCCTTCTTCACAGATCAGTGCCATGCGTCGCAGTCAGTCCACCGGTGAGACGCCCGAGCAGCGCTGGCAGAAAATGATCGGTCAGCCGATCACAGTACGTGTCATCGAAGTGGACCGCGAACGACGCCGCCTCATCCTCTCGGAACGCGCGGCAAGTACTGAGTCGCGTCAGTCTATCAAAGAGCGCGTAATCGAAGAACTTGAAGAAGGCAAAGTGTACACAGGTCGCGTCACAAGCCTTGCGAATTTTGGCGCATTTATCAATATCAATGGCGCGGATGGACTCGTCCACCTCTCCGAACTTTCATGGGATCATATAGATCATCCCCGTGAGGTGTTGGAAGTAGGTCAGGAAATCAAGGTAAAGGTCATCAATGTGGACCGCGATAAAAAGCGCATTGGGCTTTCAGTCCGCGCCTTGCAGAACGATCCGTGGAAATCCCGCGTTGAAAAATACAGTGTCGGTCAATTGGTGGAAGGTGTCATTACCCGCCTGACCAAGTTCGGCGCCTTTGCCCGCCTTGAAGGTGATATCGAAGGTCTCATTCATATTTCCGAGATCGCTGAACATCGCATCGAGCACCCGAAGGAGGTCCTCAAGGAAGGTGAGGTTAAGAGTCTGCGCGTCATTCGCATTGACCCCGAACAGCACCGTATCGGCTTGAGCCTCCGCAAAGTGGATTCGGCTGCATTTGCCGATAAGGATTTCAAGTTACTCACTGCAGAATTCGAGGCAGAGGAGGAACCCGAAGCCTTCGAATCACTCGACGAAGCACCTGAAGCTTCTGAGGACTCGCCGGGGGAATCAACTGAGGAAAACACGGAAGCCTAACTCGCAAACAAGAGCGTCCCGCCGGGACGCTCTTTCACCACTATGCCCCTGATCATCGATTCACATCAAGACCTTGCATGGAACATGCTTACTTACGGGCGCGATTACACGCGTTCGGTGGTCGCAACGCGTCGGCTTGAAATAGGCACAAAAACCCCCGAGCGTAATGGTGATTCCATTGTTGGCTGGCCCGAATATCAACGCGGCCAGGTTGCAGTTGTATTCTCAACTCTGTTTGCGATGCCAGCGAGAAAGAAGGAGGCGCTGGATATGGTTTGGTATACCGACTCCAAATCCGCGCACCACCTCTACCGGGATCAGATCACGCTTTACCGCAAATTGGCGGATTCTCACCCGGACAAATTCCGCCTCATCTGTTCGACGAACGAACTTGATTCCGTTATCGAACATTGGAATACGCCTCAACGAAACGACGCGGACGCGGGCCATCCCGTTGGGTTGATCTATCTGATGGAAGGCGCGGAGGGTATACGTTCTCCACATGAATTAAGCGAATGGTGGGACCTGGGCTTGCGCCTGATCGGCCTCGCCTGGGCAGGGACGCGTTATTGTGGCGGCACAGGTGAGCCAGGACCCTTGACCGCAGAGGGCCGCCAGTTACTTTCTGCTATGGCTGATTACAATTTCATCCTCGATCTCAGTCACATGGATGAAGCCTCTGCGTTCGAATCGCTTGATCGTTACGAGGGGCCCGTCATGGCTACTCATGCGAATTGCGCAGCACTGATGCAGGGTGCGGATACAAATCGTCACTTACCAGACCGTGTCATTCGCGGCTTGATCGAACGAGACGGAGTGATTGGGCTGATTCCATTTAACGCATTTCTCAAAGTTGGCTGGAAACGCGATACCGGCAGTCGACGTGAAGAAGTACCTCTGAATGTGCTGATTGCTCATATTGACCATATATGTCAATTGGCGGGCAATTCACACCATGCGGGGATCGGCTCAGATTTTGATGGCGGCTTTGGCTTGCAATCCATTCCCCCTGAGTTGGATTCGATTGCCGATCTGCAGATGATCGCATCAAAGTTGATCGCACGCGGCTATAGCGAATCGGATGCAGAAAACATTTTGGGTGGCAACTGGCTTAGATTTCTTCGAAAGCATTTGCCTTCATGAGTATTGAACCTGCATTTCGCGTCTCCAATTTGCGGATCCGTTTCAGCTTGGTAACTGTTTCTCTGGGTTTTCTCATTTTTGCCGTTGGAGCAAAGCCCAACTGGTTCGGTTGGGACAGAAGCCCTGTTGTTGGCTTCATACAGATCGCGGTATTCCTGATAGGGCTGGCATTGATCTGTGCAGGTGGGTATGTTGGTCTCTCAGCGTTGTGGGGGAATGAACAGCGCAGCATCATTGCCGATATCGGGTCGCGATTGGTAGGAACAGGATATGTGATTGCGGTCTTTACCGGTATGGCAGATATATTTGGCTTGGGCACACAGCCTTTGCCGAATGTTCCTTATTTCGGTCCCTGGCAGGCAGGTGGGGTGTTCATAGGAGAATTGATCATTACTGCGGGGTTTTTGATGATCATTCCTTATCGCTTCGGCTGGAATAAAACACGCGAGATAGAACCAAATAATTCGTCATAAATCTTGCTCAATTTGTTGATAAATAACATGAGTCACGTGCAAGGATTCAAGCGCGTGACTCACTTTTCCAGGGGCAATCTGCTCTAAATTTTCACAGTGCAGGGTTGCGTTCAATTACCTGAATTTCCAAAGTTCGGTGCCTGTGCCATCACCGCTATCAGCCCGGAAGTAAAGTTCATTGTTATACACAGCCAGATAAGCCGGGTTTGAACTACCAGCCGGGTTAATATCTGTCACACGAGTCGCGTTTGTACCGTCGAATTTCCACAATTCATAACCCGCGCTGTCGTTACCAACCGCGCCAAAGTAAAGCGCGCCATTAAAATCAGTCATAAAACTAGGAGCTGAATCGCCTGCGCCCACATTGATATCCTTGACGAGGGAGGGAGGATTCGTACCATCATATTTCCAAAGTTCAGTGCCATTGCCATCATTGGCGTTTGCACTAAAGTACAGCACGCCACCATATCCTTCAAGAAATGATGGGTTTGAATTGCCCACTCCGACATTAATGTCTGCCACACGGGAGGGAGGATTTGTTCCGTCATATTTCCATAGCTCGGTTCCTGCGCCATCATTGCTGGTGGCGCTAAAGTAAAGTGCGTTATTGAATACAGTTAGATATGAAGGATTTGAATCACCGCTGCCACTATGGATATCCGCGACGAGGCTGGGGGTATTGCCTTCGGTCTTCCAAAGCTCTACTCCTTTCCCATCACCTCCGTTCGCGCTAAAGTAAAGTACGTTATTAAAAACAGCCAAATGAGTGGGATTTCCATCGGCGCCAGCTGCGTTAATATCGGGGAGACGGCCCGAATCTGACCCGTTATATCTCCATAGCTCAACACCTGCGCCATCGTTTCCATTTGCCTTAAAATACAATGCGCCGTTATAAACTGTCAGATACGACGATTCTGAACTGCCTGCATCTGCATAAATATCATCTACAAGGCTGGGAGCATTCAACGCGCCATCATACTTCCAAAGCTCAATACCTTTGTCATTGCCTACAGCCGAGAAGTAAAGCGTTCCATTAAAGACAGCCAGATAAGCCGGGTCAGAATTACCACCCTTGAGATCCGTGACCCGCACCGCTCCAGTTATGGGTGCCGGAGCGACAGGTGATGTGAGAGTAACTTCCATCGTATAGGATTTATTCGAGACCACAAGCACACTGACAAGTTCAATAATGTAGTCACCGTTCGTCGGAATGGTTCCAGTCCAGGTGAGGGTAGTATCCTGAGCCTTGAGCGCGGTTCCATTCGGTTGATAAACTGCCAGCGCCAGTTCATTTGCCGGTCCTGTCACTTTGAGACTCAGCGTCTGCCCTTGAAGCGCATTCAACACATAGCGGACTTTGCCGGATGCAGTCACAGTTCCCTGTAATGTGACCGTATTCGTTCCGGCCGGGATATTGATGCGGGTCGCGTCAGTTGGAGGCGTAATGGGAACTGTACTGCGTGCCGAATTTTTCGGGATCTTGAACTCGACGCCGTTTGTCAGCGTTTTCCCCTCGTTTGCCTCCCGCAGGACGGCGAGGTTTGCATTGTATTTTTGCGCAAGGGATTCCCACGTATCACCTGCCTGGAAGGTATGGAACACAACACACGGTTTACCATAGATCGTACCAACGCTGCCGATGTTGGGGACGGTCAGTTCTGGCGTCTTCGGGAATGGGAAGATCAGGTCGGCATCGGTCACGTGCGGATTGGCATTGAGCAGTGCGGTAAAGTCCGCGCCATAACACCGGGCAATCTGAAGCATCCATTCGCCATCCTCCACTTGGTGCTTAATCGTGGAGCCGCGCGTCAGGTTGGGGTTTCCAGCGCCTCCGGGCGGATTGCTATTTTTGATCGTGATTGTGGCTGGATTGATTGATCCCGCGCCGCCACCTGATGCAGTGGCGCTATTTGTCAATTCAGCGACAGTCATATCGTTTTGTGTGATGGTGTAGTTTGCCTCGCAGGTCACTATCTGGCCGGTTGCGAGGGTGGTGTTCCCCGCGCCGCAATTGATCGGTCCGCTGATACGATTATCGTTTACGATAAACTGCGCAGGTCCTAAAGTTGTAGTGCCTGTATTATTAATCGTATAGGTATATTTGATGACCTGACCCGCCTGGCTATAAGTCGTTGGGCTGGCCGATTTGGCGATAGTCAACACTTTGTTCTCTGCCATGCGGACAGTAGTACTGGCAAGCGCTGAGACCACTCCGCCTACTGTAGCTGTAGCGTTGTTTGTAACGGAGCCAGCATTGAGGTCCGCTTGAGTAATACTATACGTTCCTGTGCATGTGACACTCTCATTGAGATCGAGAAAATTATTCAAATTACCAACGGTATCCACGGCCGGGCAGGTGATGCCCGTCACTTTATCATCTGTAATTGTCGCAGGTCCAGCGAGAGGCGTGTTTCCTGTGTTCGTCACCACATAGCTATAGGTAATGACCTGACCCACTCGATTGAAAGCTTCATTTGCATTCACCGCCTGCTTAGTCAATCTCACGGCTGTAAGCTCCCCAACGATTCCGGGTGGTGTTGCTGTCTCTTGTCCACCACCGAAAAGGTTGCAGGCATATAGAATCAGGATGACAACAATCCCCAACACCAATAAACGTATGAATTGGCCCATATCTACGTCCCTTTCTTTTGTGTGACGTTTACAGCTTCATGGGAGAACGATTGCAGAGCTTCTATATTATGAGTATAGCATTAATGAGAATTAAAGCAACAACACATAGTTACCATTTATTCATATTTAACGAGGTACATGGGAAAATTCTACGAGCGAGGAGCAGGAAGAAAACAGGATTAGAGGGGGGAACAAAGCATTGCTATTCCTGTTGGATACTCAATGACTCAAGGAAGAACCTGACAAGCCGTTGTTCGTATTCATCTGGCAATGCAAATGCCGCCTCGACATGACCAACGCCCTCAGGAATCCAAACCGTGACATTCGCGCCTGTTTGTGTTGCGAGCTCAGCCAATTGACGCGTGTGACGAACATCAATGCGCGTGTCACCCGTTCCATGCACAATGTAGATGGGACGGCCCGCATCATTGTTGATGGCATCTTTTGGACTGAATGCGACGAGATCGTCCCTTGCGACCAACCTTGCCATGAAGATACCACCGGGCGCGAGGAAGAGAGGATAATTATTTCGCGCCAACTCCTCATCGATAATCTGTGGCAAATCGGAATATGGAGAGTCTACGAACGCGGCAGCCAGGCGCGGCTCCTGCCCAAACGCGATCAATGTAGTGCCTGCTCCCAGTGATTCTCCAAACACACCAATACGATTTGGGTCGAAAAGTTTTTCGTTGACGAGCCAATCCCAGGCGCCGAGCAGATCCTGATATTCTTCGTTTCCAATTGCCGCGCGTCCATCTTCGATGTCGGATTCGCCATGCTCGCGCATATCGTACATCAAGACATTAAATCCACTTCGATGGAGCATCCCGGCGATGGTCAGTATCCGAGGGCTGCATTTGCAGCCGTTAATGCCATGCGTGAGGATAATGACCGGCGCGGTCGATTCACTGGGGACGAACCAGCCCGTGAGGTTGAGTCCCTGTTGACGGCTGGTAAAGTGGACAGTCTCAAAATCCGGCATGAAATAAGGTGAGACATCGAACGATGACCATTCATCAACGGTCATTACAAATGATGAGGGGGTGTTTTCGGAATTCTCGCCGCCACCCGGTGTTATTTTGGAAAGTTTATCGTATACAAAGTAACTAACAGCCATATAGAAAATGGCGAGTGCAAGCAGAACAATTGTCAGCGTGAGAGTAAATCTCTTGTTCATTCTTTTTCCTTAGTTACCTTACGCACTTTATGCTCCCGCAGGGTCTGTGACCCTGCGATTTCCTTGTGAAATGCAGCGGTCTCAAACCGCCTTTGAGCGTAACTGCGTAAAGTGAGTTCTTTATTTTGTCTGGGATTGATCTATCCCGTGATTTTCCAGTTTTGCTTTTAACCGTGCCATTGCCTTGTTCATCGACGGACTGCCGATCAATGGATAAACGAAGAAGCGAAACCCGAATGACACAATTGGATTCAAATTTACTGTCATAGTGCGCTTTACCAGAACGCCTCCAGTTTGCTCTGTAAATGTGAAAACGTGTGTGACCTTTCCAAAGTCAGGATCGTTTGAAACAATCGCAAACTTGTGCGGAGGTTCATATTCTGTGACTTGAACGGTGTTGGGACGGTCTTTCTGCATTGCCACTTCGCCGTGAGATTGATATTCCTTGCCCACCGCAATTGGACCGGGCGTAATGGCTTCAATTTTTAATTCCCCTCCGCTCCATTCGGGATGTTTGGTGAGATCAGATACATAATCAAACGCGGATTGCAGTGAGGCGTTGACGATAATCTGATGGACGCGCACAACGGTAGTCATAGATCACTCTCTTTTCATCGGAATGATTCGAATTTTATCTTTCCTGAACACAGAGATCAATGAGTAATCATTCTTCCGATTCGATATTCCTTGCGGAAATCTGCGGGCAGT
>JAKEFL010000216.1 GCA_022616105.1 Anaerolineae bacterium | reverse complement strand
TTGCAATTATCCTCTCGCTGGCATTTCTGCCACAATTCAATTCATTGGGTTTGGGATGGACAGCCGCGCTTCAACAGCCTGAATCTGCTTGGGTAGTGTGGGAAACTGGCGCGCCCATTCAGCGCGTGGCATGGGATGGCAGTGCATTGTGGGCAGGCGCGTATAAGAGCGGCTTGAGCCAGTGGCAGTTAGATGCGGGGCAAGTCGCCGGGTACACCACTGCAAACGGTCTTTCTGGGAATCACGTAACTTCCATCGCTGTAAATGGAAGCGGTCAGAAGTGGCTGGCATTGCTCGACGGCAGTTTGAACAATACCGTGAACGGAAGTACATTTGTCAATCACACCCCTGCAGGAACGGCGGGTAAAAATGCTTGGGATGTAATCGCGAATGGAAATGATATCTGGCTGGCGAGTCTCGGTGGCGGTGTCTCGCGCTATAGCAACGGAACTTGGACAACTTACAATACTTCCAATTCCGCATTACCTCATAATGACGTCTATGCGGTTGCGGTGGATAACAGCGGCACGCCCTGGGCCGGCACAGTCGATTATGGCGTCGCCGCATTGCAAAATGGTGACTGGGTTTCGTATTCCCTGCCAGTACAAATTGCGAACCCGGCGTCACAAGGCACGCTCGTATCCAATCAAGCTGTGACAGATATTGCCATTGACTCATCCGGGGACAAATGGTTTGCCACTGATGGGTCTGGTGTTGCCATGTTGGATTCTTCCAATACCAACTGGACGGTTTACAATGCTTCGAATTCGGAGCTGGGCAGTGATTTTGTTCATCGCATTTATATTGACCCGCAAGGCAATCTTTGGTTTGGCACGTTAAGCGGCGGTGTCAGCCGTCTCTCTGCAGATCGTACGTCCTGGCTTACTTACAATTCAAGCAACTCAGCCCTCCCTGAAGACGATATTTTGGATGTGACAACCGATGCCCAGGGTGGACTCTGGCTAGCGGCTTATGATTCTGGTTTAGCCTATTACGGATCACTGCCAGCCTCTGCTCCGACCTTTGAATTCGATCTGTTTCAAAAGCCAGATTACAAGCCCGGAAAAGTCAAAGGCTATTACCTGTGGGTGGATCCCGCCACTTACGAGTGGACTCTGGCATGGTCCGGCGATGGCAAGGATCACAACTTCACCGGTGAGATCCTGGCAGATTCATCCTTGACTTATATAAGTGATGCTGGGTTGGAAACTGGTGATTCCGCCGTTGTTGATGGAAACAATCTGACAATCACCGCAAGTGAAAACAGTGGAGAGGATTCCGTCACCTTCAAGCCTTCTTGGGATGTCACTGAGCTGACCATCCGCTTGAAGATCGATGGCGCGTATTATCCCTACAATATTCACATGGGTGGTTTGGGTGAGGTACCCGGCACGGCTCCTTTCAAAGTAGCAGCGGTTCAACCTCTCCCTCCAGTCGTTACAGCCCCTGCCGATATAACGATTGATGAAGGAAGTTCAGCTCTACTCGCGGGTGAATACACTGACTCAGATAGCCCCATAGATCATACAGTCGTATGGAATTTAGGTGACGGAAATATAGTGGAAGATGAACTCTTTGTAGATCATATCTATCTTGATAACGGTTCTTTCACGGAACAATTAACTGTCACCGATATTCATGGACGCGTTGGCACCGATATAACGAATATCACCGTCCAAAACGTTGCGCCTGAGGTGGATTTTTACTATTATCCCTTTGTGTCACATTCTCAGGAAGAAATCACTTTCACAGGATATTTCTTTGATCCAGGTGCGTTAGATACTCACACGATTACTTGGAATTTTGGCGATGGCTTCGCGCCGTTGACCACGCCGGAATTGACCGTTACTCATGCCTATGAGCGAGCGGGTACATATACTGTTACTCTAACAGTCACTGACGATGATGGTGGTGTGGGCGTTGCAGTATTCAACCTGGAAGTCCTCAACGATCCTCCTCAATTTGAATTGGGCGATGATGTCACTATGGATGAAGGCACTCAGTTTACACGTTCAGCTGCCTTTACCGATCCTGATTCTGCACAATGGGAATTGGAAGTTGATTACGGGGACGGCTCCTCACCTGTCAATACCACACTCAATGCGGAGGGCAGCTTCGACCTCGATCACACCTATGTTGATAATGGCATCTATACTCTTACAGTCTCCATAACAGACGATGCAGGAGCAGTAACTTCCGATACGATCCTTGTCACAGTTCAAAACGTGGCTCCGGTTGTAAATGCCGGCAGTGACCAGACCATTCAAACCGGTAGTGGCGGCACTGTGATTATAAATCCTGGAAATGACCAGACTATTCAAATCGGCAGCGCCTCTGTAAATGCGCTCTACACGGACGCCGGTATATCAGATACTCACTCTGCCACAATCAACTGGGGTGATGGGTATCAGGAAACTATTTCGACGACTGTGACTGGTCCAGGTACGGGTCAGGTTACCAGCGGGCATACATATAATAGTGTTGGCAGCTTTACAGTGGAAGTCTGTGTCACTGATGATGACGCCGGTACTGGGTGTGACAGTATGATCATTCATTGGATAGGGCTGCCCATCGCGACACCTACAAGCACGCCAACGGCTGCTCCTACCGCTGCACCTACGACTACTCCAACTGCTACGCAGACTCCAACCGAAACACCCACTCTAACAGTTACAGCTGCCGATACGACGCCGATACCAACCAATACACCTACTGCTTCGGCTGCACCTTCGCAAACATTCACGCCTACCACAAGTCCCTCGCAGCCTAACCAACCTCTCTATCTTTCCCTCAATAACGCTGCAACCGTAGGCGGTATAACGGCGCAGGATATAGATATCCTATACTTCGATGGAACTACCTGGAGCATGTTCTTCGATGGCTCAGATGTGGGTATCGACACCAGCGGTCAGGACCTGAATGAATTTCATATCCTGGATGCTGATTCAATGTTGATGACCTTCGATGAACCTATCACGCTCGGCACGCTTGCCGTAGACCCTTGGGATGTGGTACGGTTCGATGCCACTTCATCTGGAGACAACACGGCTGGAATGTTCAGCATATATCTGGATGGCAACGACATAGGCTTGGATACTACCAACGAGTACATAGATGGTCTCGACGTTTTATCTGATGGACGGGTATTGATCTCAACAAGCGGCAATCCGTCGGTTCCTGTTGTCATAGGGGCGGCAGATGAAGACATACTTGCCTTCACCCCAATCACACTGGGCGATATCACCAGCGGAATATGGTTAATGTATTTCGACGGTTCAGACGTCGGTCTGGCTGACAGCGGTGATGAGGATGTTGATGCGCTGGATGTCACTCCCAATGGAGATATCTATCTATCGACCTCAGGTCATTTCACCATGACTGGCGTTTCAGGGTTCGATGAGGATGTCTTTATCTGTACACCCACCTCGCTTGGAAGTGTGACTGCCTGCAATTACGCAACCTCGCTCTACTTTGATGGAAGCGTTTACGTGCTGGATGCCAATGATGTGGATGGTATTGATTTGACCCTGCCATAAAGTTTAACTTTGTTTCCACTAATAAGCCCTCCGAAATCTATTGATCTCGGAGGGCTTGCACTTTTTACACTCACAACATACTCACATAACCTGTATATCCTACAGGCATAATCGTAGCCTGAGTTGCGCGATATATCCTTTGCCTTTTCCACAAGTAGACTGCTACAGAGTCAAATACAAACAGAGAAAAATTAATCTCCGCGACTCCGCGTCTCTGTGGCTAAATTTCGCGCAAAGCAGTACAATGTCACCTCACTATATTTACCAATTACCAATAACTAATTACCAATCCAAAAACGTGAGGCATCATGTACACAACTGAAGGCAAGAAAATTGTCTACACTGAGAAGGCACCGAAAACCCTGGGTCCCTACTCACAAGCCATCCGCACAGAAAACCTGGTCTTCGCAGCCGGTCAGCTTGGGGTTGACCCTGTCACAATGGAACTCGTTGAAGGCGGCATCGATGCACAAACGCGCCAGGCATTGACCAATCTCAAGAACGTGCTGGAAATCGCGGACTCGGGTTTGAACTTTATTGTCAAGACGACGGTCTTCCTGCAGGATATGCGCGACTTTGCGAATATGAATGCAGTCTACGCGGAATTCTTCCCTGAGAATCCTCCTGCCCGCAGTACAGTCCAGGTCGCGGCACTGCCGAGAAACGCGCTGGTGGAGATCGAATGTATCGCGCTGCTCTCCTCCACCCGCGGCGATTGATCACCAATTACTAACTACCAATTGCAATGTATACAATTTAGTCAGATAGTAAACTTCATCTATTCCTGCTGACATGACGAACGAACCTCTGCTCAAATTCTGGCCGCTCATATATTCAACAGTCAAGGAATTGTGGGACATTACCGAACCACATATTGAAGATGCCGCGATTCATCATGATATTCCTGTTGAGTTATATTTTTATAGTGAACTTGGTTTGGAGTATTTTTCAATAGCAGATTTCCAAAAACGGGATCCATTTTCCAACCCCGAACAATTTGAGAAGTTATTCGCCCGCCTCCTCGTCAAAGGCTGGATTGCCGCGCTGCCAGATGGCAGATACCAGATCACTGAAAAGACGCGTGAAGCCGCGCGTCAGATCATCCAGGCAGGGGATACACACTTAGCAAGTTTTGAATCAATGTTAGACGTTAACTTAGAAAAGCTTGCCATCCTGCTAAAACAAGTTGTGATCGCAAGTGTTGAGGCAGCTGAACCTCCGCAAAAATGGGCAATCATCAAACGATTCCGCGTCGCGGATAAAGATAGCTCCTGGCTCCCCCAGATCAGGGAATATCTGATGGACTTGTTTGCCTATCGCGATGATTCACATCTCTCCGCAGCGCATCCGCATTTTGGACGGGCGGGAATCGTCTGGAGCGTTCTCGGGTCGATCTGGAGCGGGGACGCGGTCACTGCCGAACAGATGACGGAAGCAATGGCATTTCGCGGCTATGAAGTTGATGATTATGAAGTGGCAATCCAGGCTGCGATAGAGATTGAGTGGGTTGAAAGCGCGGATGTTTTTGGCGCATTCCGCCTAACACAAAAAGGACGAGAACTGCGTGAGCAGGTTGAGCGATTAACCAACGAATATTTTTATAAGCCCTGGTCTGTCATAGAACAGGATGAACTTGATGAAATGTATGATCTATTAACAAAACTGCGCGACCAGTTGCGTGATTACAAGAAGGTTCAGCAATAATGCTGGCTAATTTCCGTCATTGCGAGCCCCGATAGGGGCGAAGCAATCTCCGTTTTAGTGATGGGGATTGCTTCGTCGGGCGAGGCTCTCCTCGCAATGACGGGTTAGTTTATCAATGCAAGTTTATGTACTCCCGAAAGCCTCAGTTGAAGATTCTTGAGCGCGCATGGTGGTAGAATTAGCGTCCGCAGTCAGGCGGGCATGGCACAACATTTGTGATCCATCTGCCGCTTGCGAAAAATGATTAGAATAGCGTCACACCTGCACTTCGATTTGCTGGGCAAATCGTGCAGGTGCAAGTGTTGCGAGCCCTTCGCGCTGAGCGGAGAGAGGACATGCTTCCCGAAGGGGTCCGAACGCAGACGAAGCGTCTTCATCGATTGGGAGATTGCTCACCTGCACTGCACCGAACGCACGATTTGTCCCTTTGGGACAAATCGGGTGCAAGTGTCGTCGGGCTGGGTTTCGACTGCTTGCGTCTCAACCATCAGCCCTCCTCGCAATGACGAATCATATTTATATGCCGCCAAAAGTTTCAATCATCGTTCCCTGTTATAACGAGCAATCCACCATCCGTTTACTGCTGGAGGCGCTGCGCGAGCAGACGTTTCCACGCGCGGAGATGGAAGTGGTCATTGCCGACGGACTGTCGCAGGATGGTACGCGCAAGGCGATTGCCTCATTTCAAAAAGACTTTACCGACCTGGATGTTCGCGTGGTGGATAATATACACCGTTCCATTCCTTCTGGAGTGAATTGCGCCATTCAGGCTTCACATGGCGAGATCATCGTCCGCATGGACGCACATTCAAAGCCGTATCCCGATTACGTACAGAATTGTGTGAACGCGCTCGAGGAGGGCCGCGGCGATACAATCGGTGGTGTATGGGAAATCCACCCCGGCGCAGAGACCTGGATCGCCAAATCCATCGCTGTCGCAGCCGCGCACCCTCTGGGTGTAGGGGATGCGTTTTATCGTCATACCAAACAAGCCGCAGAGGTGGATACAGTTCCATTCGGCTCGTTCCGGCGTTCGTTGGTCGAGCAGGTGGGGTACTTCGATGAATCCCTGCTCACAAATGAAGATTACGAGTTCTATGTTCGCGTGAAGAAGGCGGGTGGTAGAATCTGGCTCGATCCTTCCATACGTTCGATCTATTTTGCGCGTGCCACGTTGAGCCAGTTGGCGCGGCAATACAGGCGTTATGGATTCTGGAAGTGGCGTATGCTTCGTCGCTATCCCAATACCCTTCGCTGGAGGCAGGCTCTGCCTCCGTTGTTTGTATTAAGCGTGATCCTATTGGGTTTGGCTTCGATATTCATTCCCTTATTCAGGATCGTACTGGCGGTCGAACTTCTGCTTTATTTTTCTGTATTGTTGTTTGTGGGTCTGCGAGTGGCATTGCGCCGGCGTAAACCATATTTATTCCTGGGCTTGCCGCTTGCAATTCCGGTTATGCATGTATCCTGGGGGAGTGGTTTTTTGTGGAGTATTCTCACAGCAGGTTTCCAAAAGAATGTCTGAAAACATTCGCACTGCACCCTTGCGACTGCGGCCGAGTGAACATCGCACCATTCTCTTCGTAGGCGATCTGATCACAGCGGTTGCATCTGTTTTCGCCGCGCTGTATACGTGGAGGCAATATAACCTCTCTGTGCGTCTCGCGGAACTCATCGCCGCGGACACGCCTCCCGCGAGAATACAGCCATTACTTAGACAACTCAACATCGAAGCGCCGTTTTGGTTTTACCTTTTGCCGATCGTTTGGATGCTTCTCCTTGTGGAGTTATACGAACCTCATGTGGCAGGCAGTGGACGAAAAACTACGCGCGGGATCGCCATCGCCGCGTTTATTGGGCTTGCGGCCTACTCACTCGTCTTCACTATAAGCCAGGATCCAACAAATTTGCCACGTATCGGCGTTGGCGCGTTCCTGCTCTTCGCCTCTGTTCTGACTTTAGCCTGGCGCGTGTTATTCATCCGCATCTACAAGACGACGGGCCAACGGCGGCGCATCCTGCTGATCGGTGCCGGCAAGGCTGGGCAGACCGTTGCAGAACTTTATCGAGCAGAAGGTACGCGGCCGTTCAATATCGTAGGCTTTATTGATGATGACATGATGAAGGTGGGGAAAACATTTAACGAGCTTCCTGTGCTGGGCACATGCAAGCAGTTATTAAATCTGATCGATATGTATCGTATTTCAGACCTTGTGGTCGCCATTAACGGTGAAATAAAGGGCGCTACATTTCAATCGATTCTGGATGCCCAGGAAAAAGGAGTGGATGTCACACGCATGCCGATTCTCTACGAAGAGATGACCAGCCGCGTGCCTGTCCATCACCTCGAATCAGACTGGATCATCCGTTCCTTCGTGGATGAATTGCGTGTGAGCGGTTTCTATGATTTGTTCAAACGAGTTGTGGATATTTTAGGTGGTGCTGCGGGTCTGCTCATTTTTGCGATCAGTTTCCCATTCCTTGGACTGGCTGTCGCAATTGATAGTGGCTTTCCTGTACTTTATTCGCAGCCTCGTTTGGGTCGCGGCGGCTTGAAATTTACCATCTATAAGTTTCGCACGATGCATCAGGGAGCCGAACAGGATAACGGAGCACGTACGACTGCAGAGAATGATCCTCGCGTCACACGCGTGGGTGGTTTTTTGCGCAAGTCGCGGCTCGATGAGCTGCCGCAGTTTTGGAATGTGCTGCGCGGTGAAATGAGCCTGGTAGGTCCGCGCGCGGAGATCCCTGAGTTGGTGGCTGAATACCAGAAACAGATTCCCTTTTATCGGGCGCGGCTGCTGGTTAAGCCAGGGCTTACCGGATGGGCGCAGATCAATTACGGATATGTCGCCAGCGTGACTGAAACCGCTGTTAAGCTTGAGTATGACCTTTACTATATCAAGCACCGTACCTTCACGATGGATTTCCAAATCATCCTTCGCACAATCGGTACGGTCATCAGGCGGACTGGGAGGTAGATTGAAATATCTTGTCACTGGTGGTGCAGGGTTTATTGGTTCTCACATCACACGAAAATTGCTTGAGCAGGGTTCATCTGTTCGCGTGTTGGATAATTTCAGCACAGGGGAACGCGAAAACGTTGAAGAGTTGACTCGTCAGTTTAACGGGAACCAGCTTGAAGTCCTCGAAGGAGACGTGCGTGATGCCTCCCTCGTAAAAGAAGTTGTGCGCGGAGTCGATGTCATTTTCCATGAAGCGGCGTTTGTTTCCGTTTCACAATCCATGGACGAGCCTCAGGAGTGTTTTGATGTGAACATCACAGGCACGTCATTGTTGTTCGATGCCGCGCGCAAGTCAGGTGTGAGACGCGCGGTGATTGCTTCAAGTGCCGCAGTGTATGGGGAGTCTGACGCCTTGCCATTGGTCGAGGAGACGCCGCTTCAGCCGCTCTCGCCTTATGCAGTATCCAAGCGCGTGGACGAGATGTATGCAGAATTGTTCACGAACGCATTTGGTTTTGAAGTGGTCGCTCTGCGATACTTCAATGTATATGGTCCTCACCAAAGACCCGACTCAATATACGCCGCGGCAGTTCCAATCTTTGCGCGTCGATTGCTGGATGGCAAACCTGTGACGATATTTGGAGATGGTGGACAGACGCGCGATCTGATCAATGTTCATGAGGTTGTACGCGCGAATTTGATTGCATCTGAACACAAGAACGCTGCAGGAAAAGTTTTCAATATTTGCACTGGTGTCGAAACACGTTTGCTCGATCTGCTCGAGGTCTTACATGAATTATTCCCTGATGCGCCTCAGCCTGAATTCGCCGCGCCGCGCGCGGGGGATATTTATCGCTCGGTCGGCAGCCCGCAAAAAGCAATGGATATAATGAACTTTCGCGCTCAAGTTTCATTAGCAGATGGTTTAAAAGAAACAGTTGACTGGATGCGCCAAAAATCTCTAGTCTCTAATTACTACAAGTCACCTCAAAAATGTCACCCTGAGCGAAAGCGAAGGGTCTCTACACCTGAATTACGAGACTCTTCGGTCGCAACGAACGCTCCCTCAGAGTGACATGGTGTTTTTGGGACAAGTTCTAATTACCATTCCCCAATTACTCATGAATCCCCGCCCTCACATCCGCAACCGTTTTGTATTGATCGGAGATATTGCCCTCACCATCGTTTCAGTGTTGGGTAGTTTTGCATTGCGTCTGGATGTGGGACAGTTGCCATTTTATTTCCCCGCCGTGTTGTTGATGAGCGCGGTCGCGCTTGCCATAAAGATTCCCGTTTATTATTTCTTTGGTCTCTATCGCCGTTTGTGGATCTATGCCAGCACCGGCGAGTTGCGTTTGATCACAATTGCAGTGACAACGGCTTCTGTGTTGACATCGGGAGTGATGGCTATATTGATCGTCACCGGAAATGTGCTTCCTGGAATGCCGCGTTCTGCATTGGGCATCGACTGGCTGCTCTCTCTCGTTCTGATCGGTGGTTCACGGTTCGCATTGCGCATCCTTGCGGAACAATCCATGGTTTCACGCGCCAATGGCAAAGGGAAACGGGCTTTGATTATCGGTGCAGGAGATGCAGGCGCATTGGTCGTACGTGAACTTCAAAAATCATCGCAACTTAATTTAACCCCGGTCGGTTTTTTGGATGATGACCCTTCCAAACAAAAACATACAATTCATGGCGTGACGGTCATCGGTACTGTCAATGATTTGGAAACGGCGATTGAATCGCATCATATTGATACAGTCATTATCGCGATCCCATCCGCTCCGGGGAGATTAGTGCGACTGGTGAACAATATCTGCCGCCTAAAGGGCATACCCTCCCGCACTATGCCCGGAATATATGAGCTGATTGGCGGCAAGGTCAGCGTCAATCGGCTGCGTGAAGTGGAGATCACTGATCTCTTGCGCCGCGAGCATGTACGCGTCAATGATGAAGCGGTTGGCGCGGCGCTTGAGGGCAAGCGCGTGCTTGTCACAGGCGCGGGGGGATCGATTGGGCGCGAGTTATGCCGCCAGATTGCCCGCCGCAATCCTTCTCAACTGGTTTTGCTCGGTCACGGCGAAAACAGCATCTTTGAAATCCTGCTAGAGCTACAGCACGATTTTCCGAATCACATCTTTTCCCCTGTCATCGCGGATGTCCGCAATGCGGAGCGGCTCGCCTCTGTCTTCCAACAGCATCAGCCGCAAATCATTTTCCATGCTGCCGCGCACAAGCATGTCCCGTTAATGGAAGCGAACATCGTTGAAGCTATAACGAACAACGTCATCGGTACTCGCAATGTTGTGCAGGCTTCGCTCAATTCAAATGTCGAACGATTTGTCATGATCTCCACTGATAAAGCAGTTCGCCCGGCGAGTATTTATGGCGCCACCAAACGCCTGGCGGAGATGATCGTGCTTGATGCCGCGCGCAATGCCAAACGCGCTTTCACTGTTGTCCGTTTTGGAAATGTGCTTGGCAGCCGCGGCAGTATCATCCCGATCTTCAAAGGGCAAATTGCGAATGGCGGTCCGGTCACGATCACACATCCCGATATGTATCGTTTCTTCATGACGATCCCCGAAGCAGTTTATCTGGTCCTGCAAGCCGCGTCCATGGAGAAAGGCGGCGAAACGTTCGTGCTCAACATGGGTCAACCTGTCCGCGTTCTTGATCTCGCGGAAGACCTCATCCGACTCTCTGGACTCGAACCGCATCGTGATATTGAGATTTCATACACAGGTATTCGACCTGGTGAAAAATTAACGGAGGAACTTTGGGATGAAGGGACTCCTCTTGTGCAGACTCTGCATCCAGACATCTTCCGCCTCGACGGGGACGTTTCTTCTCTAAGCCTCAGCCTGTCTCAAGCCATTGACTCTCTCTCCGCCCTCAGCCACTCCGCAGACCCTGACGCGATCATCGAGCTCCTCGACGAATTGATCCCCGGCTCATCCATCCGTGAAATGTCGCATCCTGATATAACATCAATCATCTGAGTCCAAAGTCGAATGTCAAAGGTCACCGACGACATTCGACATTCGACCTTTGACCTTCTCATGCCCATCGTCTCCCTCTCCGACTGGAATCAATTCCTCTCCCAACACCCCAACGCCCATCTTCTACAAACAGGCGAATGGGGAGAATTGAAGTCCGCGTTTGGGTGGAAGTCAGTGCGAATAATTACTGGTGATATAGGCGTGCAAATCTTATTTCGTAAACTCCCTTTGGGATTTACAGTTGGTTATATACCAAAACCAGCAATCAGTAATCAGTCAATCAATAATCAGGTTTGGAGTGAAATTGATGACATTTGTCGCAAGCACCGCGCCATCTTTTGTAGGTTGGAACCTGATTCTTGGGAAACCAATTTCATCTTTCATCTTTCATCTTTCATCCCTTCAAAACACAACATCCAACCTCCTCGCACTATCATCGTTGATATAAAAGATTCTGAAGAACAAATCCTTGCCCGCATGAAACAAAAGACGCGTTACAACATCCGCCTTGCGGAGAAAAAGGACGTGACCGTCCGCGCCTGGGACGATATCGAATCTTTTCACAAGATGATGCTCCTCACCGGCGGGCGCGACAAATTTGGCGTTCACAGTTTAGAATACTACCGTCGTGCATATGAACTTTTCTATCTCAAACAAATGTGTGAAATATTGGTTGCAGAATACCAAGAGAGACCATTAGCTGCATTATTTGTCGCGCGAAATGGAAATCGCGCTTACTATCTTTATGGCGCATCTACAGACGAAGAACGCAATCGTATGCCCACATACCTCCTACAATGGGAAGCCATGAAATGGGCAAGAGAGCGCGGCTGCGAAGAATATGATCTCTGGGGTGTGCCTGATGAAGATGAAACGACTCTTGAAGCCAATTTCGAAACGAGGCATGATGGCTTATGGGGAGTCTATCGCTTCAAACGCGGCTTTGGCGGTGAGTTGAAGCGCTCTGTGCAAGCGATGGACAGAGTCTACAATCCGTTGTTGTATTGGGCATATTTACGATTTGTTGGGAACAGGGAATAAAAGTGGAAAGTAACGTCTGGAATTCGATTATTTCAAAACTTCCCAATCCACACTTCCTCCAAACCTACGAATGGGGACAGGTAAAGGCGAAATACGGCTGGATTCCGCTTTACGC
>JAKEFL010000215.1 GCA_022616105.1 Anaerolineae bacterium | reverse complement strand
GGCTCTACGTGGCACGCGGCGGGCGGATTCCACGCGCAGAACGATGACCCGACGATTGCGTCGCTTCAAGGCTATACCATTCGTTTATATAAAGAGCTAGAAACCGAAAGTGGACAGAACGTGGGCATGCACATGACGGGTGGTGTCAGTCTCGCCACCACGCCTGAACGCTGGGAAATGCTCAAGGTGGAAAAATCCCGCTTCCAGACGATGAATATGAAAACGCATCTCGTCACGCCGCAAGAGATTAAGAACATGGCGCCCATCACCGATATAAAAGATGTCATCGGCGGCTTGTATGATGAGTTTGAAGGCTACATGGATACACACGGCACTACTCATGCCTACGCTGGTGCGGCACGCAAACGTGGCGGTGAAATCTCGCTCAATAATCGTGTGCTTGAATTGCGTCAAAAACCAGATGGTCAATGGCTGGTTGTGACTGAGATGGAAACTGTTACAGCTGAGCATGTGGTCAACGCGGCGGGGTTATGGGCGCGCAAAGTGGGGAACATGGTAGGAATCAATTTGCCTGTCACGCCGATGGAGCATCATTATCTTGTCACAGATGATATTCCTGAACTCGCCGCGCTTGATCATGAAATTATTTCGGTTACTGACCTGGAAGGCTTCACTTATCTTCAACCGAATCGCAAAGGTGTGTTGCTCGGAGTCTACGAACGCAATCCACGCCATTGGAAAGTGGAAGGTGCGGAATGGGATTATGGCATGGAATTACTCCCGCCTGATATTGATCGCATCAGCCCTGAACTCGAAATTGGTTTCAATCGCTTCCCCGTTTTACAAAACGTCGGCATCCGCAAATGGGTCAACGGCGCGTTCACGTTCACACCAGATGGTAATCCGTTAGTGGGTCCCGTGCCGGGACTCAAAAAATATTGGGTTGCCTGTGGATGTATGGGCGGCTTCTCACAAGGCGGCGCGATTGGTCTCACACTCGCCAACTGGATGATTCACGGCGACCCCGGCTACGACATCTTCGCCATGGACATCGCACGTTATGGCAAATTTGCATCCGATGATTCGTATCTCAAGGCGAAGACCGCGCAATTTTATGCGCGTCGTTTTGTGCTTTCATATCCGAATGAAGAACTGCCCGCCGGACGCCCATTGAAAACGTCGCCAAATTATGATGAATTGAAATCTGCAGGTGCGTTGTATGGTGTTACATGGGGCATGGAAACACCGCAATACTTTACGCCCGGTCAAATAAATTTCATCGAGAAACCAACTTTACGACATTCAAATGCATTTGATTTTGTCGCCGCAGAAGTTAAGTCCACGCGTGAAGCGGCAGGGATGTTCGAGAGCGCGGTTTATGCAAGATATGAAGTCTCAGGCGCGGGCGCGGAGTCATGGCTTGACCATCTCGTCGCATCCAATTTGCCAAAAGTAGGGCGTATCAAACTCGCGCCGATGTTGAATCAAAACGGCAAATTGATGGGCGACCTCACCATCAGCCGACTTGCCGTTGACCGCTTCTGGATTATCGCCTCGTATTATTTGCAGGAATGGCATATACGTTGGTTCAACGAGCATCTGCCAGCGAGCGGCGTGACGATAAAAAATCTTTCCGATGATTGGATGGGCTTTGCATTATCAGGACCGAACTCGCGCGAGATTATTTCAAAACTCGTGAGTGCTGATATGTCGAATACATCCTTCCCGTTTTTGAGTTGCCGCGAAATGGAAGTTGTTTCCACAAACGCGATGGTCGCTCGCATCTCACTGACGGGTGAACTTGGATACGAAATCAATGTGCCTGTTGGTCATCAATCCACTTTATACACTGCGCTAATGGACGCAGGCAAAGATTTGGACTTGGTCAACATCGGCAACCGCGCCTTGGACAGTCTGCGACTCGAAAAAAGCTATGGCATCTGGAATGCCGAGTTCACTCAGGGATACACACCCGAAATGTCCTATCTCAAGAACTTTATCGCTTACGATAAAAAAGATTTCATCGGCAAAGATGCCGCGTTGAAAGAAAAAGAAACTGGTGCAAGTCAGACGCTTGTTACGTTGAGCGTTGATGCCATTGACGCCGAACCCTCGCCCTATTCACCCGTCAAACACGATGGCAAGGTGGTTGGCTTTGTCACCTCCTCCGCCTATGGATATTACGTGAAGCAAAGTCTTGCACTCGCGTATGTGGATAACGATGCCCTCAACTCCGAATTAACTGTGGATGTTATCGGCGAACCGCGTCCGTGTGTGATCTTGAAAGAGCCTGCGTATGATCCAAAAGGGGAGCGGATGAGGATGTAAACTAATATTGGTAATGTCATTCTGAGCCGCGGAGCGGCGAAGAATCCCTCCTTTGCCATGAAACCTTCATAGCAAGTCAGAGATGCTTCGCTCTGCTCAGCATGACAATACTCAAACCAACCTGCGCGGAATGCTTTCGATCTGTGACTTGCGGAAGAACTCGGTGCCGTTCAGTTTGACAAGCAACTGCACATCGAGATGAAATTCCTTCTCCGTGGCGCGCTTGGTTCCGCTGGCGATAATTTCTATTTTGTATCCGTGATCATCGAAGCGATAAATGACTTCGTTGTACATGCGGGCGCGGAGCGGGTCAGAGGCGTGGGATGTGATTTCGATCCGTTCGGAGTTGTAGAGGACGCGTCCATCAGGCAATAGATCTGGGCCGCCTTCGTAGATGTGAACAGTGGTAGTTTGGTTCAGAACATCCTCCACAATTTGCCAGACGGGGTCATCGCTGGCGCCGCCGCCGCTTGAAATCAAATCGGGTGGAGTGGTTTTGAAAGTGGGCGGCGTGAGGTATACAGATGTGGGAACAACAGGCAGATTGAGACGTGATGGATTTTCAGAGTTGTGATAAAGTGTCAAAGTGAATGGATAGGGCGCAGGGAAAACAACGGGCAGGTATCCGCTTGCGAGGCTGAGTCGGATTCGATGTCCGGGCAGGAAGCGATAGGCAGTGGATCGCATTTTGACGCGCACTTCGTAGATGTGATCGGGCGTGAGCGGTTGTGGATTCGAATGTGAGTCCCGATGCGTCAGATTCAAAATCCCTGCGGTGACTTGCGACGAAGTCCCATCTGGCGCGACATCTGTGAGGCGGACGATGACATTGGCAATCGGAGAATCACAACTCAAATAAATTACAGCCTCGGGGAAGCCAAGAATATCAAGCGGCTCGGTGAGAGGCTCGCTGGTGAATGTTGGGATGAGCGCTTCATCAGGGCGCAAGTCGCGGGCGAGTCCATTGGGCGCGTGACCCGCTCCCCAACACAATGAGGCGCGCGTTCCATGCGCGGGCATGTGACGAAGCGAATCGGGTGGAGTGTTTGCCGGGGCAGGCGATGCTGAAAGAGTTTTATCGCCCAGATAAAAATCTGTCGGCTTGGATTCTGCCACAGGAAAACGGGGCAGGCTCACCCATTCGCCATTGAAGCGGGCGGGAAACGCTTCGGGTTGGGTGTATTCACGGCGGAAGAGAGTCAGCGGCGGTTCATCCATCACACCGTCCTCTTCGCCTTTGAGCCAGTGTGTGAAGAAACGTTCCATTTCATGCAGGTGATCCAGATTGGGCGCAGGGTAGGCATGGGATGGATATGAATGCACCCAATTGCCGATCAGCGTTTTGCTCGGCGCAGCGCTATGCGCCTGCATCCGCAATGCCGGGTCAACATACGGATCCATCCAACCGCCGATGTTGAAGACCGCGCATTGAATCTGATCGTACTCTGGAGCCAGTGAACCAGAGCGCCAAAACGGACCGTCGGTTTGATGCTTGAGCCAATCGAACAGCCAGAATGGAGTCGCTTCAAGGCGAGCCTTCCATTTTTCCGCCCAATTGGGTGTGTAATCAATTTGCGGCGGCATGGCGTTCATGCCAACCATGCTCACGGCGTATTGCGAATGATCCGCGAGCGAAACGCATCCGCCAAGATAATGCACGTCATCGAGATAACGATCATCGGTGGCGTACATCGGGATGATCGCTTTGAGATGCGGCGGCTGGAGTTTGGCAACTTGAATGGAGGTGAAGCCGCCCCACGAAATACCCCACATGCCCACATTGCCGTTGCACCATTCCTGCCCTGCCAGCCATTCGACTACATCGTAGCCGTCCTGTGTTTGTTCGGGCATGTATTCGCCATAAGCAATACCGTCGCTGCTGCCCGTGCCGCGCACATCAAGTCGGCAAAAAGCGAAGCCGCGCTCAGCCCAGTACTGTCCATGACGGTGATCGGTGTTGTAGCGGTGATCGTCTTTACGATATGGAATCATTTCGAGAATGGCGGGGCATTTTTCATCCGGGCGTGTTGCCACGGGCTGCCACAGGTTGGCGGAAAGTTCGATTCCATCGCGCATACGTAAACGAAGATTGTAGTGAATTTGCACTTGATAAAGAGTGGTCATAATAATATCGTCCCTTTTGCTCATGTAGTATTTTGCAATGCAAAGCCATTATAATCGTCAAGATTTTCCACTTACTGCTTGTCTCACGCATGTGGAACATGCGTAACTTTACTTCCTACATGTGTTTGTAGGCCAAAATCTATATTTCAAGTAAAGTAAATTATGCGGTACTTTGTAAAACTATAAAGGATGAATTATGGCTAGCCTGCCTCCCGTTTCCAAACCAAAACGCCCATCTCCGTTGTTGTCCATTCCATTTCGCCAGCCGCAGAATCCCTGGACGCCAGTGGATATCCTCAACCCCGAGCAAGTGGAACAACTCCATAACGCTTCGATGGAGATTCTCGAAAACACGGGCATCGATTTTCTGGATGATGAAGCGCTGATCATCTGGGAAAAAGCCGGCGCCAAAGTGGACCGCGCCGCGCGTCACGTTTGGATCGATCGCGGCTTGATCGAATCTGCCAGCGCCTCCGCGCCCGTTGAATTTGAATGGTATGCCCGCAATCCCGCCCACAATTTGCATATTGGCGGTAATACGCTCACGTTCGGTCCTTGTGGCGGGATGGTCTATGCTTCGAGTTTGGAGGAGGCGCGGCATCCCGGCACGTTGGCCGATTACGAAAATTTCTTGCGCCTCACGCAAATGGCCCCCGTTGTTCACTTTGGTCCATGGGAACAAGTGACGCCGCAGGATATCGAAGTCTCTGTGCGACATTTACAGCGACTACGCTCCGGCATTTTGCTGACCGATAAAGTGTTGCTGGAAGCCGCGCACGGGCGCATCATTTCCACCGATAATATTGCTCTGGCAAAAATCGCCTTCGGCGCCGACTCTCCCCCCGGACCGATTATCGGCGATGTGATCAACGTCAACAGTCCCTTACGCTATGACAAACGCATGTTGGGCGGACTGATCACCTACGCCCGCGCCGGTCAGGTGACGATGATCACGCCGTTCATTCTGGCGGGCGCGACCAGTCCGATCACGATGGCGGCGGCGCTTGCCCAACAAAATGCAGAGACGTTGGCAGGAGTCGCATTGACGCAATTAGTCAACCCCGGGGCACCCGTCTTGTATGGCGGCTTCACTGTTGATATGGACATGCGCTCCGGCAACCCAGCCTTTGGCACTCCCACCGGCGCATGGGCGGCGTTGGCAGGCGCGCAACTGGCGCGGCGCTATAAACTTCCTTATCGCGGCGGAGGCGGTCTTACCAATTCCCATCTGCCCGACGCGCAAGCCGTGCAAGAATCGCAGTGGATGTTATGGTCGGCGATCATGGGTCATGCCAATGTCCTCATGCACTCTGCCGGCTGGCTGGAGGCGGGACTCACGGCTTCGTTCGAGAAATTTATTCTGGACGTGGAAAGCCTGGCTATTTTCCACGACTTTTTCAACGGCTTCGAGATCAACACCGAAACGCTGGCGTTGGATATGATCGCGCAGGTCGGTCCCGGTGGGCACAACCTCGGCACACCGCATACCGCGAAGCGCTTCCGCCATGCGTTTTACGAATCCACGATCAACACCCGTCAGAATAACAAATCCTGGCTGGATGCGGGCGGGCTGGATGCCACCCAGCGTGCCTACGTGATCTGGAAACAATGGCTGATGGAATACACCCCTCCGCCGCTTGATCCTGCCATCCGGGAGGCAGTTGAGGATTATGTCGCGCGTCGCTCAAAAGAATTGGAGAATGTTGAACTCTATATGGATTGATTGAGTTGTCCTTATTTTCATCTGGATATCTATTTATTGATCAACTTGAATGGGAACGTGTTCTTTTCAATGGCATGTTAACAATTGGGCTATTTACTGGCGATTAAACATCCAGTTTTCTTTCACCCAGCCACTTCACCATCTGAGCGTCACGATGATCAAAGAAACTACTGGTCTTTGTGTCTAACGTTGTAATAGCCGTCATGTCTTGCGTGCTTGATTCAAAATCAAACACACTGATATTTTCTATCATCCTCTCTTTGCGGGTTGATTTTGCAAGAGCAATGATGCCTCTTTGTACAAGCCAGCGGAGAATGACCTGGGCAATGCTTTTTTTGTGTTTTGCGGCGATTGAAAGCAATAATTCATTTTGAAAAATATTATTCTTTCCCTCTGCAAAGGGAGCCCATGCTTCCACCTGAACGCCGTTGTCTTGCAAAAATGTTTGCGTGTCAATTTGCTGTTGGAAAGGATTTACTTCAATCTGATTTACTGCAGGCGTTATTTTGTTATGAATCATCAAGTCCATTATCCGGTCAGGAGGAAAGTTTGAAAGCCCAATTGCTCTGACTTTGCCTTGTTGATACAGTTCTTCCATCGCACGCCATTCACCATACACATCGCCGAATGGTTGATGGATCAAATACAGGTCAAGGTAATCTAATTGCAATCGCTTCAGGGACCTTTCAAAAGCCTTTAGCGTGCCTTCATAGCCATTTCCCTGAATCCAAAGTTTTGTGGTGATAAACAGTTTTTCTCTTGCAACGCCACTTTGTTTGATCCCCCTGCCAACCGCCTCTTCATTTTGGTAAGAAGCGGCAGTGTCAATATGGCTATATCCAGTTTGAATAGCGTCAACCACGCTTCGTTCACATTCGGTTGGATCAGTGATCTGAAAAACACCGAAGCCAAGAATCGGGATTTCAACGCCATTGTTCAATTTTACAGTTTGCATCATTTTCTCCTTTTATTTCTGTGGTTAATAGTGTTGTTATGGGGTAAGTAGCCTGGTGAACGAGAGCGAGGCTAACGTCCAGGTACCGCCTCGCTGCACATACACTTCTGTAACTACGAAGGGATTGGTGACCTCATTACCGCCAACAACGGCGACTAGGCGAATTTTGTTCAAAAGGATGGCAGTTGTCGTGCCAATAAACCGCACCGACACTTCCTGAATCTCCACATCTTTGTAGTGAATCCCTCCGCTTCTGATGACATCCAATTCCTGGTCCTTGGACATGGTTCCGCCCATATGGACAAAGACAGCCTTTTCATGGAAGAGAGCGGCTAGGGAATCTACCTTGCGCTCTGACATCCAGAGCCACTTCTCCTTGGAGAGATTGATTACTTCTTGCTCCGATTTACCATTTTGCATAAATCTCTCCTTATGTTTATGCTGTGTCGCTGTATTTTATGCTCGCCACCAACACATACTTTTTGAGTAAGAGTATCCACGGAACGACCGTATTTTTCACTGACCTCTGCAATGTTCATAGGTCACCTTGAACGAGAGTCTAACACCTGGAGTCGACTCCAAGTCAAGGGTTTCGTATGTGCGTTCAAGGAGGAATCTCTACATTGTGTACCAAGCTACTGCCGTTCCAATATCACGATCGGAATGCGGCGGGATGTCCATGTGCGATATTGTTCGTAATCCGAATTCTTTTCGGTGATCGCCTGCCAGAGTTTCTCTCGCTCATCGCCTTCCGCTTCCCGCGCATGGACGGTGTAGTGCGAGGCCGCTATTTGCACAGAAGCAGTTGGCTCTGCTTTCACATTAATCCACCAGGGTCCTTTTCATCTCCCAAATTTGAGGCGATGACGACAAAGTCATTGTTGTAAGGAAGATACATCAAAGCGTTTTGGCGTGTTAATCCCGACTTTCTACCTTTGGTTGTAAGCACTAGAACAGGCAGCCCACGGATGACGTTGCCAATGCGACCTTTGCTCCATAGATAGATCTTCAAGTGCAGCTGCCAAAACAGTTTGATCAGCGCGTTGCGCCTTATTCTCATCGTTGCCTTTACATCCGTTTCGACTTACTGACTTTACACCCCGCTACTGAACACCGATCGCCAATCAAATGGCAATAACTCGTGCAGAGTCACTACCATCTCTTTACCAACCATGACTTCTGCATTGGGATTATCTGGATGAAGTTGACTGATGAATTCCCGGCACCGACCGCAGGGTGGCAGGATTCTCCCATCCCAATTCACCGCGATCATTTTGACCACACGATTTTCCCCGGCTGTGATCATCGCCCCCGCGGCGGCATGTTCCGCACAAAAACCCATTGAACTAGACGTGTCGATACATACGCCTATATATACCCTGCCCCCCTCGGTAAGTAGTGCCGCGCCAACGCCGCCAGCTTCAGCTTCTGGGGAAAGACGGCGTGGGTTGAGCACCGATTTTGCTCGTAGGTATAAATCATCAAATTCCATAGAGGCCTCCTTCATTTCCGAGTTTACTTCCACACGTTTTCTGCGACCCGCAAGAAGTTTCCTCCCAAAATTCCACTAATAACTTGCTCACTATAACCCTTTTGATGTAAAAGTTCAGTAAATTCAGGGAATTGCTCCGGCTCGGCAAACGAAAGATAATCATTGAACTTTTCTGGCGGGAAGACATCTGGATGCCCTTTGATGTAATCAATGAGCTCCTGCTTGTCGACCACATAATCCAGGCCAATGCCCACGTGTTCCGATCCAACCAGATTCATCACATACTCAATATTCTCAACGATGAGTTCACTGCTGGTGCCGCCCAGAAAATCCCCAATACCGTTGATACCGACGACACCGCCTGTTTTGGCACAGGCTTTGATTTGTTCATCTGAAATATTGCGGGCATGCTCTCGCAGTCCATTCGGATTGGAATGCGAAAAGATCACCGGTGCTGTGGATACCTCAAACGCTTCCATCGTGGCACGATAACCCATATGACTTACATCCACGACCATACCCACGCGGTTCATTTCACGAATCACGTCCCTCCCGAAATCTGTCAGCCCGATATTACTTTCCATACAACCGCCGGAGGCACGATTATCTTTGTTGTAGGCTAATAACATCTGGCGCACGCCCAAGTCATAATAAAACGAAATCATATTTAGATTACCAAGCAAGGGCTCAGATCCTTCCAGGTCAAATGCAATGGCTAGCTTTCCAGCTTCTTTTGCCTCTAGGATATCCTTCACTGTCAAAGCAAGGATATAACTTTCAGAGTGCGAAGTGATATAACTTCGAAAACGCGCCAACACCTGCATGATAGTCTCGAAAGAGTCCATGTCCATGCCGATGTTGAGCGAGACAAAATTAACGCCAGAGCCGCTGTATCTTTTTAACTCGGACAAATCAGAGTTTGGATTGAGCGGGAAGCAGGCATGCGTATCCCAGACGAGAGAACGATCATGTATTTGTTGGGCTTGTTGAGAGATCATAGTGTGTCCGCCTATTTCTTCCCGAGTTTACTTTCCAAATCTCCCAGGTGATCCAGTTCATGCATTGCAATTGTGCGCGCCCGCCAGTAGACCGATTCCTTGCGCTGTTTGCCTTCCTCACGAACATAGCGTGACCAGCCCTCATCCTTGAGCGAAGATAGCACTCGTAATAATACCTTTCGACGGATTTTGAAATACACCAGCAAATCCTGGAAATCCAGCAAGTCAAAGCGGAGGAGTTTGCCCCAATCCCGTTCGGGGTGAATGTCTGCAAAGACGGGCTCATTCGTCAGCAAAGCCTGGTAGATCATCTCTGATGAGCGGGCTTCACCGTTGATCAAATGTGCCAGGTCTTGTGTGAAGGAACGTTCGCCTTCTCCCAATGGCTGGCGCGATCCTTCGGCTGTCAATGACTTGCTCAACGCTTCTAATTTCTGAGGTGTCTCGGTGAGAACTTCGATGACTTTAGCAATATTCGCAGGAGTCATATCTGTGGAAATGGTTTTTTTCATAGTGATTTATTGCGAAGTGATGTGACTGCGATAATCCATGCCTTTGGCGTCACTGTCAATGAACATGGATGCGATGGTAACGTGTCGGGGGCGCGTGATTGCGTAGATGATCGCTTCCAGGATATCGCGGTTCGTGACCATCTCTTGCTTGGTCCGCGCAGAGACAGCATTCCATTCTTCATCGAGAGGTGAAATATCTTCGATCCATGGCGGGTGGATGCAGATGGAACGGATCGGTGTCCCTAAGAACATCTGGCGTAAGCCATCTGCCAGCGCGGTTTGCCCATGCTTGGCGGCATAAAAGGGAATCGACGTGTTATACAGGCTGACGTTGGGCAGCCCACTGACCGAGCCAATAGTGACCACATCCGGGCGCGCCGATTTTTGCAAGGCAGGGATGAGCGCCTGCGTAAAAAGAAACGTGCCTGTAAGAGCGGAGTTAATAACAGACATGACTTGCGCGGCTTCATAAGGAGTGTCACGTTGCCCCAGCCACGCGGCCCCATTGTTGATCAAAACATCCACAACCTGAAAGTTTGTGACGATTTCTTTCGCCGCAGTTTCAACGCTCTCGGCATTGGCAAGATCGACCTCAAACGTTTGAGGTCGCCGTCCCGTTCTGGCTTCGATATGACCTGCTGTTACATCTAATACATTCAGTGAACGTCCAAACAAAAAAACGTTGCAGCCCAAATCTGATAATCCCAATGATAGGGCTGCACCCAATCCGCGCGCGGCGCCGGTCACGATTACGTTGATATTCTCCAGGTTATTCGTCTGTTCTTCCATAGTAACCTTTCTGTGGATGTCCGAATTTTAACAGGGTTATAAGAACTCGCGAGTAAAATACCTTTAAACAGTGATGTCTATTTTTCAATCTTGAATCTAAAACTACAAATCATCTCAAAATGTCACCCTGAGCGGTAGCGAAGGGTCTCTACACTGAAATTACGAGACTCTTCGGTCGCAACAATCACTCCCTCAGAGTGACATGGTATTTTGAAGCAAGTTCTACTCTGAGGTGCTGATATGGGAACTCGAACCCACGATGTTGTAAAGGGGCGCGCCAAATATGTGCTCATCCTGATCGTCCTGCTCAATATGCTTTATCCTATCACCAGCAGTGGAAGCACCCTTTCATTGATTGGCTTTGCCGCGTTGTACGCGGGGTTATTTATCGTAGGTATTTTTATCACCAGTGACAGCCGCGCCCATATCACATGGTCCATTAGTATTGCAGTGATCTGGTTGATCATGACAGTAGTCTACGCCTTTGACCCAACCAACTTCTGGAAGATTCAGGTCTCTTCGTTTGTTCTGATTGTCTTTCACACAACGATCATTCTCGTTTTGATGCGGTATATCTTTACCGCTGAGCAGGTGACAGCCGATGTTATCTACGCGGCGTGCGCGGTATACTTTTTGCTTTCCTTCTTTTTTGTCCCTGTGTATGGAATGTTGGAAGCTGCCATCCCTGGTTCCTTTGTAGATAATACACTCAATACCCCTGTACGCTGGAAGCAGTTTGTGTATTACAGCCTGGTGACGTTGAGTACAGCAGGGTATGGCGACATCCTGCCTTCGAATATGTGGGCGCGCATGTTGGCTGGGCTGGAGGCAACCATTGGTGTGCTATACGTCGCTATCCTCGTTGCACGGTTGGTCAGTTTGTATGAAGTCAGGCGGCGGAATTAAGATTTATATCTGATTCACGGCATGTGGCGGCTTTTCATCCCGCAAGGCGTATGCGATATTGCCCGCCGCCCATTCCCAGACTGCCGCGTCGGATTCTTCAGAACACCAGGCAGAGTGAGGTGTGATGAAGAACCGGTCATTATGGAGAAAAGGATGATCCGGCGACGGCGGCTCGGAGGACAAGACATCCAGCGCGGCGCCGGCGATCTTTCCGTTTTGGACCGCCTCCAGCAATACCGCTTCGTCAATGAGCAAACCCCGCGCGGTGTTGATCAGATATGCTGAGGGGCGCATCAGGTCAAGCAAGCGCGCATCGATCATGTGACGCGTTTCCCCGGTGAGTGGTGTATGCAGACTGACATAATCAGATTCGCGCATGACGGTTTCCTGGTCAGCGGGCGTCACGCCTGCATCGAGCATTTGTTTCGGGTCAATGTACGGGTCGTTGGCGATCACGTTGAATCCTAGCGCCATTGCCTTGGCTGATACCGCTCTGCCAATGCGACCCCAGCCAATGATTCCCAATGTTTGTGTGCGCGGATGATGGATCGGTCGTGCAGGACGCGGGTCCCATTCAATGGCGCGCACCAGTTGACGTACTTGTGGTAGTCGCCGCGCCTGTGAGAGTAACAGCGCGATCGTATGCGTAGCGACTTCATCCGTGCAGTAGCCGGGGCAGTTCGTCACCCAGATGCCTCGTTTTGCCGCGTTGACATGATCCACATAATCATAACCCGTGCTGGCGCAGGCAATTATGCGGCAGCGATTAAAGGTCGCCATCATGTCGTCGGTCACCGGGTGCATTTCAGTGATGATCGCATCCGCTTCATGGTAGAGTGATGCTTCTCGTTCATCGTGAAAGCCGACAACGTGATGAACCGCGATATCCAGACCAGCAAGCGCATTCAACGTTTCAGGTGGGTTGCGGGTATCAATACAGGCGATGACGATATTCCAGGTCATGATATTTTCTCCGTTTGTTGCGGAATTATACGTCTCCACTTTTGAATTCTATACCTTACACCCTGCGATTTTTACCGCGAAGCACGCAAAGATTTAAAAGATTTCCTTCGCGTCCTTTGCGGTCTTCGCGGTTCAATTTTTCCGTTGCCCCTAGAGAGTTTTTGAAAGGGATTACAGACACGGCAAAAGGGAGGAAAATGATATGTATAACGGAATCAGGCTTGCCCTGAGTGTGAACCGAAGGGTCGGCTTGCGCGAAGCGGAAGGGAATAGTCAAAATAAAATCTGCGGAGGCATGGAAACACCTCCGCAGATTTTGTTTTCAATATGTCATTCTGAGGAGCAAAGCGACAAAGAATCTCCGATAACAGAGCAAATCTTCTTGCCCTGAGATTCTTCGCTCCCCGCAAAGCGGGTCGCTCAGAATGACAAATCTGTATTATGGTGTATGCCGCACCTGTACACCGACCCAATCGAGCGAGAAGTCGCGGGAGGTGCTGCTGGCAACCATCACGAGGCGCACACGGAAGTTTGCGTTATCGAAATCGGTATTGGTCCAGGTGCGGCCCCAGGTGTTGGTGACGCCGCCGACGATGTACATCGTCTCGGCAGTGGAGAGCGTGCTTGATGTGATCGCGGTTGTCCAGGTTGCGCCGCCGTTCCAGGAGAGTTCCACGCAGAATTTGGGCGAGCCTGAGGTGCTATCCACTTTGGAGTTCAGCTTCACTTCAATGCCTTGAATGGTTGAACCAGGCAGGACACTGAAACCAAAGTTCGATAAAACATGCCTGTCCTTGTTTATGCTTGTGCAGGAGGTGCTGGTGCTGGCGCCGCTGTTGGTATCCACAGCGAACAAACCATCTTCCACAAGCATGTTGGACGCGCTGGTCTGGAAGCCGTTGTTGTCGCCTGAGCCGGATGTGACAGCCGCCTGTGCGGTCGCGCTTTTATATCCCGTGCTGGAGGCAACACAATATTCATTGCTTTTGCCGATCACGCCGTAGGGACAAGCCGCCTGCTCAAGCAGATACAGCACTGCTTCGCGGTTACGAGATGTTTCTGCCGGAATCACTTCATCAGGTGGGTAAAAGCCACCCTGTGCAGCGGTGTCGGGATACATCTCGAAGGTGTAGTTCAGGATGCCGTGCTGACCATACTCCCAATCCACGATTGTGCCGTCGGTGATGTAAAGATCGCTGGATTGTTCCGGCACATACCCGTTTGTCGCCGCCATCGCCTGACCCATCGCGACCAGCGTGTTGAAATCGTCCAGCGTCATATCGGCAGGGACATTTGTTGTTGTATAACCATAGGGCCACAGAATCAATTCGCTGTAGGTGTGGAAGTCAATTGCGACAGTGATCTGTTGTTTACCGCCAATCACGCGTGAGTTGACAAAGTTTTTCACAACGTTGGTTTCCGGTGCGGAAAATGGAGATGCACCGCGATATGTTTCACTGCTGAACGTCCCGCTGGATCCACCGCAGCAGCCCCAGCGATAGCCCCAGTTGCGGTTCAGGTCTGTACCGACAAAGGATGAACCTGGGTTCGGCTGGCGGTTCTTTCTCCACGAGCGGTATGATCCCGTTGCGATATCGTATTCCCCCCCATCAGGATTCACGTCGAAGACCAGCCAGATTTCTCGGCTATTCACCAGATCGGTGATCTGCGTGTCGGTGCCATATTCGTTCGTGAGTATCCCAAGTGTATACAGCGCCATTTCCACAGTGAGGTGCTCGCGCGCATGTTGATGATGGGTGAAGAGCACTTCGGGTTCGGCTTCGTCCGTAGCGACGTTATCGGAGATCTTGCCTGCCCAGATGGTACGGCCCTCATAGGATGTGCCGAGGCTGAACAGGTCGAAGATTGCAGGGTGATCTACTTCCGCCTGCTGGATTTCCGCGACCATTTCAGCAAAATCATGATAATTCGAGTCGGCAGGTGGAAAGGCGAGCATCTGCGCCTCAAGCCCGTCTGGCTGGGCGATATCAAGCCCCAGTTTCTTTTGGATGAAATTCTTCTCCTGGAGCGTTGCCTCCACCAGGATGTAATTATGCCCCACTTCAAGGATCAACGCGCCCGTGGCAGCGATGGCGGAGCGCGTCTCCACATCAAATACATTGTGGATCATGTAAACAGCGGTTTCGTCAACCTCACTCTGAGCTGCTGCCGTTGACGACAAACTAAACATCATTACGATCAGCAATGCCCAGCGAATCCAATTCCTGCTTTTGAACATGTCATTCTCCTTGTTCACAAATAAAAGGATGGTTATGAAGTTCCTGCTCTGATCTCTGCCAATGATGTGTGGGTTGGATATATCCTGGCGTTCACCTCCTTGCTTTATCTGAAAAAGTCAATCCATTGGATCTCAAAGGAGTTCCCTGCTGTCCGAATAAATTCCTTCGGGACAGTGATCTCGAAATACCCTTCTTCAAGAGGGATCTTTTTACCTGCCTGACCTGAAACGATCTCTACCTTCATCCATAACGGATCAATGGGGGTGATGGAAAATTCATTCCCCGATGCGATAATCCTTTGGTTGGTGACGTGAAACACCTCACTGCTTGAAGCAGACGCGGCAATCGCGGCTTGATTGGATATAAGCCGGAACTCTTCCAGCCCTTTCAGGTGAAGGCGCAGAAGCAGGGTGTCAGGCATGCTTCCAGAGACAAGTTCAAAGGAGGCGGAGCCGATGCCGAAGTCACTGTGAATCTCTATGACAGTTTGGGAGCTTTCGTCGAGGACTATGATCTTGTCATCCGAATTTTTCACCGTGACACGGAACTCAGGCTTCGAGTCTTGCGCGCTGACACCCCGGCTGGCACAGGACATAATTAAAAAGCTCAAGAGGATTGTATAAACAACGAAACACTTCATTGGTTGATTGGAATCATATGGAATCAAACTTACAATAATAGTATAACATGCCTGTCAAGTTCCCACGGAAAATTTGGACAAACAACTTCTTAGCCACAGATTTATGACCTATACAACCACGCCAGTGCTAATGCTTAATATGCAGACTATTCGTTTTGTGAGCGGCTTATGCGTTTGTCGTAGATTTGTTGTGCGGCAGTGACCTCGCCGATGTGCTCTTGCGCCCAGCGCCAAATTGCCGCTTGACACTGCACTTCATCGGTAGGCGCGTTGAAGTACATAGAAGACGTAGCCGTAACTATCTTCGGAATGTTTAAAGATTTCGATCTCCTTGATGGTCTCGACCGCAAAATCCCTGACGGATGAGTCCGGATGATCGATAAGAGCTTGCGCGCGCGGTTCAAGAAGATCGTAGTAGCCTTTCACCCAGGCATCCTTGGGAAGCGTGTAGGTGGTCAGCACTCCATATCCTGCGTTTGCGGCGACCGCGAGGTTTTGTTGAATAGATTGCATATCCGGATAGCCAGAGAAGAAGAACTCCCTCACCGCATCGGGCACCTGATCGCGTAGCCACGACAGTTCGCTGACGACCGCGAAGCCGCCTTCGTTTATCGCAGATGCCCAAATGGTCAGTGCGTTGGGAAAGCCGATGTTGTAAGCCGCACCCTCCGACCAGAGCAGATCGATATGTGGAAAGACGCCCGGAATGTCTTTCATATCCATGCAATGCGTTTCTACAAGATGCTCGATTCCTGCTGACTTGGCGCGCCGCGTCAGGTCATTCAAGAATGGCTCGTACGAATCAACGGCGTGAACGAGTGTGCCGAGTTCCTTCGCCAACACCATTGTTTGACGACCTGCACCGCAACCTGCGTCAACGATGACATGAAACTGCTCTTTCGGAAGAAGGCGCAGGACATTCAGGGTATGGACATTGCTCCCTGGGCCAAGCTTTTCCATACCGCCGAAGAGAAGGTCAATTGGATTGTAGGTGTTCATGAGTTCCTTCATTGTTTGCCGCCCAACGGCCAGCATCAGCCGCGGAGCGCAACGAAGCGCCGTCGGCTCGCGTAGCGTGCGAGTGTTGGGCGGCGCTGGGAGCACACTTCATCAGAAATTGTATAGGCCGAAGATACCCGACAGGCCTTAGTTGTATACCCATGCTTTGTCACTCGGCTGGATTCCTGAATCGTATCCGCCTGTTATCAGTACACGACCATCCTTCAATAGTGTCAAGATGGAAAAGTAGTAATCGTTATCGAGTTTTTCGCTCAGAATGAAGTGTTGGTTTTGTACGTCAAAGATTTCCATCTGCCGATTGCCGCCGCCGACAAGAACGTTTCCGTTGTTCAGCAACACGGCAGCATCTGCCAACTTGAACCGTTCTCTATTCAAGTCGGCTATTCGTGTAAACGTGCCTGTGTTGACATGGTAAATTTCTGCGCTGGTGTATTTGCCTCTCCAATCATTTTGGTTTGAGCCGCCAATCACCAACACAGTGCCGTCTTGCAGCAAGACCGCAGCATGTTTGTGGCGAACCATGTTCAAGTCGCCTGTGTAGGTGAATTTACCGGTCGTTGGGTTATAGATTTCCGCGCTCGCCAAGACCGTGTTGTTGCTTGAATGTCCGCCAACGAGCAAAACGTTCCCATCATTCAACAATGTGGCAGTGTGTGCTAAACGGCCACGGTTCAAACTGCTGCTCTGTGTAAACGTGTTCGTGGTGGGGTCATAGATTTCAGTAATTAATTGAGGCGTGTTTCTGGCGGATTCGCCACCGACGATTAATACTCGACCATTCTTCAGCAACGTCGTGGTCATGCCCGCTCTCGGCGCAACCATGCTCGCCGCATAGAGGAAATTGCCCGTCTGCGGGTCATATAGTTCTGCGGTTGAGGTTTGGCCGCTCACGCCCCAGCCGCCAACGATTAACACTTGTCCATTGGATAGAAGTGTCGCCGTATGTCCGATGCGCGCTTCATTCATGTCTCCCGTTGGGGTAAAAGTATTTGTTTCGGGGTCATAGATTTCTGCGTTGGCAATTGCAACTTCGGATGTGACCTCTTTTCGAAAGCCGCCTGCGATAAGGACTTTTCCGTCAGCTAGAAGCGTCGCCGTGTGAGCGGCTCGCTCTGTGTTCATTCCGAGGGCAGGCGACAGGTGACCTGAGTCAATAATCGTGGGTTGTGGTAAAGCGGTCGCTGGGGATTGTGCTTGATTGGTTGGCTGCATGACTCCGGCTTGCGTAAGCGCGGCGGTTTCGGAGGGCTTGGGTGTTTCGGTCGGTTTTGGTGCGCTTGTGCATGCAATCAATACAGACAGTGATAAAAAAGTTGCAAGCGAGCGAGTGAGTGCGTTCATGGTAGTTCTCCTGGTTGTTATTTGTTATGAATACACCACTCGCTTGTGTTAGGCTCCATGTCGCGATTGAGATGAGCCGCCCAATGGTCGCGTTCAGCGGCGGCGCGTAGCGAAGCGCCATCTGCTGCGATGGGTGTTAGGCGTCTTCGGCATCGGTGGAGAAAGCGAGGTCCTTTTGGGCCTCGAGCTCGGCGAGCCGCGTGCTCAAGGCAGTGTGGATGCTTTGGTAAGCATCGCTGCCCAACGTCAGTCGGCGTGGGGCCTTTTCAGCCTCGGCAGCGGCGATGATCGCCTGGGCCATCCTCGCCGGGTCGCCAGGGTTAGGAAATTGGCCGGCCGCGATGCGACGCATCTCGTCGTAGACGCCCATTCTCTCGCCTCGGACTAAGTTGCGGCCAAAGTTCGTGCGGGCGGTGCCGGGTTCGACGAGGATCACCTGGATGCCGAATGGGGCGACTTCGGGGATAACCGCCTCGAAGAAGCCCTCGATGGCCCACTTGGTCGC
>JAKEFL010000214.1 GCA_022616105.1 Anaerolineae bacterium | reverse complement strand
TTAGTCCAAATTAGACCATAATTGGTAACGCTATCTCTTAAACCATCCCTGGTTCTCTGAAGTAATTCGCCGGTGGCAGTTCGCACAGACCACATCACATTTATCGATCTCTGCTTTTATGGCTTCAAGTGAAGCACCACGTCCAATAAGGCGGGATACTTCAAGAGTCTTTTCTCCTCTTACATGGTGAAACTCCAGAACGATTGGATCTCTTTCACCACAGTTTACACAGGGGTGGGTTGATAGATATTCGCTAATATATTCTCGTGCAGTTTGACGGTATCCAATTCGATTATTCCTCACATTTTCAATCTGGTGCTCTCTATTTTCGTAATACCAGTCACTTGATCTTTTGGGCGTTTTCCCCTTGCCATACTTTTCCAACCAAACTCTTCCATTGGCTTTTCTTCAAAGCACTTGCTACAAACTCTAGTTTCGCTCATGGGTCGCTCCTACAGCCTGGGATTTTAGAATCATATAGGAGTGAAACGCCACTATATTCGGTATTTCACCCCTACATTCGGAGCGCCCCTGCCAGGAATCGAACCCGGACCAACAGCTTAGAAGGCTGCTGCTCTATCCGTTGAGCTACAGGGGCTAACTAGGTAATTGTATTACGTCCATGCAAAGGAGGCAAATCATATCCCGCCCTTTCATCCTTAAGTTCAATTATTATAAGGTCTGATTCCCTTATAAACACGCGCGCCTGCCAGCGTTCGTAAAATAGTCTCAGGTGGGCGATTAAGTCTCGCGCCAAGCTCACCTGAAGACATGGGAGCATTCCCATTCGTGAGAAAAAGACGGAACACCGCTTCCACCAGTGCAGTTTGGCTGGTTAGAAAATCAGGCTGCTTCACGCAGTGGGTCATCAACGCATTTTGGACACCTTCCACCGGTTTTACCTCAGCAGTGACGGGGTCAACCCAATCGATTGTTTCTCCTTCTTCGATGTTCGAAAAAGCTTCCTGATGATCCGCACAAAGGAGCGAACGCAAATAGACATGCCAGTTACGTTCGTTTTTCTTCCACCACGCGAAATCAATGTGAAAGGGAGTATTAACTGTCGGCTTGACAAGGCTGAATCGTTTACCTTCTGCCATTATTTCTCCGACTCGTTCAAACGGAAATGCAAATCACCAACATGTGAAAACTCTGGTTTGCTCGAGAGTAAAGCGAACAACGGTGCGGGCGGTACACGTTTCACGATATTCACTGCAGAATAAAGCTCCTGGGCATGAACATGACCCTGCGGAGTCAACTTGGACATTTCATGAATCATATCTGCAACCAGCTTGTCAAATGGACGCTTCTTTTCCTGGACCCAAAGCTGATCAACTGCTTCGTAAGAAGCGATGGCGAACGCCATGCGATCATTGAACTCAGCCGAAATGGACTGTTTCAACATCGCAAACACCACGCCTCCATCCGCACCGACGATGACTGTGCGCACCCAATCTTTTGTCGCGCGATATGTCCTCGCTTCGATAATGACTTCACCCGGATGCTCACCTCGGCGGATTCGCACCAGGCTGCCGGGCATCAATTCATTTGCCTTATACCAATCGCGCAACCCATAAACATATCCATGTTCGCGGACGACCCAACCAGGCATCTTTTGCTTTGTCTTGCCATCTACTAAGGTAAAACGTACGCGCGGCGATTCATAGGCAGTTGGGAATAACGGACGGATACGCGCCGAGATCGGCAATGTCCCTGCACGCAGATGGGGATAGATAAGTGCCAAAGTAACTTCTCTAATGTGCGGATCTTGCTCTGCTGCAATATCACTTAATTCGTCATCCAATTGCGCTTCGAGATTAAGCATCTGTGGAGTAAGCAAATTGCGATCATGTTCAATGGGAGAATAATTCAAGAAGAGTGGTACTTCACGAACCTCTTCGGGTTCAAGACGATGCAGGCTCCACAATACTTCACCTGCAGGACCCACTTCATCAAATCGTTTATCTTCCTGTAATGCAAGATTGAGTGAAAACTCTGCCAGTTTTGGGTTTACACCCTCGGGAAGAGCGACGTCCTTTAACAATGCGGATGTGGGAAGCGGCTCACCACCAGACATATCCAAAACTGCCTCTGCTAAATTGAGATGCCCAACATTGACATCCACCAGCAAGGCGCGCGGGAACCAGCGACCGGCAATACGCACAAGTTCGTCATCTCCCTGAAACGCGGCTTCAATTTTCTTTTCGAGCGCGCGTCCGTGAGTCTGCAGAATGGCTTCAGTGTCGAATCCGTCGTCTTCAACGGTGACAGGCTGATCGTTCAGAGCATGATGCGGCAAGTTGGAAGCGAAGAGTCGTTCGGAGCCGCCATCCAGTTCAACAGTCAAAACATCGAATTCACCTATCTCGGGGTTTACTCCTGGACGCGTTGCCATCACCCTGCCATGTCGCCAATCCAGCGCAGGAAAAATAAGTTCATCACCTATCTGATAAATTTCTTTTGGAAAATAAGTTTTACCGCCAGCTTCACGGCGCTCTTGTACTGCGAGGCGCTCTGAACGAATACGCTCGGTGATAAACACCGCGACGAGTTCACGGGCTGTTAGAGGAGTTTCAAGATCAAATAGATAGTTATGAAGAAAATCAACGTCTTGGGGTGTGATCTGGACGCTTGTCCAGTAATCTATGGAAATAAGAGGGTCGCTTACCATTACAATGCCTTGGTGTAGTTTGGTACGCGCTTTTTGCGCGGCGCAATTATTATACCTTACCTTGTTATGCAAGCGTGTGAAATCATTCGACGATTGAACGATGTATAATCTCAACGATGAGTCTTACACTTGTTCGAGCATTGCGAAGTGCCTCTCTGCCGCGCATCGCATTTATAGGTGCGGGCGGTAAGACAACCGCGATGTTCCAACTGGCGCGAGCCTTGATTAAAGAAAACCGATCTGTGATTGTTACGGCGACATCCCACCTCGGCTTATGGCAAATTCCATTTGCCGATGTGCACCTGATTGCAGAAGCGCCTGCAACATTAGAAGCAAACAGGCACAAGTTAAATGGCGTAATTTTGGTAACAGGTGATCTAAATGGGGAAAGAACCAAACCTCTTAACGATCACACATTGACCTGGCTTCATCAATATTGTGAGGATCAATCCCTTCCGTTGCTCATCGAAGCGGACGGTTCGCGCCAAAGACCGTTGAAGGCATGGACAGAGCACGAACCGCCCATTCCATCTCTTGTGGATCAGGTTGTGCAAGTCGTTGGCAGTACGGGCGTGGGAAAGTCATTGAATGATGAGCATGTATATAGACCTGAAGTGTTTTCAAATCTAAGCGGATTGAATATAGGCGAACCTGTTACACCAGACGCGCTAATACGCGTATTGAAGTATACAGAAGGCGGACTAAAGAATATCCCAGCACATGCGAGGAGAACAGTGCTGATCAACCAGGCAGATACACCTGAGTTGCAAGCCGTTGCACACGGATTGGTGCAGCCATTGCTTCCTACTTATGATTCTGTTGTTATCTCCAGCTTAAAACAAGAGCAGATCTTTGCAGTGCATGAACCGATTGCCGGGATTATCCTTGCTGCGGGGGAATCCACTCGATTTGGTAAAACAAAACAATTATTGGATTGGAAAGGCAAGCCTTTTGTTCGAGCTGTTACGATGACCGCGCTGGAGGCTGGGCTTTCGCCTGTAATTGTCGTGACTGGTGCAAATGCAGAAAAAGTTGAGTCAGCCGTGAAGGATTTGAATGTGATAACCGTCAGAAATGAGGATTGGAAGAGTGGGCAGGGAAGTTCGATAAAGGCGGGAGTTCTCTCCCTCAATCGACCCCCTCCCGGCCTCCCCCAAATCCGACACCAGATATATTCGATTGAAAATAACGATCTTAATGTCGTATTTGGGGGAGGTAAGGTGGGGGCAGCAATTTTCCTGCTTACCGATCAGCCGCAAATAACAACTTCGATCCTTCGAGCACTGGTACAAAAACATGCAGAGGGTCTGTATCCAATTGTCGCTCCCATGGTCATGGATCGACGCGCAAACCCTGTTTTGTTTGATCGCGATGTATTTGCTGACCTAACGACACTCGAAGGAGACGTGGGTGGACGGTCGATCTTCCATAAGCACCGCGTGGAATACTTGCCCTGGCATGATGATAGTCTGCTATTGGATGTCGACACACCGGAAATGTATCAGAGATTGATCTCGAACGAGACGTTATGATATCGGTGAACATTCCGCAGCAGGAGAGTCAAAAAGGTTAGGTCAGCCAAAATGCTTTTGACTTAAGGACTCATCTTACGCATGGACGAATTTCTCACGGAAAATCTTAACGCTAAGTCGCAAAGCCGCGAAGATTTAAATCACTTTGCGTCTTGGCGTCTCACCTGCACTGCATCGAACGCACGATTTGCTTGGCAAATCGGGTGCAAGTGTTGCGTTAGATGTCCTGACGTGGAAATCACACCCTATGGGCATCGGCTGCATAAGGTGAGTTAAGGATATATTCCCATTGCAAAATCTAAGCAGAAAATTTGAAAAAGTTACAATAACCCCGGAACTTCTGCAAAGAAATGTACAATTGTCATAACAGACCTTGCTTAATTGAAATGTCCGAACAGCCAGAATATTTGAAAGAGACTATTGAAATCAGTAGAATAATATTAGCAGTTGTGTAAGTATAAGAAATGAAAAACAACAAATTTCTCGTGAGCTTTGTATTCGTTATAGCCGTCCTGGTTGGGCAGGTGAGCGCTGTATTTGCCGCTCCAGCCGTTATTACAGGCACAGTACAAAGCATCACGCTTGAAACAAATACGAACACTGCAGTGACAACAGTGCTTATCACCTTGTTGAATAATGAAGCAAAACAAACTGTAAGAATTACCATTGAATCTGCAATCGCCCTTGGGATTGTAATGCTTGGCGGCGATGGGAATCCTGTTATCAATGAAGCTATCCTGGGACAGTTAATCGAGATCGACCCTGCAACTGTTATTGCCGAAGAACAAATAAATCAGCACCCTGTAGGCGATGCCCTGGCCACATTCTTCTCGGATATCACGGATCTGGATTATGAAACCATCATGACAGCACATGATGAGGGCACTGGCTTCGGCGTGATTGCACAGGCATTATGGTTAACGAGAAAGCTGGGCGGGGATGCCAAGCTCTTTCAGGACATTATTTACGCCAAGAAAAACAATGACTTTAGCGCGTTCGTCCTTAATGACGATGGTTCAACCCCTCAGAACTGGGGACAATTCAGGAAAGCAGCAATGGATAGCAAGAAAGATAAACCGGGCATTAGCATGGCAGATAAGGACAATAATGGGGGTGGAAACGATAATGGAAATAATGGCAATGGCAATAATCAGGGCGGGAGCGGCAATGGGAATAATGGCAATGACGGTAACGGAAAAGACAAGGATAAAAATAAAGATGACAAGAAAAATAAAGACAAGGGAAAAGGTAATGACAAATAAATCATCCTGGTCAGTGATAATGACAAGGCAGGTATTCAGTACCTGCCTTTTTTATTTGAGATCGAGATAATATGCGTTTGTCTCCCGCCGTTTGAAACCAATGGCTTGATATAGGTGATTTGCCGCCTCGCGTCTGGGATTTGAAGTGAGCGTCACACCGCTTGCTCCCGCCTCTCGCGCGAGATTGATGGCATGGAACATCAGTGCCTCGCCAATCCCCTGCCCGCGCATCCTTTCATCAACCACGACATCCTCTACAATAGATCGAAGACCCGTTGGGACGCGATAGATCGCCAAAGTTAATATGCCCGCGATCGAGCTATTCTCATCGGGATAGCGCGCGATCAAAAGTGAAGATGATTCGGAATTTACAAGAGCGGTCAGTTCATCCCAGCCAGGCGCCGCCTTGTTTGTAGTTAGTTGAGGGATTAATCGCTGTAATGCACTATAAAGTTCGTCGGTGACATCCGAAACTTTTCCGATATACATTGAGGTTCACGCAGATTTAACTGCGCCAATCTTCGGGAAAAAACTCAGAAGCGCATAATATACTGAGTAAACAATCGAAACCGATATTACCCATTGGGGCACGTCAGGATATTGAAGTAATCCCCAGACGCCAATTGCACCGCAAAGATAGGTTAAACCAAGAGTGAGGCGGCGTAAACGAGCATTACGAGTGGGGTAAATATATTTCACAGGAACGAAAATAAGAATATTACAGGCAACGAACAACGCCAGGTTGATCCACGGATTCAGACCCAACAGCATGAGATACAGAACAAGGAAATTCCAGACCGATGGGAAACCTTTGAAAAAGTAAGACTCGTTATCTGTTTTTGCGTCCACTTGTGTGAATTGGTACCCGGATGTCAACAAGATCGAGAATGCAATTGGCAACTCAAAACCGGCGGGTACGAGATTAGGTGCTTTAATTAAGATCAATGCCGCAATTACAACGTAATTTAGATAATCGATCATGTTATCGAGCAAGGCGCCATCGATACTCTTCGCATACTCCTTTACGTGAAAAGCGCGCGCAAGCATGCCGTCAACGCCATCCACAATCATGGCAATGATCATCCAAAAAATCACCATGCGCCAATTTTCTTCAAAGATGGCAAGGATCGTCAGGAGTCCCCAAATTGCACCTGTCCCTGTAAAAAGGTGGACACTCCAGGCAAGGGTTTTGCGGAGCCAGAGAGGAAGTTTTTCAAACATCATGACACCTCAAAAAGGAGTTTTGGCAAATTATACCGCTTCGCAGTCCACGTAAATGAAAAGCGCACCTTACGATGCGCCTTTCAAATTTATTTTTTGACCAACCCAACCTTCATCTTCTCATTGTCAAATTCATCTTCGACAGTGTAGGCGTCATCAGGTGGATTCCCAAGCACAAGATTGGATGTGAGCGTCTCAGCGGTGATGTAACCCTTATGCGCCTCCACCGCGGACCTCAAGCCTGATGAGGCTTCGAGGAACAACTCGATCCTGTCGGCCACATCCAGTTCGGCGCTTTTGCGGAGGTCCTGCACGCGGCGGACGAATTCACGCGCCAGACCTTCCTGCACGAGTTCGGGAGTCAGGTCAGTGACGAGCGCCGCGACATACGCGCCCTCTTCGGCAACTGCGAAACCTTCCTTTGCCAATGCTTTCACTTCCACTTCCTCAGGAAGGATCTGATATGTCTCGCCAGCTGCTTGCACCTTTAATGATTTGCCTTCCAACAAAGTATGCGCGGCTTCCTCAGCATTCATTGCAAGGATCGCCTTCTGAATGGCAGGAAATTTATTCCCATATTTTTGTCCCAACTGCTTGGGCAACGGTTTGACCGTATGCGAAACCGCTTCGGTGGAAGAATCCAGCAAACGGACGCGCTTTACATTTAACTCATCTGTAAATAAGTCCGCATATACCTCCACAGCTTTTCGCTCAGAGACATTCCCAACGGAGAACGCGGCTTCTGCCAATGGCTGTCTCACTTTGCGATTCGCCTTCTGTCGTGCGGAATGTCCAAGCGAAACGAGACGCATCACCAACGACATATCGCGGTTGAGGGATTCATCTATCATCTCTGGTAACACTTCGGGCCATTCCGCGAGATGAACGGATTCAGGCGCGGCTGTATCCACCGAGCGTACAAGGTTTTGATACAACTCGTCGGCGAGGAAAGGCATGGATGGTGCAAGCAATTTCGCAACAGTGACAAGAGCCGTGTACAGAGTGGAGTACGCGGCTTGTTTATCGGAATCAGATTCCGACTTCCAGAAGCGGCGGCGCGAACGTCGAAGATACCAGGTCGACAATTTTTCCACAAATCCTTCGATTGGGCGCGTCGCATTTGTCACATCATAATTTTCGTATGCTTCCGTCACGTTTCGGACGAGCACATTCAGCTCAGATAACAACCAGCGGTCGAGATCACTGGTTGCTATGGGCATAGTGGTAACGGTGGGTTTATCGAGGTTTGCGTAGGTCACGAAGAACGAATAGACGTTCCACAACGTGAGCGTGAAACTGCGTATGACCTCGCCCACCAATTCAGAAGAGAAGCGCCGTTCCTGTCCCGGCGGAGTCGCCGTATAGAGGTACCAGCGGAAAGCATCCGCGCCATGCACAGCCAGCACATCCCATGGAGCGATGACATTGCCTTTGGATTTAGACATTTTCTGTCCTTCACCATCCAGGATGTGACCCAGACAGATCACATTCTTGAAAGAAACCTCATTGAAAAGCAATGTGCTGATGGCATGCAGGGAATAGAACCATCCCCGCGTCTGATCCACTGCCTCACAAATGAAGTCTGCAGGAAATTGCGCCTCAAACTTTTCCTTGTTCTCAAACGGGTAGTGCCACTGCGCGACAGGCATCGAGCCAGAGTCGAACCACACGTCAATCAGGTCAGGGACGCGTGTCACGCTCTGCGTGCTGCCGCAATCAGGGCAATCCCAATGGACCTCATCCACGTACGGACGATGCAGATCGAGCTCACTCAGATCACGCCCTGCCTTTTCCGAAAGCTCTTTTACAGAGCCGATCCCCTCACGATGATCGCATGACTCGCATTCCCAGATTGGAAGCGGTGTTCCCCAATAGCGCTCACGGCTCAAAGCCCAGTCGATATTGTTCTCCAGCCAGTTCCCAAAACGTCCACTTTTGGTATGCTCAGGAACCCAATGGATGGTGTAATTCAACTCAACTAACTTGTCGCGGAACGCGCTCGTGCGGATATACCACGAATCGCGCGCGTAATACAAGAGCGGCGTACCGCAGCGCCAGCAGAATGGATAAGTATGCGTGTAGGTCTCTGATTTGTAGAGTAAGCCGCGCGCACGCAAATCTTCGATAATCAACGGATCGGCTTCTTTAACAAGTATGCCGCGCCAGGGTGTCACTTCAGATACAAACGTTCCATCCGGAAGAACAGTCATCAACACCGGCAAATTGTGTTCCTTTGCCATCTCCATATCTTCCTGACCAAACGCCGGAGCCATGTGGACAATGCCTGTTCCATCCTCCGTTGTGACAAAGTCACCGAGTACAACGAAATGCGCGGGTTTATCTGGCGGCATGAAAGTGAACAGCGGATGATATTTCACGCCTTTTAACTTCCTGCCTTTGAGTGTTTCAACAACCTTCACTTCTTCATTGCCAAAGACTTTTTCAACCAATGCTTTGGCAAGGACCAATTTTTCCTTGGTGCCGTTATTGTCACGTTCCACAAAAACATAATCTACATCAGGGTGTACAGCAACAGCCACGTTACCAGGCAGTGTCCATGGCGTTGTCGTCCACACCAGTAATGAAACATCAGGCTGATCTACCAGAGGCATGCGCACAAATACAGATGGGTCGGTCGCTTCATCGTAGCCGAGAGCAACTTCATGGTCCGAAAGAGGCGTGCCACAGCGCGGACAATAAGGCACAACCTTATATCCTTTATAGAGCAGGTCCTTGTCCCAGAAGTTTTTCAAGATCCACCAAACTGACTCGATGTAATCATTGGTATAGGTCACATAGGCGTCTTCAAGATCAACCCAAAACGCGATACGATCTGTGAGCCTTTCCCAATCTTGAATATAGGTAAACACAGACTTTTTACAAAGCTCGTTGAATTTTTCTATGCCATATTCTTCAATCTGATGTTTATTGTTAAAGCCAAGCTGCTTTTCAACTTCGATTTCAACGGGTAAGCCGTGGGTGTCCCAACCGCCGCGGCGTGAGACGTGATAGCCGCGCATGATCTTATAACGCGGGAACATATCCTTGAAGGCGCGCGCCAACACATGGTGCACACCAGGCTTTCCATTCGCGGTCGGAGGTCCCTCATAAAAAACATATTCAGGGGCACCCTCGCGTTGTTCAACAGTCTTCTTGAAGATATTGGCTTGCTTCCAAAACTTCAGCACACCTTCTTCCATCGAAGTCACGTTGAGTTTTGGGCTTACAGGTTTAAACATAGTTAGTCTCCATCTTTATCGTCATTGCGAGGAGGGCTTTAGCCCGACGAAGCAATCTCCTCGCAAGGATGGAGATTGCTTCGGGCTTCGCCCTCGCAATGACGGAGTTTAGAAAGAAAAACGCTCATCCCAAATAGGGACGAGCGTAACGCCCGTGGTACCACCCACATTCCTGTCCAAAGACAGACTCTCGGTCAAGTACAGTTTTCCTATACTTATGTTCCTATAACGCAGAACAATTTCGGCTCACCTATTCTCAGTAACTAGCCAGCTATCAAACTACACAACCACCTGACTAATTAACTAATTTCAGTTCGCGGCTCCGAGATGATTTTCAATCTGCTGGATTGACCTGCTTTCACCATACCAGGCTCGCTGACAATATTATTTGCAGACTTACTCGTTCTCATCAACGCTGTTTGATTTGTGGATTATACATAAATGCACCAAATTAGGCAAGAATATTATGACAATATTTGCGAAATCATACCAATTAAGCTGGACCTGACTGATTTGTTAACCAAATGTTATGAATTTGAGATGTTACTGCAAACCTAAGTGTTAACCTATGCTCATTATAATTAGTCATGTTTACTATGAAAACATATGACACAATTCCCAAAAACCAGATTATCACCGCCTCTCGCGTGGATTTGGACCTGCCTCAGCCTCCGAAACGCTTTTTCCGTCACGGGTGGCAATCCTGGACGCTGACGACATGGCTCGATCCCACCGAACGACCTCTCCCCATCCGCGCCCCTCAATTTCGCGCGAAGGACGAAGATCCACTCTATGCATTTGGCAAAAACCACGTCAGCGCGTGGGTTGGCGCTGTGGAATTGGGTGACAATGATATTTTGCTCCTCGGCGCACTTAGCCTGGGTGGACGTGTCGAATTGGACGGCTCATCCTTAACGGGATCCTATGAATTTGGCGATGGCAAGTGGTTTATTTCTCGCGGCTCTGAAGATGAAGTTTTCCAAAGATATGCAAATTTACTTTCTAAAAAATTTGGCAAGACAAGATACGAAAAACCACCTCGCGTGTGGTGCTCCTGGTACAGTCTTTATAAGTGGATCAATGAGCATATCATCCTGAACACACTCAATAGTTTAGGTGATTTACCTTTTGATGTCTTTCAACTGGATGACGGTTGGCAAATCACTCACGGAGATTGGGAACCAACCAGAAAATTTCCATCTGGCATGACCGAATTGGCTTCACGCATATCGGCTACAGGACGGACTCCAGGGCTTTGGCTTGCCCCCTTCATGGTTACGAAATTATCCAGCATTTATCGCGATCATCCTGACTGGCTTTTGCGCGATGATCATGGCAGACCCATCCCAGTAGGAATCACCTGGGAAGGAGTCCCCTACACGCTGGATGTGAGTCATCCCGAAGTTTTGGAATGGGTGGATAAGCTGATCCGCAAAGTACGCGGCTGGGGATACAACTATCTGAAACTGGATTTTCTATACGCGGGTGCGCTGCCTGGCAAGAGATACCAGAATGTTCCGCGTGAAGCTGCTTACCGGAACGCGCTAGAGATCATTCGCGAAGCAGCAGGAGACGCGTACATCCTTGCTTGTGGTGCGCCGATCCTCCCATCGATTGGACTATGTGATGGAATTCGGGTTGGACCCGATGTCTCCCCGTTCTGGCTCAATACTCCCTTGACCGTCTGGCTGAACAACCCGAACGATACATCCACACAAAATGGAATTCGCACCAGTATACATCGCCTGTGGATGAAGCCTTTGGTCAACATTGACCCGGATGTGATGTTCTTCCGTTCGAGACACAATGCGCTTAAGCAACATGAACGGCAGTTGTTGTT
>JAKEFL010000213.1 GCA_022616105.1 Anaerolineae bacterium | reverse complement strand
TCATGATAGATGAATTCATGCGCGTCAGGCATATTCTTTCTGGCAACAGCGCGTAACGCTTTTGCAATTGCCTGTAAATCAGCAGGTAGATTTGCAAGCCACTCTTCGACAGAAATTGAGGAGGCACTCATTCTTTCTAATCCAACCATTCAATTCCATATTTTAGAGATATTTCGTTGTGGGCCCTATCATCCAAAGGGCCAAGTGCCAACGCGGCTTCCAATTCATCAAAGTAATATTCCATGCCGCCTGGGATTGCCATGGCTAATATTTTCAACGGCTTTTTCAAAGGGTTGTGCAGCGCGTGGGGAATATTTTTAGGAAGATGGACTGCGCCGCCCTTAACCGCATGTAATCTCTGGCTGGCAAGTCGAACCTCGATCTCGCCTTTCAAAACATAAATGAATTCATCTTCATGACGATGCACGTGAAGACTATTCCCGCCCCTGGACCGAACTCAAATTCAAAAAGATAGTACGCGCCGCCTGTTTGAGCGCGCGTCAGTTTATGTGTGACACCTAGAAGTTTCAATACCGTGCCCGAGCCGGGCGTAATGGAAATCGGCTGAGGATGGATAACACTCATAAGCACTCCTTGCACAGACCCGAATTCTCCTGAAGTTGTCCAATTCTGCAAGAGCCAGGATTCGTCCACAATGGTTTCCTTGTGCTTTCTCACTTCCTTGATAAACCAGCGTATTTTCACAGGGTCTTTTCCGCTCGTGCTTCCGTCAAGGATGAGGAACATCAGGAAGAGATCCCAATCCATTATAGTCTCCAACAAGGTGGAAAATCGAGCCGTGTCGTAAAAACCTGTCCCCGAAAACTGTTTCCAAAGTGCAAAATTCACGTCATGGTATTGGATCATGTTGAGCAAATCTGTATCGTCCGTAAATTCGGATGCGAATTTTCTCGCCAGTGACGCGTGGCTGTTCGGGTGCAGGATCGCCGAATCAGGCACAGCTTCAGCCTTGAACGTATCGTGCACATGGATAAGGAACTTCAACTTCCAATATTGGTCTTCAGCGATACCCCGTGATTTTAAGGTCTCCAGGTTTTCTTCCAACTCGGCAATATGATATTTGACTTTTCTTTCGGGATGACCCGGACGCGGCCTGCCATATTCGATGTTTTTCAGATAACGGGCATCGGTCATGATCTGTTGAACGATCTCTTTCATCTAAAGGATTATATAGCGATTAGCCGCATGAAACGCAGGCACACGCATTAAAAGATCTAACGCAAGGTTTAGGATAAAAATTCATGAAAAAGATACGAACCATTTTCTTCATCACCAGTATATTGAGCATTCTTGTAAGTTCATGTACTCCATCCCAAATTGAGTCTCCTACACCCACTGCGATTCCAACGAATACACCCAAGCCAACTCCGACCGCTACGCAGACGCCGACTGCTCCGGACCTGGTCCTGGTTCCCAAAGATCAGCCGACCATTCAGGCAGGCATTGACGCTGTGGCGGATGGCGGCACTGTGCTGGTTGCCCCAGGCATATACACCGAACAACTGATCATCTCCAGGACGATCACGCTTGCCTCGTACTTTCACAGGACTGGCGACGAACGATTCATTAAAAATACGATCATAGAGGGAGCTGGAGCAAACAGGATTATCACTGTAAATAAATCGGCAGCTGATGCGAAGATCATCGGCTTCACCATCCAAAATGGAAATGACGGGATCAAAGCGCGCGGAATTGTCCAAATCCTGAATAATCATTTCCAGTTCAATAAAGATGCCATCGATTATCAAAACGGCGGAGGAGTGAACAGCGGCAATGTTTACGAAAATAATTCTGATGATGGCATTGATCTGGATGGCGCTTCGGCAGTCACCATTGAAAATAACACCATCCGCAACAACAAGAACGAAGGTATAGAGATCCGTCTTCAAGAGTATAACGGACCTACCCTCGAGATCATTATTCGGGATAATATCATCTCAGGGAATATCGAAGACGGTATTCAGATCATAGATTATCCCGGCTTATCAGATCGCGTTTTCTTCATAGAGCGCAATCTAATCCAGGGCAATGCAATGGCAGGGCTGGGTCTTATGGATGATGGCGTAAGTCACGAAGATTTCCGGGCCTCCAGCATCCCCGAACGTATTTATCTCATCAACAACACCTTTATTGATAATCCGTACGCGGTCAGCGGAGGCGACAACCTGATCGCGCTCAATAACCTCTTCATCAACTCCACCACACTTGCCCTAAAGAACATTGATGCAGACTCGGTAGTAGCCTACAACCTGTTTTGGAACAACAGGGAGAACAGTCAGGGTACTAACATTGTCCGTAACACAAACCTTTTCTCGGATCCGCTGTTGAACGAAAGCGCTGAACTACAACAGGGCAGTCCAGGCATTGACGCCGGCGCCATCTACTTTGAGTGGAAGAGCGAGATTGTTTTGGATCTTCAATCGGGCGCGTATCTCGGCTCTGCCCCGGACCTGGGTGCTTACGAGGTCAATACTCCAAGTGCCTCAAGCCAAGACGGGTGGCTGGCACGCAGTTTTAATCCATGAGGAAATCTCGATAACTGTATGTTACTTTGAGGCTTATATTGCCAACAACCACATAACTGGAATTCAAAGGTCTCGTCTGAGGTTAGTTTTATCAATGAGTTCAGACGTGACAAAGCCTTCCAGGCAAAATCTGGAGGGCTTTTTTTGAAAGCACCTACATTGGATGTGATGAGACCTCGACGAATTACTTCACTTCCCCACAGCATGTGACAGAATTGTCCGTATCTCCTCTGTAATTGCAATTGCCTCATCGCGGGTCATATCTGCATCGAGATACATAAAATCCCAGAATAATTGATCGTTGAAGAGCTGCGCCTGCGCGGAGAGTTCGGGTCCCAAGTCATACGCGGAGACAAATCCGTGAACGCCGGTTACTTTTATGTTTCCATAGCTGGTTTCGATTGGCAGGACTCCGTTGTAGTTCAATGCAATTGTACTCATGCGGAACGATTTGAGTCCGGTGATCATCTTGATCAGCGATTCGGTCATCGCCGCGGCGACAAATTTATCACCAGACTTCAATGAAGAATAGATCTTCTCGTGCAGGTCACGCGCCAGAGTCCAGAAGTCAATGCCGCCTTCCACTTCGACCGTATATCGCAGCATCGAAATATAACAGGCAAGTTCTTCGTCGCTCAACGGTGGATCTACATAGGAACGTAAATTCGCAAAGGAGAACGTCCGCATGGGGGCCTGCTGGCCGGCGTACAGTTCACGATTGACAGCGATCAACATCGCGGCATTGAGGGCACTGTTAAGGGTTACCTCTTCCTGGCGGGCGCGATGTGAGAGTGAGTTGACCAGATCTTCAGGCAGTTGGATGGAGAGGATGTGTCCACGGGTGGGATGCTGGTGCAGCGGCGGAGTCCGTTTACCGCGCGTTTGAATACGATATGAAATTTCGTCAACAAGTTGTGCAAGCGCAAATCTCAGTGTATGCAAGACGAATCGCAGCCCGCGATACGCAGAGGGAAAACTGGACTCGACCGGGGGTGCAGGGGAAATGCCATGAACGGGAACAGTTTTTTCATCCGTGAATGAAGCGCAAGCCTTCAAGAGTTCGTGTATGAGCCGCGCGGTGGAGGCTGCATCCGCAATGGCATGACAAAGAGTCAGGATGATTTCAGCGCGTTCGTGGGTTGAATCGTATAAATACGTGCAGCGGAATAATGGACCGTTTGAAACATCGATCCGATTCCCCAATTCCACTTCAGCGACATTCTCCCAGTGTTCGTCGTTCCAGCGTGGAAGGATATGAATCGGGAGACCAGGCTCAATCAGCTTTACAAAATAGTATCGCCCTTTCTCCTGAAGGAGGCGCGCAGAGAGGAAAGGGTGACGGTTCTGCAAAACTTTCAACGCATGCCTGACGATTTGCGGAGAAGGCGCGCCCTCCAGACAGAGAACGCTGACGATATGAAACGGCGCGTGCCGGTCGGCGATGACCAGCGCGCGTTCGAATGTTCCCAACTCACGTTTCATTTAGATATATGTTTCGCAAGGTCTCCCTCTTCGCTCGAAGGCGGTCTGTGACCGCCGTGTTCAGCAGGTTACCCCGCAGGGTCATAGACCCTGCGGGAGCACTGTGACACATGATTTCATATGGATGGATTGAAATCGACAATTTTGTGGACATTTCCTTTGAACGGGACGTTTCTCGAAGGGCTATTATAACTGTTCACCAGCATGGGCAACCCGTTCTTGGGTCGGATGGCGTTCAACCCCTCACAATCCACGACCGCGCCGGGTTTGAGCGTGAGCGTATAGCGTTGAAGGATCATGGAAAGGGCTATTTTCAACTGCATCATGGCAAGCGACGAGCCGATACAATATCTCGGTCCCGCGGAGAAGACCATGAATTCGTATGCCGATGGATGGATGGATGACCAGCGCCCGGGTAGGAAGCGATACGGATCGGGAAATATCTCCGGGATGCGCTGGGTGATATAGGCGCTGAGCAAAATCCACATCCCTTTCGGCAAACGATAGGGACCTAGTTCAAACGGCTCCATGCTATAGCGCGCCGTCAGGATGCCGGCAGGAAAGAGGCGCATGGCTTCCTTGATCGCACCTTCGAGTTGAGGCAGGATCTCCAACTGTTCTGGAGTGGGACTCTCCCCGCGCAGCACCTGAGCCAGTTCATCCAGGACATTCTTTAATGCTTCAGCGTGCTGGCTTAGCAGGAATATCGTCCAATACAATGTCATACCATTTGGACTGTAACCGCCGCGAAACATGATCGTTTGACTCACAAGATCCGCTTCACTGACTCTTTCGGGATGCTGTTCGTGCAACTGGATCAAAGCGGATAATATATCCTCCCCATATGAACCGCGCGCTGTTCTGCGCTCGATCGCCTCCCTGACCGCGTGTTCCAATCGTTCCGCGCTTTTCAGCAGTCGATGGAATGGAAGACCTGGGATATTATAGGGAAGGAGCAGTGTGAACGGGGAGAAAAGCAGTTTCATGCTATGTTCGAGCTGGCGACCAATCGTCTCGCCATCTTTTTCGGGATCAAGACCAAGGATGGGTTTAGTCGCCAGCCACATGGCTAACTGTTCCATCTCGGAACGCAGGTCGACCTCCTGGCCGTCTTTCCATGAATCCAGTTTCTTTTTCGTCACATCCACACAGGTATCATGAAAACGGGTGACGAAATTGCGGTGAAAATAAGGGAGCAGGTAGGTGCGATGATCGTTATGCTTTTCCCCGTTCAGGAAAGGCATGCTGTTCATCACACGCCCGAGCGAACTGTTCCTCGGAAAAGGGATGGGCAAAAAATCCAGGTTGTAACTATGGAATATGGAAGGGTCGCGCAATATCTCGCGATTGTACGCAGGATGAAAAACAATGATCGCGGGATCTTTCCCTGACTTTATTCTGACAATATCTCCATATGTATCATGCAAACCCTCTAGGGCAGCCAATGGATTGAAGGCAAAGCGCAGGAGCATTGGCAGTTCGCCCAGTATTGGAAGCAGCGATGGGCCTGGAATATCCTTATCCCATCGCGTTGCTATTGTTGTGGTCATATCTCCCTCCAAAGATCGTGTTTAGAACCCAGCTTTTTTGGCTGCCTCTTTCGCAGCGGTCAGGTCATGTGCCGCGCCCATCTCCTCGAAGATCTGGATTGCACGTTCGAAATGCTCCCGACCCCTGCGGGCATTTGCATCATCCTGTAATGATGCTCCCAATTTGACGCGGATCAATGCTTCCTGATAGGGCATATTGAACTTCTTTGCAGCTTCCAATCCCTTATTCCAGGATTTGATGGCGGCTTGAGGTTTACCGGTCAGCCATTCGTACCAGCCCTGATAGTAAGGTGTGACCGGCTGGCCGATCGGGAAAACCTTCTGAAAGGCGCGCAGGAGTTTGATCGCTTTTTCGGCGAGTAATTTATATTTATCGGGATCAGCCTGTGGGCTTGAGCCCTGCAGCGCTTTTTCCCATAATTCAAAATATACGTCTGCAACGGCGGCAAACCCGATATCCATGGAATATACGGTTGGAGAAATATTTGCTGCCAGTTCAATGACCGCGCTGGCATAAGCCATCGCCTGCCCATGCTGGCCCAATCGCAAATGAGCCAGGGCAAGCTGTCCGTTTGTATTGATCGAGGATGCAAGATTGGGCAACTCTTCCAAAATCTTAAGCGCCTCTTCGAGCATGGGGATTGCCTCTGCTTCATTCCCTCGCCGAATGTTGTTCGCCGCCATACCAAACAATCCCCAGCCCTGCTGCAGGGGATTGCGTCGTTTGCGCGCATCTTCAAGCAAAATCTTCTGAGTGTTCATCGCATATTCAATATCGCTTGAGATAAGGGCATTTTCAGCCAACAGAACAGTAGAATCCCCCCACTGACGATAATCACCCAATTGCTCGCAGATGGCTTGAGCTTCCTGGCCCTTGACGCGGACATTGTCCCATTTCCCTACCCCAAGTTCATAAACACCTGTAACCACGTTAACTGTGATCAGGTTGGACGGCTGGTTCACCTCTCGCGCAACTACCAACGCACGGTCCACATAAGACTCGGCCAGTGGATGTAGTTGAGCTAAGCCTGCCAGGACTGCCATCCCCGCGTATGCAGACGCCAACTCAGGTGAGGGACCTGCTCTTTCGGCCGTGTTAAGCAGGCGGAGAATACAATACATGATAGGAATAGTCTCATTGGAATAAAAGTAAATCCTTCCCATCAATTCATAGAGATGGGCCACATCAATCGCGACTTCTCTTTCATGTTCGCTGGAAATTGAGTCAATATATCGGGATGGGAAGTAACGATGGAACACCTGACGAATGATCTGCGGGAACAAACCCAGCGCGAATTGTGCTCTTGAACTTGGGATGGGACTTTCCAACAACCGTAGGGCTTCACGAGCATGCTTATTACATTCAGGCAATGATCCCAAACTATAATGCGCCAGACCCAGCCTGCTATGCCAGCGCGCCCTGCGAACCTGGCGATTACGTAACGCTTCCCTGCCCGCTGGCGCGGGTTTTGGAAGTTTTTCGTCCCATTCAAGAGCCTGGCTGAAGAATTCGACGGCTTCCTTATTGGCATACGTTTGCGTTGCCTGCTCACCAGCCTTTTCAAGATAATCCACCGCCTTGCGCACTGCATCATCCGTATCTGTTGGTTCAGAATTTTCAGCAGCCTGAGTCCAGTGATAGGCAAGCAGGGTGTAATACGATTCGATATTCATCTCATTGCTTTGCTCGATCCATTCAGCCACTGCCCTGTGCAATTGTCGGCGCTGCGAATAAAGCATGAGGTTATATGCCACTTCCTGCGTGACGGCATGTTTGAAAATGTAAGCCAGGTCGGGTGCTTCAGATTCAATCAACGTCAGACTCAGGCGCGTCAGCGTCTCCATATAATCAGGAAGTGCAGGTTTGTCCGCTTCAATGGGATGCACTGCCTCAAGGACACGCAGCGCGAAGATGCGTCCTATGACACTGGCCACTTTGAGAGTCAACTGCTGGGAAGGATCAAGACTATCAATGCGATTCGTGATGGCAGCTTGGAGCGTATCAGGAAGAGTGAGGTCTTCAAAGCTCCCAAAGCGCGGGTCAATCTGACATTCCTGATTTTCGATCTTCAGGATTCCAGATTCACGCATCGCATAAGCCAGTTCCTCTGCAAAGAAAGGATGCCCCTCAGATTTTTCGCGGATCAACCTGCCGATCATGGGAGGAATGGACTTGACTCCCAAACGCTGGCATACCAACGCTTCAACATCATCAAGCATCATCGCTTCGAGCCTGACCAAACGCGCCTCCGCAGATTCCTGGATCTGCTTGAACTGCAGCGGCACCGGGTCTGATATTGGGCGGGTATTGAGCGCAAGCAGGATCGGGCGCACCTTTTGTTGAACATCAACCAGCAATGACCATGAAGCTGAGTCAAACCAATGCAGATCCTCCATCACAATCAACAAAGGTGCCTGGGCAGATTCATAGGCAAGCAAACGAGTCAGTACTTCGCGAATATTGCCACCGCGTATCTCACCCGACATGGCGGAGGTCAATTCATTATCAGGGAATGGGATCGGTAAAACCACACCAAGTAATGGTGCATAACGCGCCAGGTCAGGGTCAATGTCGCTCAACGTCGCAATGACTCGATTTTGAATCGCGATTTGATCTTCTTCAGTGAGTTCTGCACTCATGGTGACATTTTCTATATCGAGAATCCTGTTGAAAATGGGCCGCCAGGCATGGTAAGGTGTAGCTCTCTCAATGGCGTCTCCAGCGCCATTGAACATATTTACATTCAATGTTTCAGCCTGGCGGGCAAGATCTTCAAACAATCGCGATTTCCCAATTCCCGCTTCACCCTGCAAAATAATTGTTTGATGCGCCGCGCCGCGCGATAGTTCCTGCAAGGCATTGGCGATCAGTATCTTTTCCTCCTGGCGACCGATCAGTTCGGTCTTCGGGCGCATGACACTTTTCTTCAGATCCAGCGGATGGAAAACCTCCACCGCATCCGCGCGACCTTTTACATGCTGAGGCGGAAGCGGCTCGAATTCCACGACATCTTTTGCACCATCGTACGTGAGGCGGTCACACAGGATCGGAACGCCATGCTTTTCGATCAATTCATATTGATTACCTGCCGCGCCCATCAGCCGTGCTGAGAGATTCACTGCATTCCCAATGGTTGTATATTCGCGACGTTCATCATTACCGATTGATCCACAGAAGATCCGTCCTGTTGTCATGCCAATATAGCTGCGGACTTTCTCGTTCGTGAGTTCTTTTCTGATCATCAGCGCGGCCTGCACGCCGCGAGCCGGATCATCTTCATGCGCGAAGGGCGGCAAGCCGAGGGCAGCCACGATAGTGATGCCTTTGTCGTCTACGCTGATCTTATTGATGCTTCCTTCATAACGATAGACCGAGCGCTGTATCAACTCCGCAATGTTTTGGGCATTCTCCAGTTTCGTATTCTGATCGAGATCAGGCAAACTGATAAAGAGCACAGTGACGCGTCTTAATTCCGCGATCCAGCCGCTCTGCCCAGCCGATAAGCGGTTAATGATCGCCCCGGGAATATAGGCCCGCAATGAAGTCTCTGCTCCAGCGGGGATGTCCGGTTTCACATTTGAAGAAAAAATGGAGGATGGTTTGTTCAAGCTATTTAATCGCCCGCCCTGCGCGATGGCTTCTTTCAGTTCGAATTCGAGTGGCGCCGCGATACAATCATTTCTGATTAATTTCCATGACGAGGGAGTAATAATAATCTCGCCAGCATTTGCAAGATTATTTGCAATACCCAGCTCCACAAGGGGTGCACCGGTAAGCAGGAATTCCCACCGGTTGAATACACCGCCCACATGCGCTGTAGTAATGTTCCCTGTGCTTATGGCAAGTTTGAGATACAGGTTTGAGTCTTCAGCTCGATAGTTGGTGAGGCGCTCGCGGATTTTGAGAGCACATTCAGCCACGCGCATCGTCCATTGCCATTGGTCCGCTCGTGTAATGACATTTTCTTTGCCATTCGCAGATTGATTTACATTCGTGAGATCCGGGGATACAGGCAGATCTGAAACAATGGGCCAGACAGCGATCAATGCATCGCCTGCAAATTTCACGATATCTCCCCCATACTCGTGGATGATATCTATCAATTGCCCGAAGTACTGGTTCAGAACGCGCGCAAGAGTTTCGACCCCAGTGGGTCCTTTCTCAGCCAGCCTTTCAGTGAGTGGTGTAAAGCCTGAAATATCAGCAAACAGGATCGCGGCCGGCATATCCTCTGCAACTGGTGATTCTATCGGCGACGGATCAGCAACGATTCGGTTTTGAATAAGTTTTGGAACATAGCTGGCGAGTAATTCCGTCAGCGCGGGGTTGGACATGCAAGGCTCCTGATTTTCCGATCACCGGCAAATTGAATGTTAGCCATGATACACCAAATTACAATTATTTGAAATGTGAATGACTAATCTTTTTGAAATAGGCTGGTAAATAATGAGGCCGTAATCCGTCAGCTTGAATCTTCAAACCATCGGTCTGAAACTAAAGATCCGAATGGCATCTTTTTGTTTTTCCACATTTGCAGCCTGCTCTAGCCGCCGTCCACCTTCGGCACCTCCCGCAAGACGGCGGCGGGGAAGCCGCCGAGAGCGAATTTGTGTTTTCATTAATGATATTGTGCGACACTTATCTTGGACGAGATTGTGGGGAACAAAACGTTTTGTATGCAAGTCCTGAGTATAAGGAGGCTGATATGAAAAAATTAACGATCCTTACCGCTGTTCTCGCGGTATTCCTGACCGCCTGTACACAGGCCATCCCACAGAGTGGTGTTTCAACCCCCATGGAAATCACTGCCATTGTAAGCACTGTTATAGCAGAAACACCAGGACCTCCTCCCACGGATGGTCCTTCGCCGACACCTGTGCCAGCGACTCCCATTCCTACCCTTCCATCTTCCATCCTCTCTCCGACTGAACTGAAGTACAAAGTCTTGGAACAATTTCCAGATTTCTTCTTCTGCGATCCCGATTATTATCCCATTGCTCGTGAGGATGAAATGGTTCTGACACGGCAACGATTTCCAGAACTGCAAGCCAACCAGGAAGAATTCGAAGCGATCTTAAGCCATAACGGATTGAGCAACCTGACGACTTTTACCGACGATCAAAAATTGCTCATCTATCGTGAGCACAAGAAACTCAACGCGATTTACTTCGAGTTGGTCGGGGATAGATTCCAATTTCAAATCCAGACTGGGACTGAAGAGGCGCAAGGTTTCTTCGTCACTGGGACAATTGATGGCAATGGCTCAATCGATATCAAACAACGAGACCCCAGTTTCGTTGCCTGTCCTATCTGTCTTGCCGTGGGGACTCTTATTGATACTCCCCAAGGATCTGTTGCTGTGGAAAATTTACAGATCGGCGATTTGGTCTGGACATTGGACGCGTCAGGGGAACGTATTCAAGCAGTGATTCTGAAAACCTCACGCGTAGTCGTTGCTGCAAGCCATCAGATGACGCACATAATCTTGAATGATGGACGTGAACTATGGACTTCCCCTGGCCACCCCACCGCGGATGGTCAAATGATGGGCGATCTCAAAGTGGGAGATCTTCTGGATGGGGCGCGTATTAAGCAGGTTGAACTGGTGCTCTATGATCAGCCCGCAACGTACGATCTGTTGCCGTCGGGAGACACTGGCTTTTATTGGGCAAATGAAATCCTAATCGGTAGCACGCTTGCAAAGCCGTAAACTCTTTTAACTTAGAACTCGATAGAGGAGAATTCGTGTCGAGTTCGACTCTTAGAGCGGGCTGCTATATAAATGGAAACCTCCTGATCCCGTTTGGTCTCTCAACCATAACTTTACTCAGGAGGCTTCCATCTTTCAACTACCTCAACCAAATGGCAGAAGTCGAG
>JAKEFL010000212.1 GCA_022616105.1 Anaerolineae bacterium | reverse complement strand
TTTCGAGGAGTTTCAGTTGTGTGTTTCCAAAGGTTGGCATAAGTTCCTAATATAAAAACCTGACATGTCTTCGCAAAACACTTATCCGTGATGACCGTTGTCCACACATGGATTGAGGAAAGTAAGGACGAAGATAAGACATGTCAGGTTTTACGTATTTTTATTCCCAAACAATCGTCTCAACAAAATCCAGTTCAAGCGAAACAATAAATTCAGCAAGCAAACGCCCTGCGCGCTGAATATCTTTTACAGAAACCGATTCTACAGGCGTATGCATGTAGCGGATTGGAAATTCCACTAATGCAGTCGGGATGCCCTCCGCGGTCGTTTGCATGGGATAGGCATCTGTACCAGAGTGATCAGGCGACACATCCAAAAACCATGGAATCTCAAGTCTTTCTGCCAGCTCCTTGAGTTTTTTGTGCAGGAAGGGATGCATGTTGGGTCCCATACATAAACCAACACCTTTCCCCAGCGGGAACGTCTGCCATCCATTTGCGCCGGGACCTTTTGCAAATGTTCCATCCACTGCGATCGCGATCTGTGGGCGCAACTCAAATGCTGAACTATACCCACCAAGATAACTGACTTCCTCCTGCACAGTCGCCACAGCCCACACATCCCACTGATGAGGTTTGCCCTGCAATTCCTCGAGACAAACTGTCAGCGCGGCGACGGAGGCGCGATTATCGAGTGTATGACCTGAGATCACCTCTCCAGCAAGTTCAACCGGCTCATTCGCAAATGACACCAAATCTCCTACGCGGACCTTTCTGTTGACTTCGCGCGGAGTCAATCCCGTATCCACCAAAAGATAATTGATCTCCAGCACGCCGTCTCCCACAGCCTCGGGCAATAATTTGGCAGATGGCATGGCAATGACCGCCGGCAGTTCCTCCCCACTGCTCGCGTGGACAGTCACTTGCGCACCCGGTAACACACGCACGTCAATGCCGCCAACTTTTGTGATGTGCAGGAATCCCTCGCTGATTTTGGTCACCATCATACCGATGGCATCCATGTGAGTTGCGATCATCACGGATGGACGCGGCTCCTTTTTTGACTTGATGCTGGAACCGGACGAGTTACCTTTCTTAAGCCCATGTATGGAACCCACTCGGCTCATGCTGATCTCATCCACAAGCGGACGCCATTTCTCTTCGATGAGACCCGCGACAGGTGCTTCAAAACCGGAAAGCCCTGAAACAGAGATCAGCGATTTCAGGAATGGAAGGATATCTGCCATCTTAAGGTGTATTCGTTGGTGGGAAAGACGTAATCGATGGAGTGGGAGTAAAAGACGGTATCAGAGTCACTGAAGGTGTAAGCGTGACTGAGGGTGTAAATGTCAGCGATGGAGTAAAAGAAGGTGTCAATGATGGTGTTATGCTGGGCGTTAAGGAAGCAGTTAAGGTGAGGCTGGCTGTAGGAGTGGGAGTAAGCGTAAAGGTAGGCGTGAAAGTCGGAGTGTTAGTGGCGGTACCTGTTACGATCAACGGAGTCAGGCTGAGGGTGGGGGTTGGAGACGGAGTAGTAGTAGGCGTAATCGTTTCAGTAATCGTGGGTGTCAAATCCCCGGGACCCGGCGCAAGCGCAATCGCGATCCATCCGAGGCAGTAGCAGGGAATTGTAGCAAGTGTGATGGCGATCAATGCAAGGCGGCGACGCGCGCGGGCATCCGAAGTTTCCAACATGATGGTTAGATTATAATCCATCATTATTTATGAGATACGCTGCGTTGTTCGTACCCAGCACTTTGCTATCCTCAAGATACGCTTCTAAATGGGCTCATGCCGCCGTCCTCGGCGTTTTGCAAGTAAACCCTGCGCCGGGGACGGCGCAGAGAGCGAACTTATGATCCCTATTCATCTTCGCGTTGCAGGTTTTCTTTCATATCGTGATGCAGTTGAACTTGATTTCAACTCATTCGATGTGGCATGTATATCAGGACATAATGGCGCGGGAAAATCATCTTTGCTGGATGCCATCACGTGGTCTCTGTTCGGTGAGGCGCGCGGCAAGAGCAATGAGGTTATTAATCTGCATCCCGAAGTAAAAGCTGCAGAAGTGATCTTCACTTTTAAGCACGAGCAAAATACATATCGCGTGCAGCGCTCACTGCCGCGCAACAAAAGCACAGTTCTTGAATTCCAGGTCCGAAACGGCGATATATGGAAACCTCTCACAGAAAAAACTACCCGAGATACGCAGGAGCGCATTGAACAAATTTTGCGGCTTGATTATGATACTTTCGTAAACGCGTCCTTCTTTTTGCAGGGCAAGGCAGATCAATTTACTCAGCAAAATGCGAGCAGACGCAAGGATGTATTGGGGAACATTCTTGGACTGGAAATATGGGAGGATTATAAAAACCGTACTGCCGAAAGACGAAAAGTCATTGAACGCGATGTTGATGAAATTGATGGGCGCATTAGGGAGATCAACGCGGAACTCAGTGAAGAAGTAGCACGCAAGACAAAACTGGCTGAATTAGAGTCCACCCTCAGGCAATTGACATCCGCCCGCGCCGCGCAGGAAACCGTGTTGGAAAATATCAGGAGGAACGCGGCATTGCTGGATGAACAACGGAAGTTGATCGCCGCGTTATCGGCTGGACTTGAACGCGCTCAAACGGCTCTCTCGACGCTTGAATCCCGCCTCGCCGCCAAAGAAACGGAACGCGACTCTTATGCGCGTCTCGTGGACCACGCAGAAGAGATCGAGTCCGCGTACAAAGCCTGGCAAAAGTCACGCAAGGAATTGGAAGAGTGGGATAAGACCGCATTGAGATTCCATGAACAGGAAAAAGAAATGGCTCCTCTGCAAGAGCAGATCACAGCAGAAAAAGCAAGATTGGAAGAGGAAAAACGCTCTTTGCTGGTTGAGGAGGAAACAGTCAGCAATCAACGGTCAGTAATTGAAGGTCTAAAGTCTGAAATTGATAAAGCAGAAATCCTTCTCAAGGAAGCAGAATCAAAAATCACCGAACGCGGTGAGGTGGAAGAGGAGAGAAGCTCAGGTCGTGAAAGACAAGCGGCGCTGAAAGTGGAGAATGACACACTCAAAGTTGAGATGAACCAGCTCAAGGATCGGATTGAAACGCTCAAATCTGCTGAAGGTGCAACCTGTCCCTTATGCGGACAGGCATTGAGCAAAGAACATCGTAAATCCACCCTTAGACAATTGGAAGCCGAAGGCAAGGAAAGAGGCGACCATTATCGTGCCAACCAAAAGGAAACGAATGATCTCGCCAGCCAAATATCAACGCTCGAATCTAAAATCTCCGATCTCCATTCCGCTGAAAATGACCGCATCCGTCATGCCAGTGAAATTTCCCAACTTACTGAACGCCTGGAAACATTACAATCGCTCACAAAAGAATGGGAGTCGGCTGGCAAAAAGCGCCTGAAGGAGGTGGAAAAACTTTTAGAGAATGCCAGGTATGCGGTGGATGAACAGAAACAACTCGCCAGGCTGAAAAAGGAACTTGCCAAACTTGGTTACGACGCATCTGCTCATGATGATGCGCGCGAAAAAGAGAGCGAACTGAGGAGCGCCGAGGAAGAATATAGCAGCCTGAAAGCCGCAAGCGAAGTCAGCAAACAAATTCAAAGTGAAATATCCAATCTGCGCTCCGAAACCGCAAATCGGAGATCAGAGATCATCAATCTCGAGGCTGATTATCAAACTGCAAAAAAGAATCTGGAATCTGCAGAGGCAGAGGCCCCCAATCTCTTTACAGCCGAACGTGAACTCTTCCGATTGCGGGAGGAAGAAAATAAGAAGCGCAGTGAATTGGGCGGCGCGCAACAGCGCGTGGATGTACTGTCCACACAGCGCACACGTAAAGCACAATTTGAAACAGAGCGCGAAGAACTACTGAAGCAGATCGCTCAGCATAAAACACTCGAACGTGCCTTTGGCAAGGATGGTGTGCCTGCACTGCTCATCGAGCAGGCTCTGCCGCAGATCGAGACAAAAGCGAATGACCTGCTGGACCGCCTCAGTGACGGACAAATGTCAATCCGTTTTGTCACCCAGGCGGAATACAAAGACAAGAAACGTGATGATCTAAAGGAAACTCTCGATATCCAGATCAGCGATTCGGCGGGCATCCGCGCTTACGAAATGTATTCAGGGGGCGAAGCTTTCCGCGTCAACTTTGCGGTACGACTTGCACTTTCCGAAATCCTGGCGCAGCGTAAAGGAGCGCGCCTGCAAACACTGGTCATTGACGAAGGCTTCGGTTCGCAGGATGCGCGCGGTCGCCAACGTCTTCTCGAAGCGATCAACCTCGTGAAGGATGATTTCGCGAAAATACTTGTCATTACACATCTCGATGAACTCAAAGATGCTTTTCCCAGCCGCATCGAAGTTGAAAAAACAGAACGCGGGTCTACAGTGCGCGTCACTTAACACATCTTTTCACCGCGAAGACTTGCACTGAGCCTGTCGAAGCGGCGCAAAGAGCGCGAAGAAAATTAAATTCTCAAAAGCTTTCTAACCGTGTTCCGCCAATAGGGATAAAGATTTTTAAAATCTCCTTGCATTTTCCTTTGTGTACTCACCTGCACTTCGATTTGCTTGGCAAATCGTGCAGGTGCAAGTGTTGTGTCCGTCGTGTTTGAAAGAGTTTTTCACCTGCCCTTGTACGGCTTAAGCCGCACGGTGCAAGGGTCAGTAGACTCACCTATGATATTTTTCATTCTTTCCTCCGCGTTTTTCATTGGCGGCGTTGTCATCATGTACTGGATGCACAACCAGTATCATCTCGATATTGTCGTCGAACCAGCGCCTCCTCCAACGCACGCGCCCCTTATTTCCGTATGCATTCCCGCGCGGAATGAGGAACGAAACATCCGCGCATGTGTTGAAGCGATGCTCGCGCAGGATTATCCAAATCTTGAAGTCATTGTTTTGGATGACCGCTCGAGTGACGCGACTTATGAGATTCTTCGCAAGTTGACTTTGGAGTCTGACAGCTTGCTGTCGAGACAAACACGGGAGCAAGCTCCCGTACTCCAGATTATCAGCGGCTCGGACTTACCAAAAGGCTGGGCAGGAAAACCCCATGCCTTGTTTCAAACTGCAGCTCATGCGCGCGGCGATTGGCTTTGCTTTGTGGATGCTGATACTTTTGTTACATCCCAGGCTCTTTCATCGTGTTATGCAAAAGCCATTCAAACCAATGCAGACATGTTCACCATCATGACCTTTCAAATCCTGGGTTCATTCTGGGAAAAAGTTGTCATACCTCTCGTCCTGACCGCGCTATCTGTTGGTTTCTCTCCTCGTAAGGTCAACGACCCAAACCGCAAAGATGCCATTGCAAACGGACAGTTCATCCTGATCAAACGTTCGACCTATGATGCCATTGGCGGGTATGAAAGCGTAAAGGACCAGATCGTCGAAGATAAAGCCATCGCAGAAAGAGTCAAATGGAATGGGCATCGGCTGATCGTCGCCGATGGAATGAGAGTCACAAGAACACGTATGTACACATCCCTGCCAGAGATGTGGGAAGGTTGGACGAAAAATATTTATCTTGGTCTGCGCGATCAGCCGTCAATGCTGATGCTTGGCACGTTTGGTGGATTCATTGCACTCGTCGCCGCGTTTTTCCTCCCCATCTGGCCCCTGACCGGAATTTTCTGGTATCTAGGAGGCGGTGGCTGGATGGCAGGCACTGTGATCATCAAGGCAATGTTGTTTTGGGTTCTATTGATTCATGAACGCGCCAAGGTTGCCAGAAAATTGGAAATCTCCTCATGGTATGCATTTACGACTCCGCTGGGAGCGGGACTTTTCGCGGCGATGATGCTGGCATCCACATGGAAAGTGATTTCAGGGAAAGGTGTTACCTGGAAAGGCAGAGTGTATTCACAGTGAAACGAATGTTAGTAGTCATTTCAGTAGCAACTATTTTTCTGAGCGCCTGTACAGCTGAAGAGGGCGTTACAGTCAATAACGCTTGGGTGCGCCCGACTGCACAGGGGGACAACGGTGCAGTCTACTTTGTCCTTCATAATCATTCCGCGGCGGATGAATTGGTTGGAGCATCATCAAATGTTGCCGAATCGGTTGAAATCCACGAAAGCTCGATGGCTGAAGGTACGGATGTCATGCAAATGAATCAGGTGTTTTCTGTCGCTCTGGACAGGGGTTCTGAAGTTGCATTTGAGCCGGGTGGGTTGCATGTTATGCTTGTCAATGTCAGCAGGGAACTGTCAGTCGGAGAGAATGTTGATGTGACCCTGCACTTCAAGAACCATGCAGATATTCCTGTGAATGTCTCGGTGGCAGAGTTCGAGCCAACAGGAGAGGAACATTCCCATTAATTGGTGAAAAAAACGTAATGCGAGATTTATCTCGCAACCCAGGCGACATGAATGTCACGTTACCACCTGGCGCATTTATCTTCATTTGACTATTATTACAGCGCAAGGTTGCGAGTAAAAAGCCGCTAACGAGGTCTGATTTACCTTCGTGAAAATACCTACTTTGCGCTGTAATACTATTGCTGGGGAACTTTTAGTCAGGTTACGTCGTCCGTTGGACAAGGAGATCAAAATGAAGAAACTTGTTTTACTTATCGCTGTTGCTGCACTCGCACTGGCTGCCTGTGCCAGCGGAGCAAGCGCAAATCAAAATCAAAGCGAATTGAGCCTTAACCAGCAAAAATGGCAGGACGCAAATATATCGCACTATCGCTACAATCTATTCATCTCATGCTTCTGCGTATTTACCCAGGATATGCCGTTGATCATCGAGGTAAAGGATGGTCAGGTCGTTTCGATGGAATATGCAAGCGGAAATGAAATCGACGCTGGCAGCCGCGAATACTTCCAGCGCTTCGAGACCATTGATCGCCTCTTCGAACAGCTTCAAAAGGACACCGGTGGAGAAGCAGATGAAGTCGTTGTGACCTACAACGCGACCTATGGCTTCCCCGAGGAGGTCAAAATTGACTACGTTCTGGAAGCTACGGATGATGAGATCTGGTTAACAATTTCGGACTTCGAACCGCTTCAGTAAACGGAAACAATTCCCATCTCGCGCTGAGCGGAGCTGCTGGTCGAGTAGACGGTGCTGTTCCGTCGTATCGAGACCCAGCGAAGACGAAGCGGGGTGAGGGAAATGAAGCGAACAGGCGACCTTTAGAGGTCGCCTGTTTTATTATTCTGCTATTGTATTAACTCGCGTTTGGCGGCGTCCTCGCCGCCGAGGACGGCGGCTTGAGCAACTATTGTTTAGCCCAACAAAACTTGATCAAGACCTCGGTCAACTTCCCATGGATAGATAATGAACGCATCTGTAACCGCAGCGTAATAATCAGGGCGGACGCTTCCAAACAGGTTGCGATAAGGGTTGAAATGTAATACACAGGTTTCGGGGAAACCGCCAGCAGCCGAAACGCGATTCTTCACGGCAGTGATCGTCCGCCCGCCGCCCCATACATCATCGACAATCAGCGTTGGGCGGCCGCGCAGTTTGTCCTCCGCAGGGAATTGAATGAATTCGGGCCATGCCATCAAAGTGGATTTGCGGCTTTCAAATTGCGCAGGGAAGTCCACTGCGGCAGTGAGGACATGTGTAATGTCCATCGCATCTGCCAGTAATCCGCCGGGGATGATACCGCCGCGCGTGATAATGACCATTGCAGTAAATTCGCGTTTGAATTGCGGGACGAGATGGTCAATGAGGCGACCCACCTCCTCCCATGTGATCATTTCACGTCGTCGCTGTGGTTTTGGTTGCATGGGTACTCGAACAAGTCATCTTTCTTTTTCTGCTTTCATTCGATGAAAGAAGAAAGAAAATTTTATTATGCTAACACGGCCCGCAACGGAGCTGGCGCGGCTACCCGGATCAGCTGGTCAGCGGCCTGAGCTTTCTCCACATCACGCGCCCATATATATAAACACGTATGACAGGCAGTGGATGTGTAGGAACTGATGATACTAGCGAATAAAATAAATGTGAAGAAGATCAGAGCGCCGATGGCAACACCAATAATGGAAATGGCATTGACCCCACCGGTAAGATAGGCCGCCCCGCCGCCAATCGCAAAGGCAATTGCAAAGCCACCGAAACCAAGCGCTGCACTGATCAAGCCGGTCACCCAGCGGACGCCCACGGTGCTGATACCGATCAAAAGCAGATTCTCCTTTGTGATCTTCAATATACGCTGCATCCCATCTCTGAGATTCAGATCGTCGATCACCATCGCGGGCAGGATGAGATAAGACGCCTCTGTCCATAACACCTGAAGCAAATTGGTCGCCCCGCGCGCAATGCTGGCGCCAATTCCACCGCGATTGCGGCTGGCAGCGTTGCGGATTAAATTCACCGCTGTGGATACCGCCGCAAGCGTGAGGATGTCAAAGAAATCCCGCTGAACGATTCTCCAGGCTTTATCCAGTCGCCCATCACCTTCCGATAGATAGCCATAGATTAGATACACGGTCATCCCAGAAAAAATGTAGCTGACAACGAATTGCACGAAGATCATGATCGCGCCGAGAATGAACAGAATAATATTGCCGAACTGTAAATTACCAAACAGGAGAAACGCTCCAATGATCGGAATGACACCAGTGATAGAGACAATCGTTCCAGCGATCAGGGTATAAATGGATGGCTTGAGCAGATCTTTATCCTTAAATGCCATGCTCCACGCTTGCTTGAGAAAATTCCAACCGCGCGAAAAAGATTCCATGATGCACTCTCCTAATAAAAGAATCCGTTGGTCGAGTAGACGGCGTTCGTCCGTCGTACCGAGACCAACAAATAACAAATATTAATCTGCTAACCAAGTGGTCTCGATACGCCCTGCGACAAACACACAGGGCTACTCGACCACCATTACTTAGAATTAATTATAGCAAACTTACCGGGTCTACCTCAACCCGCCAGCCATCCAATTTCGCGTTAGCGTCGCGCAAAGACTCCTTGGGATTTGACCCGCGTAGCACAATCTGCCAGCGATAGTATCCTCCAACCTTTGCAAAGAAACACGGAACGGGACCGATCATGGTTGACTGTGAGTGATTTGTAGTCGATAGTTTGACCGCCAGCTTTTGCGCCTCTTCTTCAGCTTTCGCCGCATTATAGTGACGATATTCTAGCCGCACCAATCTTGAGAATGGTGGGTATCCCAATCGTTTACGTTGTCCCAACTCATATTGATAAAAGGCATTGACATCATGCCGCGCGGCAGATTGGATCACTTGATTTGTCGGATCGAACGTTTGTAACACAACCTTTCCACTGCGTTCACTTCGACCGGCGCGGCCCGCGACCTGAGTGAGCACCTGAAAGACGCGTTCACCCGCGAACGGGTCAGGTAAATGTAAGCCGACATCTGCAAGCACGATGCCGACCAAAGTGACGAGCGGAAGATCTAATCCTTTTGCGAGCATCTGCGTGCCGACCAAGACATCCGCACGATGCGCGGCGAAGTGAGTCAGGATCATCTCGTGCGAATCTTTCTGACGCGTCGTATCCCAATCCCAGCGTAGGGTGCGCGCCCTGGGGAATAAGGCATTCACTTCCGTTTCCACTTTTTCACTGCCCAAACCGTATTCACGGATCTGTTTCCCGCCACACTCCGGGCAAGTTTTCGGCTTGCCGCGTTCGTATCCGCATTGATGGCAAAGCAATCGCTCCTTGTCTTCGATATGAAAGGTGAGCGGCGTTTCACAATTTGGACACCGCAGGACATATCCACAGTCGCGGCAAAAGACGTATGTCGCGGTGCCGCGGCGATTAAGGAATAGGATCGCCTGTTCACCGCGCTTGAGCGTGGACTCAAGTTCGGCAAGAAGAAACCGGCTGAAGATCCCGCGATGACTCGATTTCAATTCATCCCGCATATCTATGATGTGAACGGGAGGTAATCCCGCTTGGACGATGCGTCGAGGGAGTTCCAGTCGTTTCATTCCCCTCACCACAGGCGACCTCACCCCCAACCCCTCTCCTTTCAGGAGAGGGGAGTCAACTGCCTGATACCGTTGTGTGATGGAGGGCGTTGCGCTCCCCAAGATACATACCGCGCCAGCCAGACGCGCGTAGGTTTGGGCCGAGGTCACCGCATGATAGAACGGCGGCTCGGATTGGAAATAAGAGGAGTCGTGACATTCATCTGCAACGATCAAGCCGATGTTTGGCAGCGGCGCGAACAATGCACTGCGCGCGCCGATGATGACTTTCAACAAACCCGCGCGCGCACGCCGCCAGGTATCGTATCGTTCCCCCTCTGATAACTTCGAATGGACCAAACCTACCTGCCCGGGGAAATGACTCAAAAAGCGACGGACGGTTTGCGGCGTGAGCGCGATCTCAGGGACCAAAATGATCGCCTGCCTGCCGCGTCGAATGGCTTCCTGCGCGGCACGGATATACAGCTCTGTCTTGCCTGAACCTGTTACACCGTCAAGTAAAAATGGCTTGATGGATTTGCCTTCTGCAATTTCGTAAAACCCTTTTTCAATCTCCTGCCATGCAGCGCGCTGTTCAGTAGTCAACTCACCAACTCGACTAATCTCTAATTCTCTGCTCTCTACTCTCTGCAATGGATCGCGCCATATCTCCGTCTCGCGTAAAACTATCAGTTCGCGTTCTTCCAATTCCTGTAAATCCGCGAGATTACATCCGCTTTCGGCATAGACCCATGAGACGTTGACCGCGTCTTTAACGCGCATTAGAAATCGCAACGCCTTCTCGCGACGCATTTGTGTAGCATTCGTTTTTCCCAAATCACTCATCGCGGCCTCTGCAACTTCAGGCGAGACAGCCAACTGCGCGGTCTTGATGAATTTCGGCTTGACGCGCGAGGGCGGCAAAACAGACCGCGAGGAAAGAGCACCTTTCCTTAGGAGATATTGAGCCGTCTTGCGCCAATCCACTTTGGAAAAGTGCGTGTCAATCTGACGTCCGCGCAGCGATCCACGCATACGCAGTAAATTCAAAAGCACATCCTCAGTTCTCAGCTTTTGTGTACTGGAACTACTTGTTTTCGAATCAGTTTCTGACTTTTGATTCTGGTATCCCAAATCCCGAACCTCATACAACGTATCCACCTGTTGACTTAACCCTGCAGGCAGAAACAAACTGACAATGGATGCGAGCGGCGAAAGTGTGTGCTCTGCCATCGCTTCTGCCAGTGCGATTTGCGGCTGAGTGAGTACGGGTTCGGGATCAACCAGTTCAATAATCTCTTTGACATTCGGAACCGACGGCTGGTCAATAAAGCGAAAGACCACACCTTGCACGGTCTGGTTGCCAAAGGGGACGATGACGAGGTGTCCCACGCCAACTGTTCCAGCGAGTGAATCTGGAATGGCATAATCAAATATCCCTGAAACAGCAGGGACGTTGACAACGATTTGAACGAAGGTGGTCATTGGGATGATTGTAACGTGAATTTCCTAGATGGCAGATTGACAATTATACGAAAGACCAGAACCTGGCTTAGCGAGCCTTGCAGCGAGATGAGATTAGAAGTGATTGACCGGAGCATGTCGATGGAATACAAAAACATCATTACCATTGAACCTGAGAAGCGCGGGGGCAAGCCATCCATTCGCGGTATGCGAATTATGGTTTATGATGTCTTGGAATACCTGGCTTCTGGCATGACGGAGCAGGAAATTCTGAAAGATTTTCCTTATCTTACCAAAGAGGATATTTTAGCCAGCCTTAGTTTTGCCGCAGCGCGTGAGCGGCTCATGGTGGCTGTGCAACCATGAAGGTCTTCTCGTTATATGAAAGCAGAACCAAAATTCCCGAGTACTATAAAAGACTCGGGAATTTTATTACACAACCTTCATCTACAATTAACTCATCTCAACGGCAAGTAAATAATCTGGCCCTTCAATTCTCCATGCTTACACACTTCGGCAATATACAGAATTTCAGTAAATCACAGGTTTAATAATGTCGTTGCGAGCGAAGCGAAGCAATCTCCCAGTTTCATATAACTTTCGGCTAATTCTGCCGCGAGATTGCTTCGGCGGAAGTACGCCGCCTCGCAATGACATCAAATTCGTGATTTACTGAATTTCATTAATTGCTGTACCGAAAGAAACCTTGCGACCGACTTCAATTACCCCAGGCATATATTCTCCCACTTCGACTCGTTCATAGGCATATTTTGTAATTGTTGTCACATCATGGGTAAGCAATACCCGATCTTCGTTTGCTGCCCATTCCAATACCGTGGGATCGTCTGCAGACGATAAACCTACATCTTGAACGCGGACAATATCAAGATCAGGCTTGATACGTAGCAAACCGCGAACGATCGCATTGTTAAAGTTTTCGTCCGCAACCAGAAAAAGCATATCATCTTTTTCCGTTTTTCTTTCGAGCTAATAGCCTTTCACGTATACCTGATTGATCGAATCTAGCTTTATTCTGCCTGCGCACCTCTTCAGCGAATTTTTCGCGACGTTTGAGGTAGGCATCTACCCTCTTTTTTTGGTGCAGATAATAGCCAATTACAGAATACACATCTGCCAGAGGAACGACAGGATATTGAGTTGTAATCTCTTCAGCCGTTAAGCCTTCAAGAAATGCGGCAACAATAGTATCCAATGTGACGCGTGTTTTGCTCACACGGATTACGCCGTCTTTGTCTCTTTTCAAGGGGATTGTTTCAGTAAACGTGGTAGTTACCATACTATAACGATCCTTCTTCGTATCAAGTATAGCATAATGCCAACCCCCACCCGCCTTCAGCGACCTCCCCCAAACCCACGATGGAAGTTTAGAGTGTGTATGCAAAATCCTTTTTACATGTCATTCTGAGGAGCGGAGCGACGAAGAATCTCAGTTTTTGCTGTCAAGCGACCCAAAACCGAGACTCTTCGCTCCGCTCAGAGTGACATGATCTTAATTTGCATACAGACCCTAGTTCTCAACTCAATATCTTATTGTGGATTTGGGGCGGCAGGAGGGTCTATTTCAAAATCACCGCCGCGCCATACCCCACAACAGAAGAATAATCGCCCGTCACATCACCTGAGGTGGCGTGACGTAACACCTTAACTTTGTCCGCGCCGAGTTCGCGGGAGGCCCACATCACGGCGGTGAAGGCGCCTAGACCGCAGGCGAAGCCTTTGCCGGCGCGCTCCACGTCAAATGCGCCTTCGGGTGAAAAAGACTCGATTTGATCGAGCATGGCGCGGTCATAAGTCAAGGCAGTCTTCTGATTATAGAAATGGGACAAATCCGTGCTGGCGACAAGGATAAAATTCTTATCTGCCAGGACTTTCGCGAGTGCTTTGCCCAACCCTTCAGAGACGCGCGCTTCCTGTGCGCGCACCATGACCGGCAATAATTTCCATTTGGATTTGAATGCGCGTTGCAGAAAAGGCAGTTCAATTTCGAGCGAATGTTCGGGGTCGTTTGAAACTGGGGATAACCCAAAACCTAATTCTGGTTTCAAAGCCTCATCCAGTTCATGCAGGGCCTTTTTATCGATTGGAACATTTCCAAGCGGTGTGGAATACGCCTCATGCGCGGTGGTGATTAACGGTTGAGAGTACGGGTGGTGCATCGGCGCGATAACGGCGACCAGGTCTGGTGTCTGCTTTTGAAGCGATGCGAAGGCATAGCCCGCGACCGCGCCTGAATAACGATGTCCTGCATGCGGCGCGATGACCGCGATCACCTCCCCATCCAATTCGGGCAGTTGAGCATCATCCAAATATGCATCCACAACGCGGGCCAGAACTTTAGCATCCCCCTCATACCATGTACCTGCAATCGGCGAAGGACGTACATCCAGCATGAAATAATTCTAGCACTTTTTGTCCCGCGCGAAAAGCGATAGCTTCCCTTTGAACCGCGAAGATATGAAGAACGCGAAGGAAATTTTATAGACGCGAAGTAATCTTCTTCGCGACGTTCAAGAAACTTCGCGAACTTCGTTCCTTCGCGGTGAAAAACAACTGCACCCAAAAGGGACACTATCCTAAAAGCAGGCAGCATTTCCCTCAAAAGAAGAATCGAAATGAATCTGAAACTTGACTTGCCATTTGCCTCCGTGCTAAACTCGTCGAGTTTGTGATCTCAAAAGTTGATGTATTTCTGAGGAGCTACTCATGCAAAAGACAAATAACAAATTCATCATCCCAGGCATCCTGGGTGCGGTTGCACTTTGCGCGCTATGTGTTTGCTGCGGTGGCATCCTGCTTTATTTTTATTTGAACCCGGTCAGCCAGACTGTTTCACCCAGCCCAACAGACAGTAACTTGCCTGTTAATCCCACTCCGCAAACCTCTGTGGACCCCTCTGGCTTAGCGGAGTGGACAGTCATTGTCTATTCCGCTGCAGATGATGAAGTGTTGGAAGAGACGATGTGGTTCGATGTCAACGAAATGGAACTGGTCGGGTCCAATCCACAGTTGAACATTGTTGTTCAGATTGATCGTTATGGCGCGGCGTTTAGCGGAGATGGAGATTGGACAGACGCGCGCCGTTATCTCATTACACAGGATAGCGATCTAAGTACAATCTCTTCACCTATTGTCCAATCACTTGGCGAAGTAGATACAGGCGACCCGCAAACTTTGGTGGATTTTGTGACCTGGGCCATCCAAAGTTACCCTGCGAAGAAATACGCGCTGGTAATGTCTGATCATGGCGGCGGCTGGACTGGTGGATTCTCGGACATGACCTCATCCCTTTATTCGGATCTTTCCATGCCTGAGATCATCTCTTCTATTGAACAGATACAGCAGAAAACAGGCGTTGATAAATTTGAGTTGATCGGTTTCGATGCCTGCTTGATGGGGCAGATTGAAATCTTTGGCTCGTTGTATCCATATTCAAATTATATGGTCGCGTCGGAAGAGGTCATTCCTGGTTATGGCTGGTCTTACGCGGCGTGGCTGGAACAAGTGGCGCAAAATCCCGCGATGGATGGAAACGGACTCTCCAGCTCTGTTGTTTCAACATACGTAGTCAATGACGTCCTGCTCACAGATGAACTGAGAGCATCGGCTGATGAAATTGCTCAGGAAGAAGCTACGACGACGTTGAGTGCGATTGAAAGCACCCGCGTCCCGGATGTGATCGGCGCGATGAATCAATTTGTCTCGGCGATTGCGACTCTTGATCAAAGCATTGTGGCGGAAGCGCGTACCTATACGCGCAGCTATTTCTCGCTGTTTGGCGAAGAGGTCTCGCCCTCCTTTATTGACCTCGGAAATTTTTCTGAGGTGCTCGCAAACCTGACCGACGATGCCAGCGCGCAACAAGCGGCTATTCAGTTACAGACCGCGATTGCTTCGGCAGTCGTTGCCGAAAAACACGGACCCAGCATGTCTGGCTCAAATGGGATTGCCTTCCACTTCCCTGATTCAGACCTGTATTATTTTACCGAGTACAACAGCGAGTTCGCATCTTATGCTGAATCGTCCTACAAGTTTCTTGAGCAGTCTTCCTGGGATGAATTCCTTGCTTATCACTATACTGGCGAAGAATTTATCCCACAGGAGGGAGAAGCGATCACTCCCTCGCGCACAGCAGAAATCGTCGCGCCCGGCGCATCTAAATTGACCATTGGACCCATCCAAATTTCTGATACAGAGATCAACGGCGATGAAGTGGTGAATATATCCACTACAGTGGAGGGAAATGTTGCTTATATTCACACCGCGCTTTATTTCTGGGATCCTACAACCGAGTCCTACTGGATTGCCGATGTCTCATACTACATCGCGGATAACACCATTTCGATTGATGGTGTCAACTCCCCGGATTATGGCGAAAGCCCAATACAGGTCGAATACGAATGGTCTCCGACGCTTTATACTCTCACAGACAGCGAACACGAGGCATTTGCCCTCTTTGAGCCAGCTGAATACTTGAGCGCGGATGGGCAGACTGTTTACTATGTCTATGGACAATATACAGATGCACTCAGCAATACACCTGTGGATGCCTCCTTATACTTTGATGCTGATGGTAATTTCCTCTACGCGTATGCCTTCCCCGACAATGACAGTGATGGAGCCAGCAACCCGGTAGAGATCACGCCTCAGATTGGTGATCAGTTCACAGACTATATTCAATACTATGAATTCGACGCCAACAACAATCCGATTTATGATTATGTTTTGAGCGATGATGTCTTCACGTGGGGCGAACAGGGCTTCTCGTTCTTTTCAAGTTACCCCGTGGATGGTCAGTACGCGGTCGGGATCATTGCGTATGATTTCGACAATAACTTTGTGGCGAATTTTGAATTTATTAACTATCAGCGCTGATTACCTTACACAATGGATTTTGGACGCAGAAAAACGCTGATTCCGCTGATTCAAAAAGAAAAAAATCTGCGTTTTCAGCGTGAATCAGCGTCCTGA
>JAKEFL010000029.1 GCA_022616105.1 Anaerolineae bacterium | reverse complement strand
TTTGACTGGGGAAAGGCTGCAGCTTCGCTGCTCCTGCCATTTTTCGGAATTTTCTGTTGTATTCTTGTAGTTGTCGCTGGTCTGGCGAGCCTGCTTGGGCCCCAATTGCAGGATATATTAGATCAGATCAATCCGACTTTTACACCGTGATCGTGGAGCAACAATTAATCATAAATAAAATCTCCCGCTTGCGGGAGATTTTATCTTCATGGTGGGGGTGTTCGATCTTTTCCCGGATAAATAAGCATATCTGCCATCGAGTAGGCTTCGTCATAGGCAATTGTTATTCCACATTCGTCGGGGATCGTATCAATTTGTCCGTTATTGTTCACATCATTACCGTCGTAGAGCCACGTTCCGAGGTCCGCCATTCGTTCGACCGTTGAATTCATCTGTGGACCAAACGGCATATCGATGAGTTGCAGAGCAAGTTGCAAGAGTTCGTTTGTCCAATTATTCATGTTCTGTACACACGTTTGAGTACTTTGACTAAACAAACGTATATTAAGGGTTGAGTCGGCAGCTTCGGCGGCAGCTTGTGCATTGCTCACTGTTGCCTGAATATAACCGGGCCGATCTCCGGCGGGCAAACTGCCATAAGCATCGCCTAAATAATATTCTATGTTGCCATCCTCGTCATAATCCAAAAATCGCTCACTCGCGTCGCCAACGATCTGATTGATTATCTCCTCAGTTCGTTTGCGGAAAGTGAGTTCGTCGCCCTTCTCCAGGGCGGTGACCAACGAGACATACTCTGGATCATTTTCAACGTCTCCATTTATGCTGGTATTAATATACTGCGCGCCATAGAACCAAAGACCTTGAATTAGTGCTTCTTCGTTGGGCGTGTCTGGATCGGATACCAGTATCCTGCGAATCGGTATTAATGCCTCCGGTGGAAATATGGAAGAATATACAATCTCTGTTGAAGGCTCGGTTACGACGGTTCCATCTTCTATATTCCCATCTTCCTGGGTGATTATGATCTGATTGAAGTTCGCGAGAATGTTTTGACTTCCAGGAATTGTGAACTCCAATCGACCTATACCTGCATCATTAAAGATGACAGGCCCCGCTGGGCGCGTGAGCGTGCCATCATTACTGATTAGCCAGCCTTCGTAATGTTTTCCCTCTGCGGGAGGATCAACACTTATCAAGGATATAGTAAATGTATCCATGATGTTGCCCCCATCGTCGAATCGCAACCGGCCCACATCAAAGTTCGGATTTCGCGTGGGTGTTGGAGTTATCGATAAATTGACCAGTTGGGGCCTTATGAAAGAGAGAATAATAAGTCCCACAATTAGTATCCCGACAATTCCAAGACCAAACTGCAGGAGGGAACGGCCCGGGCGTGCGTCTTCAGCGGGCTGGCCCTTCCTGCTGGCTTCTGCCGCCTTGCGCGCCATTTCTGCAATGTGTAATGTGCCGGGAGAAATGGTCTGCCCATTGAACAAAGCCATAAACTCGTTTGCCAGATCGCCCGCACTCTCATAGCGGAGAGACGGATCTTTCGCGAGGGCGCGGTCGAGGAGTGCCTGCAGGTCTTTTGAAATGCCTTTAATGGGCGTGGGAGGGTCATTGATATGTTTCATCAACATACCGAATGTTGTATCTGACTGGAATGGAACCTCGCCAGCTAGCATCTCATAAAGCATGATGCCGAATGAATAAATGTCTGTGCGTTTGTCCACCTTTTCGCCGCGAGCCTGTTCAGGGCTCATGTATGTTGGTGTCCCGCTGACGGACCCAGCTGTCGTGTGCATGGTCGAGTCGAGGAGGCGTACCAGGCCGAAGTCCGTGAGAACCGGTTCCACATCCATAGGAAGAGGTTTATCCAGTTCGACGCTTTCAGAACGGGAACGCAGCAATACGTTTGCGGGTTTTATATCGCGATGGACCATGCCTTTGGCATGGGCATAATCGAGCGCGCTTGCCATGGATGTTAAAATATGTCCCACAATTCCAATGGGAAGCCGTTGTTTATTGTCATGCAAGTGCTTTAAGTAGGAATGGAGTGAAGGACCCGGTATATATTCCATTACCAGGCAGGGGGTCTCATCCACCACTGTGTAATCAAACATTTGCACGATGTTGGGATGACGCAACTCTTCAACAACTTCCGCCTCACGCTGGAAGCGGGCGAGTTGATCTGAGTCCCGTTCAAGCAAGCCCCTCATCACTTTCACAGCGACTTGCCCAAAAGACTCATGTGTGCCCGTATATACTTCAGCCATGCCCCCTCGGGCTACCAGATCATCAATGTGAACCTTTCCGAGCGTTTTTCCAGCCCAGTCTGCCATGCATGAAATTATAACCGAGAATAAAGTGTGCCGAGTATAATCTCCATAACAATTTCACCGAGGTTAATGTGAGGACATCTCTGGAGACTCAAATTGGATATATTTTGCATGATCGAGGCTTGAAGCTGGCACTTGCAGAATCTTGCACTGGAGGCTTGGTGGGGAATCGCATCACCGATATACCTGGCTCCTCTGAATATTTTTTAGGCGGCGTTGTAGCTTACGCCTATGAAGCAAAAGTTGACCTTTTGGGTGTTTCGTGGGCAACATTGAATTCCAGAGGTGCTGTAAGCCGTGAGGTAGTGATTGAAATGGCACGCGGCGCGCGCAATATAATGAATGCAGACATCGCCGTATCTGTCAGTGGAGTTGCCGGCCCCAGTGGCGGGACATCTGAGAAACCGGTTGGCACAACCTGGATCGGTTTGGCTGCGAAAGGTGGCGAATGGGCATGGGTGTTTCAGTTTCCGGGTGATCGTATTCAGAATAAGTCTTATGCGGCGGAGGCTGCATTGCAGGTGTTGCTTGATTATCTACAAGGGCTAGGGTAGGATATAAAAGTAAGAAAACTGACACGATTGGCAGGAGATCTATCAATATAATTTGCTGGTTTCTACCTGTAGGTCGAAAATAATTTTATGGAAATAAGCTTTAGGCGGCGTCCCCGCCGTCGTCCCACGGGGATGCTTCGCAAAGGACGGCGACGGGAGCACACTAAAATTTTTAGAGTTGCTCGAAGGTATCAATCAGCAGTCTGAAATTTCCACCAACTGGGTACAGGATCGGGCAAGTGCATCCGCGCTTCTTGTATTCTTCCACTTTGGCTTTTGCTTCATCAGGTGTCCCTGAGGCAGTGATGTTATGAACTAGCTCGTCAGGCACAAGATGCTTGGCTTTGTTGATCTGTTCTTTGGTGGCAGGCCATCCCAATATTGATTGAATCTGTGAGATCACATCCTGAGAAACGCGGGAGGCTTTCGCGATATGCGGTTGCTGCGCGAGATACTGGCAGAGCAATTCTTTTGTGTATTCAATTGCCTTGTCATGATCCTGATCCACTGAACAGACGATCAATTGTGGCCGGTCGAAGTCTTCGAGTTTGCGGCCCGATTTCTTCAATCCCTTTTCGAGCAATTCCAATGCATTGTCGTTGTAATCCGGGGGAACGCAATAATTTAACACGGCGCCATCCGCAATTTCGCCAGTCAACTCCATCATAAGGTCGCCTGTTGCACCGATCATAATTGGGATATTTCGCGGTTCACGGCGGCCGTGTACAACGTCAAGTTCAATCCCGTCCACATGATGAAACTCACCATGGAATGTCACCCGCTCCATATTTAGCAGACGGCGGAGCACCTCAATCGTCTCGCGCATGGCTAACATCGGTTTTTTGCGTTCAATGCCAACATTTTTTGCCAACGGATCCCACCACGCGCCTATCCCACAGATCACGCGGTTTGGAGCAAGATCATCGAGCGTGAGAAACGTGGCAGCTAATAGACCAATATTACGCGTCCAGTTGTTAATCACGCCAGACCCAACCTTGATCCTTTGCGTCACAGCTGCATAGCCAGCCATCGGCACAATCGCATCCCGCACGAGCCGTGATTCTGCCTGCCATACAGCCTCGAAGCCTTTCTCTTCTGCGTATTTCACGTAATCCAGTCCGTCGCGCAAATCGTGCGAGTCTTGCAGATAAAGTGCAACACGCTGAGCCATGGCATTCTCCTTGTGGGATCAGAATGAAAATGTACTTTCCAGGTTTCTTATGATTTCAAGGTCTTCAGGCGAATCCAAATCCAGTCCAAGCGAAGGCAGGTTTACGATCTCCAACCTTACACCTGCCTTTTTTACCAGATTACAATGACGTTGAAAAGAGTTTTCCCCAAATTGATATTCGATTAAACCCGCCGGAGAAATGAGCAGGGCGTTGGTGCCTTTTTGATGTCTGTCTGGCGCAATGACAACCACCGGTGGGTCACTCGCGCGCTCAACCAGTACACGAGCATCTTCACGTGAAATCAGCGGCAGATCAGCAGGTAATACAAGAACTCCTCTGGTTGCGTATACCTGTGCAATCACTGTGGCGCGCTTGAGCGCGGTGTTCAAATCGGGCTGACCATCCTCACGAACGGTACGCGCGCCATAATTTCGTGCAATCGTCAACACCTGTGGGTCGCGGCTGACAACCAGAACCTCCTCCACTTCCTTCAATGTGGTCAGTGTTTCCAGGGTATGTTGTAAAAGTGTACGGTTTAGGTCCGCCCGCTCGTCTTCGGATAATATTCCAGCCAAACGCGATTTGCCGCGTCGTAAAGGTTTTACAGGGACAATTGCCCAGAGTGTCATACGTCACGTCCGATAAAGTTTAGCATATCAACTGCCAATCGTTTTCTATCTTCATGACTTTTCATAAGTGTATTTGTTACATGCGTCCGCATATTCAAACCCTTAATCCCTTCAATAAGTTGCGCATCGATTTCATCGAGCACAAAATCTGTCACCAGCCCGCGGTAATGATTTGCAACAGCAAGCGCCGATGGTTCGATTCCCATTTCACGAAACATCTTTGCCGCAGGACCCTTGACGGTTTCTCCGCCGATGATGGGGGAGACTGCAACCGACCTCACCCCCGGCCCCTCTCCTGAAAGGAGAGGGGAGAGTACGCGTAGAATTGGATCAATGCTCGCCCACGGATTCGACGGGCAAATGACAATCGCATCAGCCGATTGGATCGCCTCACGCGCCCCGCGAACTGGTTCCGCTTTGTCAACGCCATCAAACCAGAAGCCTTTTACGCGCGGCTCACACCTGCGATGGACAAAATATTCCTGAAAAGCCAGTTCGCCTTCGTCTGTTTCAACGAATGTTCTCACGGGTTTGTCCGACATCGGCAGGACGGTATGTCCTATTCCCCATGCTTTGCAAAAATCTCTGGTGATCTGGCTTAATGAATACCCCTCTTTCAACCGCCTTGTTCTTTCAAGATGAGTGCCTAAGTCTTTATCTCCAAGCTTGAACCAATCAGGGCCACCGAGTTTTGATAAGTTTTCAACAGCATTCCACGATTCGTCAGCCCGCCCCCAGCCTGTTTCTGAATTTGCAATCCCGGCCAATGTGTAGCAAACCGTATCCAAATCTGGGCATATATACAAACCATAATGCTCAAAATCATCGCCTGTATTGACAATGATAGTTAAATCTTCAGGAGGGAGAACTTGAGCGAGTCCGTGTGCGAGTTTCGCGCCACCGACTCCGCCTGCAAGCGCGACGATTTTCATCTGTTTATACTAGTCTGGCGACACCGCGAAGCGTGTCGCATTACGCGTGGCGCGACATTTATGTCGCTTTTCACCATGACCCTAGTTCGGGATTGACATAAGTGAATTGCCATTTCTTCCAATCTTCCACCAATCCTGCTTTTACTGGGTTGTATAAAATGTACTTGGTGATCCGCTCTAGCTCCCGCTCATCACGGATGTAGTGATCGTAACTTTCGTGGTTCCAGAAATGACCGCTGCGCTTCAGTTTCAAGTTACAAACGCGTGCAGTGCCTCCTTTCAACAATCGCATTACATCGGTGACAGGGTATTTTGCGGTTTTGCCGCGGTGATGAAGGCGGCCTGCGATGATTGATTCTATGAGCAGGTGAACATGGTTTGGCAGGATGCAATAAGCAAATAATTGAAAGTATTCGCCGCTCATGGACTGAATTTTTTCGCTAACGATGCTTGCAATGTTTTCATCCTCCAGCCAACGCGGACCGGAGGCACAACGATCAAGCCAATTATCATAATCTTTAAAAAACCTTCTTTCTATATCATACCGTTCGGATGAAGATAAATTTGGCTTGGAGTTCAATTCTCGCTCGCGTTGAGCCTTGAGTTCGGCAAGTACTTCTGTCGGAAGGGAATCAGCTAAGCGAAATGTGATAAACAAGGGATAGCCTTCGGGATGAATGTGCGGCAAATTTCGCCTGTATTTGATGTCTGGCATGTTCAGGTGTCCTTATGGCGACATAAATGTCGCGTTACGGTGATGGGCATTGATAATTTCAGTAAATCACGATTTTGATGTCACTCTGAGCGAGCGCTCGTTGCGAGCGAAGAGTCTCGGCTGAAATTATGAGAGATTCTTCGTCGCCAGAAGAGCACTGGCTCCTCAGAATGACAAACCTGTGATTTACTGAATTTAGTTAAAAGTGAATTGTAATTTCATGAATGGTTTTTCTTTCCCGTACGTCTGGAATATCTTTAGCATACCCAACAAAAAACATTCCTTGTGGTTCCCATGATTCTGGCAAATTCAATGTTATTCGAATCGTTTCCTGCGCGAACAGGGGCCAGCACGCCCAAACTCCTCCCAAGCCTTCTGCATGCGCCGCAAGTAATAATTGCAATCCCGCAACAGCGGCGGATTGGACTGCCATCATGTATTCAGCTTTGGTGCGTTTCTCATCCGAATAAGAGTCCATTTCGCTCATGTCGAGACAGAGCAGAATCGCAACAGGCGCGGAGGTGATCCGTTCTTTGGAGCGTTTGATTTGAGTTTGAATTTTTTCGGGAGGTAACCCGTCGCGAGTTAAATCGCGTTCGAAGTCTTTTGCCATTGCGTCGGCAAGCCGCGTCTTGGCGGATAAATCCGTCACTACGACGAACCGCCAGGGTTGACGATGGTGAGCGGATGGGGCGTAGGTTGCAGTAGTGAGGATGTTCTGTATAACGGAATCAGGAACAGGGTCCGGTCTGAAACGGCGGATCGATCGGCGAGTTCTCAGAAAATCCTGCAGGTCAATCGTGTTCGTCGAAATGGATTGGCTTGATTCTGAAGATGATCCGCCGTTGACCCTCGCGATATTTCCAGGGTTTGTTGTCATATTTGAGTGAAAGTTTGTTGATGTGCTCATCTACGCCTTCCCTTGTGTAACTTACAACTTGACCGCGAACGCCAAGATAACGATAGGGATCGCCGGGATCTTGAATGGTCATCGCAACCTTCGGACGAGCCTTCATGTTGCGATCTTTCACGCGTCCTTCGTTGGTGTTGATGAGGATGTACTCGTCATCTGTGTTGAACCAAACAGGTGTGACCTGGGGCGAGCCATCAGACATTGAGGTTGCAAGGTAAAGAAGGGCTTTGGAATCGTCTTGGAGCAGGTCGAGAAATCTTTCAGGGAATTTCATGTCTAATCGTTGGGTTTGGGATGAAGAGTGTACGCATTTCGTTGTGAAAGTCCTGAATAGTTTGAATATCTTTTTCTGTGCAGGCAATCAACTGAGTGTATCAAAAGTGCATAAGATTCCTGTTAGTTTTTTTGTGTTCAATGAACCTAGTACATGAACAACCTTAAGTTGACGGGTAACATAGCCGTATTTCAGCTATTCTTACCCTACAACTTTAACTTGTTGAGGTACTAGCCATAAATCTATTCCGCTGCCATCACTGGATGTTGTATCTTCAAGATATCCATAATCAAGTGAATAGATGACTTCAGGGTAACGTGGATGCGAGCTGCCTTTGGGTCTGTCTATGGCGATGCGGTTTGATATCGCCAATTGTGTCATCTCCCGCCAGAAATTTGCAGTGGTTTTTGTCATGTTTACTTGAATTGATTGTCTCCTTCATCCAGCAGTTCAACTGCTGGATGAAGGAGACTTATCGGAACAAATCCTGCTCTTTGGGTCTGATCAATTCTTTGAGGGAACCCTCTCGAAGCGGATATGGAAACCCTCGCACATGGACAACTGGTGTGCCCTCTGCCGCCTGGCCCATTACAAGCGATGCAGCCGCGGCCAGCTCGTCTGCTGCACCAACTTGCGTGACCTGCAATCTATAACCGAAGAGATCGGGCTTGCCGCGCAGGTCTTCCAACCCAGGTAAACCCGACATCCCAATTGCAATGCCGACTGTGCCGTTGCGCCAGGCGCGTCCATGTGAGTCGATGATCAGGACGCCGATTTGTTTGCCTGTCTGCTCTTCGATTTGTTTGCGCAAGGTCTGGGCGGATTGATCGGGATTTTCGGGGAGCAGTAATAGCCAGTCTTCTGCCCTCACCCCTAACCCCTCTCCCCGCTTCGTCTTCGCTGACGCTCCGCTCAGCGCGGATGGGAGAGGGGGATTTACATTGGAATGGTCAATTCCTGCATTCGCGCAGACGAAACCTAGTTTGTGTTCAACGATAATCACACCGACGCGGGTGCGTAACACCTCTTTGCTTTCTTGTAGTATTAATTCGACGAGGCGCGGGTCCTTTTCCGTTTGTTTCGCCAGATCAAGCGCGTGTTGTGACGGAATGACGGTGCTGAGATTAACAGCGCGTCCTTCGGCTTTTGAAACGATCTTTTGTGCGAAAACAAGAATGTCGTTATCTTGAAGCGAAATATTATTTTCCTCGAGAGCATTAACAACAATATCCGCCAAGTTGTCGTCTCGGCGGATGAGGGGAATCCCGATGAGTGGAGTTAGGGTGAGGGGCATCTTATGTATTGCGTACTGCGTATTACGTAGTACACAGTATGAATTATTACGATTTTTTATGGACCCCTGTAATTTTTATGCCTGCATGGGTGGAGCCATATCGTTTGTTGATATTGATCAACACACTGGCAAGTCCTTCGACAACCACCGAGTTTTCTATAGGACCTGCATCCCAACCCGTAAGTCCCGCGGCTTCAACAAGCGTTAGAGTTTCGTCACGCGCCTCCTTACTTGTGCCAGTAACCAGCACATCGGAGTTGATGTCGTCCTCATCAAAAAGGAGTTCATGTGAGATGTTTTGGAACGCAGCAGTGACTTGCACGCCATCTCCCAGAATATCCTTTGCTTCCTGCGCGGCGGAACCCGCGGCTGGCATTTGTACTTTCGTCAATTTTGGCGGCACGAGAGGAACTGTTACATCGATGAGCAATTTGCCTTTTAGCACATTCTTAACACTCTCCAGCGTCTCTCGATGGGCTGAGTATGGCACAGTAACGACAACAATATCAGCCTGTTTCGCAGCTTCAAAGTTGGTTGTTCCAACAAGGGATGAAGAGCCTTCCAATAATTCCATGATTTCAGATGCGGCCGTTACTGCCCTTTCTGAAGAGCGTGAACCGATCAGCACACGATATCCCGCTTTTGCCCAGCGATATGCAAGCCCTTTTCCTTCCTTGCCTGTTCCGCCCAATACTGCAATTCTCACTAAAATGGATTCATCACTCATCATCATCTCCTCTACATGACTATTAATTTATGCTCCAGCCGCCGTCCCCGGCGGCGTCCCACACGCTTCGCGTGCTTCGCGAAGGACACCGCGTCAAGCAATTTTATGAGATCCTGGCAACCTCATTTTGATATCTGTCCCAAACTTTGGGTGCGATCTCCCGGGCTTTGGCAGAAATTTCCTTTTCGTCGAGCGTGAGCAATTCACGGTCTTTCATCAATACTTTGCCGCCTACGATTGTGCTAGTAACCATGCTTTGTTGAAAACCGAAGATAATATGCCACGGCAGATTGCCCACGGTCAATGGTGTATTGGGATGATAGTCAACAAAAACAAGATCGGCGTACGCGCCAGGGACGAGTTGCCCTATAGGCGCATCTTTGAAAAAGACATTTGCCAGCGCGGCGTTGTTGTAGATCCCCATCTGTGTCACATCGTATCCGCCCATGCGACGCGGGTCGCGGTAATAGACTTTGTGCAGGAGATAAGCGGCTTTCCACTCCTCCCACATCGCGTTGGAGAAACCATCATTTCCCAAACAGACCTTGATGCCTGCCCGCAGCATCGATTCAATTTGCGCTACGCCCACGCCGTTATTCATATTCGAGCGCGGTTGATGTGATAACCATGTTCCCGTCTCGGCAAGGATTTCCAGCTCGCGCGCGTCGAGATGGACTCCATGTGCTGTAATAGTCTTTGGTCCAAGTATGCCATGCTTTTGCAGGCGGTCGATCACGCGCACACCAGATTTGTTCAGGCTGTCGTATTCATCCGCTTCATGCTCGGCAGTGTGGATGTGAAAGCCTGCATCGTCGGGCGCAGATTGGCGGCACAACTCTAAAGATGAGTCTGAAAGCGTAAGGCTGGCGTGCAGGCCAAAGGTCCCCGCGAGAAGCGGGCTTTTTATCTTTTTGATGAAGCGGATGTTCTCGTTCATCCCAGCTTTCATTTTGGATTTGCCATCTCGGTCCGTCACTTCGTAGCACAGCACTGCGCGCAATCCCGCCTGTTCAACTGCTGCAGCAATGATATCGAGAGAGCCGTCAATTGCGTTGGGTGAAGCGTGATGATCGATGAGAGTCGTTGTGCCATGTTTGATGGCATCCACGAGGCAGGGGAGGACGGAATATTGGATACTCTCCGCGTCCAGCGACCGATCGAGCGGCCACCATAGCTTTTGCAGGATCTCAGGGAAATCTTTCGGCGCCGCGCCTGGGATTGCCATGCCGCGCGCAAACGCGCCATAGAAATGTGTGTGCGCGCAGATGCCTCCAGGCATCACATATTGGCCACGTGCATCGATTATTTGAGTTTGAGGATAACGTGATGTCAGTTCACTCGTCGTGCCGATTTCTTTGACGCGATCATTTTCGATAAGAATCGCGTGATCATCAAGGATACGATTTGCCGCAGGTTCCCAAGTGATCAGCGTGGCATTCGTGATGAGCATATCAGCCTAGACCGAACTGATTGGGGTGAGGAAGTTTGGTTCCGTTTGAGCCAATTTCTTCAATGGCATAAAATGCTGCTTCCCGCACTTCGGGGTCTTCGCCGTACATGCCGTTATATAGCGCACCAATGACTCCTTCATTTGCCACGCGCTTGAGATAAGGGAGCGCTGCCAGACGTTCTTCGGTCTGACCAGATTTGAACGCGTTAAGTAATACATCCGTCGCGGGTCCGCCGCGCGGAATGCCCACCCCTTGTTTGCCTGCGAACTCAATCAACCACGGAGATTCAGATGGCGTTGTAAGTTTGCGCGGCACACGCGGATCGATCTTTCCCATTTGTTCAAGGTATTGGTTGGCAAGATTGCGCACCGCCCACTGGTCATCCTGCACCTGCATTGTCTGCAGGGTTTCAATTGCCCAGGGTTGATCGATGCGTGCCAATCCGTGCACAACTGCGCGGCGCAGCATAATATCTGCCAGTGTGGCGCCTTCCTTGAGCATGGCATGTCCCTCTGTGGGATCGTTCGCCATCGCTTCCGCAGCAGCGCGCCTGAGTTCTTCATCACCTTGCAACAGGGCACGTGCGACGCCTTCAAGCGATTTCTCCGTGCCAATTGCAACCAGCGCGAGACAAGTTGCGCGCCTTACTGCTCCGGAAGGTGCCTGCATCACTTCTTCCAATGCATCCACCGCTTTGTTATCCCTCATTGCTCCACTGCCCAGCGCGGCAAGCGGAATCAGCTCAAAGGATCTTGAGCTTAATAATTGACGGAACAAAGTTGCTGCACCTGGATCACCACTCATCACGAACGCCGCCATCGCCTGCCCGCGCAAGCCAATCGGCTGACCCTCGGCTTGCAAAATGGTCAACAAACTTGAGAAGACTTTTGCGCGCCATGTCGCTTCCTTGGGTGCATCTCGAAGCCAGTGCGCCACTGCAAGGACCTGATTATGAAGCGGAAGATCGGATTCTTTCAGCATAATATCCGCAACTGCGGAAGCATCTCCGCGTGCGGCAAGATAACGTAGTGATAAAGTTTTTCCGTCCCAATCTGGTTGAGCAAGGAGGGTTGTGTCGGCATCGTTGTCACCGATTGCCTGACCCGCCAGATAGCCATTCAACACAGGATGCGCGAATCGCAACTTATTATTTGAATGTGATAGGAGTAATCCGCTATCGACCATTTTATTGAGCAAGCCATGACTTGGAACTGCCTCGCCTGCTTTGGATTTCTTGATTCGTATCTTTTGCGATTCGGTAAGCGGAATGGATTTGCCCTCAGAAGTTTCAGTGACGGTTTGTGCATCCTCGAATGGCTTATCTTCCACGATGTCATACTGCTTCACCCATCCATGTGCCGTGCGCGGGTCAAAGATCGGTTGGGCAGTAAGAACAACTTGCATCGCCAGTAATTCCAAAGCAGCAACAGGCGTTCCAGTTGGGGCAACGCGGCGAACATGAGTTGCAATGGCATCCATGACGCGCGGACCCAAACTGTCACCTGCGTATGCGCCCCATACTTTAAGTGTAAGCTCAAAGGGAGTCAGACCGTGATTGTCTGTCGTTAGCCAGGTGTTGAGCAGAATCGGATCCACCTGTCCAGGTCCCGTTTGCGTCTGGGCTTCCAGTGCAACGGTTCTTGTCCATAACTCACCCCATTGTTGAATGAAGCGCGAAGTTTTTCGCGAATCCCATCCAATAATGGCAAGCGGATTGAACCCGATTCCAATGAGACCATTGAGTTGATGTACGCATCCAGTCGTGACGATTCGAACTTTTGGATAGGCCTGTATCAACGCCTTGAACCATTCAACAACGTTGTGTTGCCCCGGTTGATCGAGTTCATCGAAACCATCAATTAACAACAAGGCTTGTCCGTTCTTGAAACTGCCTTCGATAAACGCAGGCAGCCTCCTCAGATCAAATACGGGCGCGCGTTCACTTGCTGCATTTGTGATGATATTGATTGGGTCTTTGGATGGGTCAAAAGGGAGCTGCAGGTCTGCCACATGATACAGATATGGAACCGCTTCTGCCTCGGTCTTCGGTTCAAGCCTGACCTGAAGGTTGGCAGCCAGCG
>JAKEFL010000211.1 GCA_022616105.1 Anaerolineae bacterium | reverse complement strand
ACCATGATAGATGCGCCGCGTACCAAAGCGGGAACTCAATTGGTCCGGGTACACCGCAGGGGATGAAAATATCCCGTTCCAAAACTGCGTGGGTGTTGAGGGGGCTGTGATCGATAGGATCTGCTGATTTTCCCGTTCGGAAACTGCAGGGTCAATTGTTTCAGGTGGGACGTAAAGTACTTCGCTGGAATAATTGCCCGAAGTCACCAGCACCATTTGCTCGAATGATTGCCTGCTCCCATCTGCCAGCGTTGCTTCGATCTTCAAAGGATACACACCCGGCTCCAGTAGTGGATGAACCCCTTGTAATGCAACCTGCTCGCCATTTGCCTGAAAAAAATTCAATGTCTTATCTACAAGCATTCCAGAGATTGAGGCATCTTCCTGTGGTCTCACTTGAATGATTTCTGTGCTGCCCTGTATCATTGGCAGTGGCTCGATGCTCGCGCTGGCAAAAGCGGATGGCAACCCTGTGGCATTGCCTTCACCGCTGCCGGCAGGCGAGTAAAGGATATCTCCAGGCAGCGTATCCCAAGTCCCACTTATTTTATTGATCGATGCAAGAGTCCACGGATCGCTGCTTTGTTTGACCGCGAGTTCGAGCAGGGATTCACCTGCGGCTGGAGTCATCCTTGTGGTAAGCGCAGTTTGCCCTTCCTGTACGGGAACGATCAAACTGATACCCACATAAAGTTCCGTTGGGCTGATAAGGCGATTGAGTTTCTTCAGTTGAACATCAGAGACTTGTGTGCGCCTGCTCAGGCTGCGCAGTGTGTCACCGAAGGAGATGATTTCAGTTTCAAGAATCCCAGCGACTCCTTCCAGCCCGGGGATAACGATCTGTTGACCCTGCGATAGAAAATTTGGATCAATGGAAGGGTTTGCCGCGATCAGTTCATTGACTGTTAGATTAAATCGTGACGCAATAAATGAGAGAGTATCGCCAGCTTGCACAATGTAAATCGGTCCACTTTCCTGTGCTGAAACAGGTTTGAAGATAAATCCTGAAACTATGCTGAATAAAAGGAAAAGGGAAATGTATCTATGCATCGATGAATTGCACCACATCGCCGATCTGAAAATCATCCCAACGGGAGGGATGGATTTCCAACACAAATTTTGCTGCTTCTTTTGAGAAGTAGGCAGGTCTCCATGATTTCGCCAGGATCTTATCCACTACTTTCATGTCAGCGTTGATCCACACAACCGTGAGATCGAATGAAACGAACAGCATATGGATGGAAGAGTCGAGGCGTGAATCACGCGTCCCAACCAGGAGCAGGCCCTCGTCGCGCGAGATCGGTGCACGCAGCGTCAAACCGCGCAATTGGGTGAGGAAAGTGTCGCAGAATTTTATCCTTAACTCCCCATCTATTTTTCTGTTCTTATTTTCGATTGAAATAAACTTCGGCATATGGAGAATGTAGATGAGTCCACCCTGGACTGCCGCGCTGACTCAGGACATCAACGCGCTTGACAACGGGCGCCTCGTTTTACGATTTGGTTTTGAGAACTCTTTCAACGCTGCTTAATAGGTCTTGTGGGCTGAATGGCTTGGCGAGGTAATCATCCACTTTTGCAATATGCAAGCCGAGGACTTTATCAATGCTTTGTGCCTTTGCTGTGACAACAATAACTGGGATGTGCTTCGTTTTTTCGTCTGCTTTCATTTGCTGGTATACTTCCCAGCCATCCATATCGGGCATCATCAGATCGAGCAAAACGAGGTCAGGCAAATCTTCGCGGATCATTCGTAATCCCTCAATGCCGCCTGATGCACCTTTCACTTCAAAGCCTCGGCGGCCCAATATAAGCCGCATGAGATCGATCATTTCAGGTTCATCTTCGACACACAAAATGTTTTTAAGTTTGGCGTTCATGGATGTTACCTGTTTTTAGTTTACCACAAGCGGAGCAGTCCTGCGGATAAAGTCCGAACAATGAAGATAATAACATGGAACGTCAATGGTCTGCGCGCTGCGCTTGGCAGGAACGCATTGGATTGGGTCCTCGAGGAGCAAAAGCCTGACGCGCTTTGTTTGCAGGAAGTCAAAGCCCGCCCCGATCAACTCAAAGGGAAACACCGGGACTTTCCCGGCTACGAAGTCATTTGGAATCCAGCCGTAAAGGCCGGATACAGTGGGGTTGCAACGCTTTTACGTTCTTTTGCTCTGGAGACTCAACTGGGAATGAACGCTCCGCTCTTCGATGTGGAGGGACGCATCATTTCCACGCTTCATCCTGGATTCCGTTTATTCAACGTTTACTTCCCAAGCGGCCAGCGCGGTAAAGAGCGCGTGGACTACAAGCTGGATTTTTATGCTCATCTGTTGGGCGTGTGCGACAGATTGCATGCAAACGGGGAGAACCTCATTATTACTGGTGATTTCAATACAGCACACATGCCCATCGACTTGAAAAACCCGAAACAAAATGTGAAAACATCCGGCTTTATGCCAGAGGAGCGGGCGTGGGTGCAGAAATTCCTCGACCATGGCTTTGTGGATGCCTATCGCCATCTTTACTCCGACCGGGTCCAATATACCTGGTGGACGTATCGCCTTTCCGCACGTCAGCGCGGTGTTGGCTGGAGGCTGGACTACTTCCTCGTTTCGGAGAAACTGATTTCCCGCGTGAAGGATGTGATCATCCATGAGGCCGTGCTCGGCTCCGATCACTGCCCGGTGGAACTGGTCATCAAGTAAGAGCGGGGAGATTTTCCTCATCCAAACGATGCTGCTCGCGGAAAAACATGTATTAGAGAAATATATTAAGTTTTCCAGCGGACTATTCCTTAGTAATTCCTATTGGTATAATTCATCTGGAATTATGATTTGGAGGCACAGTGAATCCTAGAAATCAGTCATTTGTTGTAACCTTTTTATTGATCGTGGCAGCCGTAGCCATGGTGGTTATGGCTGTAAATAGAGAGTCGACTACAGAGGAATCTCTGACGATCAACGAAATTGCAGCGGATATTATGGCAGGCAAGGTGGCCCGCGTGGTCATTGAAGATGGTGACAATCTGCTTGTGATTTATAAGACGGGTGGAGAAGCCCAGACAAGAACCGGGCTGGAGTCCTATAAAGAATCAAACTCCACACTGGTGGAACAGCTGCTGGCTCTCGGTGTGACACCAGATCAGCTTTCGTCTGAAAATGTGACCATCGAAGTCAGACCTCCTTCACAGTGGGCAGGTGTCCTCAGCGGCGCGCTGTATATCCTTCCGGTGATTTTTATGGCGGGCGTGTTGTGGTTTATCTTCCGTCAGGCACAGGGCTCGAACAATGCCGCGATGTCCTTTGGTAAATCCCGTGCTCGTATGTTTAGCGGCGAACATCCAACCGTCACTTTTCAGGATGTTGCCGGTATAGAGGAATCCAAACAGGAATTAGCAGAAGTAGTTGAGTTCCTCAAGGAACCCCAAAAGTTCATTCAACTTGGCGCGCGGATCCCCAAAGGTGTTCTGCTCGTCGGTCCTCCTGGCACAGGCAAGACCCTTCTTGCAAAAGCTGTTTCAGGGGAAGCGGGTGTTCCGTTCTTCTCGATATCTGGTTCCGAATTTGTGGAAATGTTTGTGGGTGTGGGTGCAAGCCGCGTTCGTGACCTGTTCGATCAAGCCAAACGCCACTCTCCCTGTATTGTCTTTGTGGATGAAATCGATGCGGTCGGTCGGCAGCGTGGCGCGGGTTTGGGTGGTTCACACGATGAACGCGAGCAAACGCTTAATCAGATGCTCGTTGAAATGGATGGCTTCGATACGGACACGAACATCATTATCATCGCCGCGACCAACCGCCCGGATATTCTTGACCCTGCACTTTTGCGCCCCGGCCGTTTTGACCGCCGTGTGACTTTGGATCGTCCTGACATGAAGGGCCGTGAGGCAATCTTGAGAGTCCACGTCAAGGGCAAACCCTTGGAGCCAGCTGTGGATCTTGGTTCGCTCGCTCGTGGCACACCAGGTTTCGTCGGTGCAGATTTGGAAAACCTTGTTAATGAAGGGGCCATCCTGGCGGCCCGTCGCAATAAAAAAGCGATTGGGCAGATTGATCTCGAAGAGGCGATTGAACGCGTCGTAATGGGACCCGAACGAAAGTCCCGCTTGATCTCGGATGAAGAAAAGCGGATCATTGCCTACCATGAAGCGGGTCACGCCGTAGTGATGAATGCCATCCCTGAAGCTGATCCCGTTCAAAAGATCACCATTGTTGGGCGCGGGCAGGCTGGCGGACTCACATGGTATCGACCTGAGGATGATCGCATCCTGACATCACGCAAGAAAATGATCGCCGCGCTGGCAGGTTTGCTGGGTGGGCGTGTTGCCGAGGAACTTGTTTTTGATGATATTACATCAGGCGCGTCAAGTGATATCGAGCGCGTGACTCAAATGGCACGCATGATGGTCACGCGATTGGGTATGTCCAATGATATGGGTCTGATGACCTACGGCCAAAAAGAGGAATTAATTTTCCTGGGTCGTGAGATTTCAGAGCAGCGCGATTATTCGGAAGCCATAGCTGAGAAAATTGATGCTGAGGTGCGCAAGCTGGTCGATGACGCTTATAAACTCACAAGAAAATTACTGACCAAATATCGAGACCGACTCGATGCCGTTGCACAGAAGCTTCTCGAAGTGGAAACACTCTCGCGCGATGAGTTTGAGGGCATTTTCCCGCCACCGTTCCCCAAGAGGAGCGGCACGCCTCAGGTAATTGCGATGTAATCTTTGCTTTGTCGGGGTGCTTCGCGAAGACCCCGACAAAGCAAGCAAGGAAACAGGTAAACAAGAAGAGAGCCACCCAACATGAGATGGCTCTCTTCTTTTCATCTTCTTACTTTTACCTCTCTCCCTGTCTACGTGTGTACTTGTATACTAATTACTTGCTCCCTCCTTATGCTGCCGGATCAACTCACGCCTCAGGATCTTTCCAACCGTTGTCTTCGGTAACTCACTTCTGAATTCAAAATGCGTAGGGACTTTATAGGGCGCGAGGCGTTCCTTGCAATATGCCTTTAGTTCTTCCACCGTGAGCGTTTCATCGGGCTTCAACACGATCCAGGCTTTCACCGTCTCACCGCGATTCGGGTCCGGGATGCCGCCAACGCCGACCTCCAATACTTTTGGATGAGAGGCGATGGCCTCCTCCACTTCGCGCGGCCAGACCTGGAATCCACCGGGCTTAATCAACTCTTTCTTTCTATCTACAATATAAAAATATCCATCTTCATCCATGCGGACGATATCGCCTGTGTAGAGCCAGATCTTTCCATCTTTATCCTTGCGAAGAGAATTTGCCGTTTCAGTCGGCATATTGTGATAGCCCTTCATGACCTGCGGCCCGTGAAGGAGAAGCTCTCCAATTTCACCCTGTGGGAGATCTATCTCGCCGTCATCGAGGCTGACTATTCTGCACTCCATATTGGGCAATGGCATGCCAATTGACCCCGTCTTGTT
>JAKEFL010000210.1 GCA_022616105.1 Anaerolineae bacterium | reverse complement strand
TCCCCTTCGACTACGCTCAGGGTCGCTCAGTGTCCGCTCAGCGCGATGCTCCTCGCAACACTTGCACCTGCACGATTTGCCCAGCAAATCGAAGTGCAGGTGTGACATATCACACCCTCCATTTCTTGAGGGTTAATGTAAATGTGCTTCCTTTGCCGGGCTCGCTGGTTACTTCCAGGTTTCCCTGATGCTGCATGATGACCTGGCGTGTGATGGACAGTCCCAAACCGATGCCGCCAAAGAGATCGTCATCCTGTCTTTCGGTGTGGTAGAAACGATCGAAAATACGCGGCAGAGTATCTGTAGACATCCCAATACCATGGTCCTTCACGGCAACCAGAATATTTTCGTGATCTGAACTCAACAGCACTTCCACATCGCCGCCCCTTGGGCTGAATTTGATGGCATTATCCACAATTGCCATGAGCGCGCGCTCCAAAGATTTTGAGTCGCCGGAAGCCGGAGGCAGGCTTGGGTCCGGTTCGAAGCGCAAGGTCACACCACGGTCATGGGCTTTGCTTCTGTATCTCTCCATGACCTGACGCGCGACCTCGTTCATATCCACCGCCTGGAATTCCGGGAGGACGAGCTCCATCTCTTGCAGGAAAAGGATGTCGTTGACAAGCGTGGCGATCTGCTGCACGTTGCGGGCGACCGTATCAATGCCATTCTTGAGCAGATCACCACTGACCATGCCTCTTTGCAGCATCTGAAGAAAACCGGTTGCGATCATGAGGGGCGTACGGAGTTCATGAGCAATGTTACTGAGGAATTCACGGCGTGCCATTTCCTGCTCTGCAAGTCTTTGGTAGGCAGTCGCGAGTTCGGCAGCGCGAATACGCAGGTCATCCACAGCCATTTGATCGTTGGCGCGCAGACGATTGCTGATCTCACTGACCATCGCCATAGCAATACTGCTGCTGTTATGCAGGACGCGGTCGAAGCCCGCCTTATCGAGCTCGAGCGTGGTCAATTCAGATTTGGCTGTGACGGTTGCAGCGCGCGGCGCGTTATGGATGAGCGCCATCTCGCCGAAGAAATCTCCCGGAGTGAGCGTCTTGAGCAGGCGGGTTTCGTTGTTGTTAATGTTCTTTGTTACTTCCACCTCGCCTTCGAGGATCATGTAAAAGCGGTCTTCGATGGCGTTTTCGCGGCAAAGGATCGTGCCCGCAGAGTAGGTACGTACCTGACTATTGGCAATCAACTCTTCGATCTCAGGGAGTTTGATGCCCGGAAAGGCACGCGGAATGATCTTGGATGGCGCTCGCTGGGTGGTCATATCTGCTCGACATTCAAATTGGGTGCTGCCGTAATTTTAGCACGCCGAGAGTAGCTGTACATTCACCTTTTCATACTAACAGGGAACTGTAAGGAAATGAATTCGCAGGGCATGAAAAGTCTGCTCTCGGCGGCGTCCTCGCCGCCGAGGACGGCGGCTTGAGCGAACCTTTGAAGAGTTGACCCTACTTAACCTTATACCCGATCATCCTCAAAAAATCCTTGCGCCAGGCGATGCCTTCCTCATCTTCGATGCCTTTGGGTGAGAAGCCATCCACTACGCCAAGGATACCGCGTCCCTGTTCGGTCTGGGCGATGAGCACTTCAGTCGGATTCGCCGTTGCACAAATTATGCGCGCGACTTCAGGGACGTTCTTGATTGAGTTCAGAATATTGATTGGATAAAAGCCCTCGCCTAAAAACAGGATGAAGGAATGTCCCGCGCCAACTGCCTCCGCGTTCTGTTTCGCCAGCTCGATCATCTCTGGATCTGTGCCTGTCCAGCGGATGAGACATTTACCTGAAGCCTCACAGAATGCCAGCCCAAACTTGATCCCTGGCACGGCACTCACCAGCGCTTCATGAATATCTTCCACCGTCTTGATGAAATGAGACTGACCCAGGATGAAGTTGATGACTTCAGGTTTTTCGATTTTTACAGTTTGGATTTCCATAAGGGTGCCTCCTTGCTTCTTTGGAGCGTGTCTGAAAACTATGATACATGTTATTCTGAGCGACCCGCTTCGCGGGCAGCGAAGAATCTCTACGTTCGGAGCGCGAGACCCTTCGCTTTGCTCAGGGTGACATGTCCTTGAGATGTATGTTATCAGGAATCTCTTTATCCCGAATTCAGGTTGTATTATACAGAAGAATTATAGAAAACAATCCCGCCCTATGATGGGCGGGATTGCTATTGGTTGCAGCTCTCTGAATCAGAGATTTGATTTTGTAGTATCTCTTATCAGAGAACTCCTGCTGAAATGTTTTAAGGCGCAGGCTGCGTAGGCTCTGCTGTCGGTGGAATCTCAGTTGGAGCTTCGGTTGGAACATCGGTTGGCGGTGGTTCACTCGTGAATGTCGGCGCCAGAGTGTTTGTAGGCAAAGGAAGTGGTGTGTTGGTGGGTATGCTGGTTGGCGTTTTGGTCGGTATTGCTGTGTTTGTGGGTACGAGTGTGTTCGCGGACATGACCGCAGCAGAGCTCATACCACTCACGGAAGGATTTGTACCGCAATCGACCATTGCATTCATGCAGTTTGTGACGAGTTTCTGTAACACGGCCGGGTCCCAGGCATTGAAGAAATCCTGATGCGCTGTGTAATAGGGTCCCGACGATAGTGTTATTGTGCCAATTGGGCCTGTTCCTACCTTGTATCGGATAAACGACTCGATTCTCGGAAGTACAACCGGATGTGTACTCGGACAGCGACTCCCTGACGGATAAGCCATATGTGACTTGTGGTCAGGGCTGTCAAGATTTTTGCCGTCCCAACAGTTGGGGAAGCGCAAAGACACCACCATGATCCCCGATGAACAACTTGTCGGTGGAGCGGGAAGATCTGTAGTCGATCCTGGTCCACATTTGAAGATAATGTCCTTGCCAAGTTGCGGGTTTTCCTGAGGGGACTTTGCCTTCGCGTTACCAATGATCATCCTGAGTCCCATGGGAAACGGCTGTACCAGCGTACCTGTGGGAGCGCCCTTCCTGCGATAATAAAACAAGGCATGCTTTGCGGCTCCATCGGGTAGAACACGCACACCGTTTTCAAAGAGTGCAGGTACCCAATACGCTGATTCGTCTCCGGGTATTGCGCATGTTGTTCCTCCGGCTGCAAGCGACGCAGCCGTCGAGAATGCATCGGTGTTTGTTGCTCCAATGAAATCATGCATGTGAGATGCACCTGGCTGCCGGAAAACTACGATCGGATCGTCAGGAAGGGAATGTGAATATTGACAGGACACAATCCATCCTGGGGCTGCTGCCTGTTCTGGCTGCAATGCAGGTGCTGCAAAGACGGTGGTGACTTGAGTCACCAGGGTGGCGATGATCAATACGACGTTGATATGGAATTTTGTTTTAAACATTGTCGGTGCCTCCTACCGGTTTGATAACTAAAATTCTACAGACGGCAGGCAGAGCTTTCCAGCAATATTGCGATTAATCAATTTCAATTGTGCAAGTCGGGCTAGTACCCTGGTATATCCCTCCATTAAAAAATCATTACATGTAGAGTAATTTCTCCCATAAATGACATGTCATTGCACCTTTCTCATTTGAAAGGCAAAATGGCAAACGTGTTTTCTGCTTATGTAAATGTTTCACATATTGCAACTTTCATGTCCATACAGATTATAGGCGCATCTATTTATTCTGCCTTGTGTTGACTCGGTCTCAACGGATTGTGCTAGAGGGTAATGTCTGATTTTCTAAAATAGCCGCGGCTGTTGTTCGCTTTCATCGGGTAACTTCTCTCCTCCTGCAACTTTATGCGCCCAACGAGTTGGTTCAGGCAGACGATAACCTGTGCAGCATGCAAGCACAAATTCGGTTGCATGCTGCACATCAATCAAGTGACCGGGGGAAATGTAAAGCGGATTTGTGTTCTCGCGCGTGCGCAGAACTGTTCCGATAATATTTCCGCTGTTGTCGCGCAGGTCTGCGCGATCGCCGCGTTTGGGTCCCACCTCTTCGTGTCGTCCATATAACCTTGACTTGGCTACGCCAATCGTCGGACGTTCCAGCCAAAGTCCCATTTGCGAGGCAATACCAATTCCGCGTGGGTGAGCGATGCCCTGTCCATCGAACATGAGCATATCCGGCTTATTTTGTAATTTCTCCCAGACAGCCAGAACTGCTGGACCCTCACGAAATGCCAGCAAACCAGGGATATATGGAAAGACTAATGACGCGTCAGCAATCACTGCTTCAAAAAGAATGAGATCGGGATAACGTAACACGACAATCGCCGCGCGGGCTGATTCAGGTTGGATGCTCACGTCTACACCGCCGATAATAGAGACAGACCGTTTGTCCCAGTTAAGAATGAGTCGCTTTCGCAAATCCGCCTGGATGCGCGCCGCTTCCTCAGGCCATAGATCCCATGGATGCAAATTTACAATCATTGAGTCTATAATACACCAAAAGAGGCATACATCATGAAAAGTATGATAAACCGTTTTGGTTTTTGCATTCTTGTTTTGTGCTCAAGCCGCCGTCCCCGGCGGCGTGTTGCAAGTAAAGCCTGCGCCGTACGCTGCGCGCGGCGCAGAGAGCGAATTCATTTAAAGAGGCTTGTCTCATGAATTTCAAAAAACGATTTGGATTTATTATTCTACTGATTTTGCTGATTGCCTGCTTAGGTACTCCAACTGAAACGTCCACACCTCTCCCATCGGACACGCAAACCTCCATTCCTGTTCCCCCTACGGGTACCGCTACATTTACTCCTTCCCCAGAGCCAACCGTTACTGCTACGCCTAAACCTCTTGTTCCAAATTTCGAGCATATTGTCATCATCATGTTCGAGAACAAGGAGTTCGGCAGTGTGATTGGTAACCCGATCATGCCTAATTACAACAAACTTGCGCGCGAGTATACATTATTGACTCAATATTACGCGGTCACCCATCCAAGTTTGCCGAATTACATTGCTCTCATTGGCGGCGATACTTTTGGTATCGATGTCAATTGCAATGATTGTTTTATCAACGCACCCAGTCTGCCTGATTACATCGAAGCCAGCGGACGCACCTGGAAGACTTATCAGGAGGATATGCCTGAGCCATGCTTTCTTGGGGATAAAGTGAACTATGTTCAAAAGCATAACCCGTTCATTTACTTCGACCCAATCCGGCTGGACCCTGCGCGCTGTCAACGAAGTATCCTCCCTCTCACCGCGCTTCAAACGGACATTCAGGCTGGCGCGCTTCCAAATTTCTTTTTCATCAAACCCAACCTTTGCAACGACTCCCACGATTGCACACTCGATATATCCGATGCGTGGCTGACAAACCTGCTGGGGTATCTGGTCCCCGCCCTGGATGCGACAGGCGACTCTTATTTTATTGCGATGCCATTCGAAGAAGGGCAGGGAAATCATTCCTGTTGCGGCTTGCCGCTTGAAGCTGGTGGACGTGTGCCTGTCGTTATCTATTCACCACTTGTCAAAAATGGTTTTGATGACTCCACTCCATATACTCATTATTCTTTATTGAAGACAATCTCTGCAGCCTGGGGTTTACCTTATCTCGGTCACGCGGCGGAGGATAGTCATGTGCTTATCATTGAACCATGGAAGTAGAATGTGCACTTCGCGCTGAGCGGAGGGTTGAGACGCTTTGTGTCGAAACCCGCAGACGAAGCGCAAACTAACCAAACAATCTCTTGAAATAAGAAGGAGATTGCTTCATCAGCCCTATCGGGCTTCCTCGCAATGACGTGTTTGACTCACCTTACGCAATTTATACCTGGTGGATGTCATTCCGTGTCAAAAGGCTTAACGCGAAGGGCCAAGGCGCAAAGGAAATCGAATCTTCGCGTCTTTGCGCCTTGGCGTTAAAAATGAACTGTGGGGAATTCATCCGTGCGTAAGTTAAATTATTAATTCTTTCTCTCAAAAAACACAAGCAAGGTGCTCCCATACTTACGTTGTTCGAACTCTTCCAAGTTTTCAAGTGATAACGATTTATATTCCTTGGGGTCAATTTGCGCGATTGCCCAGCCATCCTCACTGAGCCAGTTAATATTTTCATCTACCAACTCCAATGCCTTTATCCACATTTCCTGATATTGTGGCGGCGCGATATAGATGTATGCAAATTGTGCATCAGGTTGACCTGATAGCAACGTAAACGCGTCGCCTCTGCGGATTTCGCTTTGTTCTAAAAACCTGCATTGTGCCACATTGAACTTGATCGTTTCAATCGGCGCGCGATTTGAATCGGTGAAACGAACAAATGACGCGCCTCGGCTTAACGCTTCAATGCCAATTGCGCCCGTGCCAGCAAACAGATCCCACCAGTGCGAGTTGATCACGTCACCGGCGAGGATGTTGAACAATGCCTCTTTGACGCGGTCTGTGACAGGGCGAGTCGTATCGCCTGGTACAGATTTCAATTTACGCCCTTTTGCTTTTCCCGCGATCACTCGAAGAGTCATCCCTCACCCCTGGCCCCTCTCCTCGCTTCGTCTTCGGGCTTCGCCCTCCGCTCAGCGCGAGTGGAAGAGGGGGATTCGCGCGCTGCGAGGATATTTCCATGAGGTGCAATCACAGGAACCACACATCCCGTGCCAAGGATGAAGCGTTTGCCATCAGTCTGCTGGATGGCATCCGCCGCCTCTTTTTGGACTTCAACTTGATCCCGATAAACCAGCGTATCTTGTCTGATGCCGCCACACACGACCCCCGCAAAAAGCTTTTGCGCTTCTGTAAGGGATGGATATGATTCGCGGTCATGCCAGTTTACGATCTGGAATGGAAGTTCATTTGCTAATTCAAAGTGGACTTCCTGTCCGTGCAGGTGAAGCATATTGCACCAGAGTCCCTGCGCGGGCTCAATGGTCTGAACATCGAAGATCAGCCCGAATAGTTTGTATTCTTCGTAACTCAAGATATTTGCCTGTGCATGTTGAACCGCGTAGAAAATGCCATCGATGCCAGTTTCACGCGCGGCTTCTATGAAACGACGCGTCGTCTCTGCAATCGTTCTCAAACCTTTGAGCACTGAGCTGGGACGATCACGTAAATGTTCAAGTAAAAGATCCTCGCCCGCGAGGTTCTTTGCCTGTGCCAACGGGCTGAAGATGGTCTGGAGCAGGGGAGTGTCTATGCCGAGTCCCGCGCGGATTAAACGGAGGCAAGCTAGTTGTCCCGCGAGATGCGGAGAGGTTGGGTCAAGTATGGGCAGGCTTTCCCAGTCACGCGGATCATTGATCACACGCTGTGTGTATCGTCTTGTCCCTTCCGTATTGCCGACCCATTCATCTTGCACACCCCAATCTTTTACACAGAATGATGATGCAGGAGTAACTTTCACAAGATCAAAATCATAGTTGTGTTGAAAATGCAATGTTGATATCGCAAGAGTCTCAGGGGATTGGTCATCCACCGGGAAATGACGCCACAATGCAACTGGCGGATGATCCAAGAGTTCGCCTTTGATGGCAGCCTGGATTCGTTCACGATGTGTGGTCATGG
>JAKEFL010000028.1 GCA_022616105.1 Anaerolineae bacterium | reverse complement strand
GCGGTCAGATAGGCCGGTCCGCCGATTTCGCTCAGTTGATTGCGCCGGTCCAATTCATCGGAAACAGTCAACAGGTCAATAGGGATGCGTTGCTCGTGCAGGCTGGTGAACGCATCCCAGACCCATCTGTGTCTGTGAATATAAAAATCATCCGCGCTCAAGAATTGAGCAACGTCATAATATACTTCTGGATTAATGAATACCGCCCCAACGACTGCTTCTTCGGCTTCTCGGCTATGAGGCACTGCCGTGGGCGTTGTGGGGGCGGTATCCCCGTAGGGAATTTCGGGGGGCAGGGTATCTGTCATTTCTTCTTTGGTTTTTTCGGTTTCTCAGGTGGTTCGTCTTCGTCAGGTTTATCTTTATCGTCCAGTTTATCCAGGTCCAGCTTTCCGAGAAAATCTTCAAAAACGGTTAAACGCTCGACTCCTTCTTTGGTCAGTGGAGCAGGTTCACTTTTCTCAGGTGCTTCATCACCCTCAGGCATATCCTGCTCAGGGACGATGCCCGCCGAGTCCATTACACTGGGGTGAACGAGGATTGGCACGTGTGCCCGCACGGATAATGCGATTGCGTCGGATGATCGAGAGTCAACATAGATCTCCCTGCCATCCACTTCTGCAACGATGGTACCATAATAAATATCGTTTTCGAGTTTGACGATTTCAATCCGCGTGATGCGTGCATTGAACGCGCCGAAGACATTTTTGAGAAGATCATGCGTAAGCGGGCGGACCATTTCAACTTCCTGCAAGGCAACGGTGATGGCTTCCGCTTCGTAGGGTCCCACCCAAATGGGAAGATAACGTTCAGAGTTGATTTGTTTCAACACGACCAGACGGCTCGGCGTCATCAGATGCACACGGACGCTGTCGATTTGCACTTCAATCATGTCAGGCATGGGAACTCCAACAGATTACTTGCTTTTTCTTTCATCGATATCTAATCTTGATCCGGTGTGGTTTGCTGCAATTAAGATGTTTACCGCTTGTCTCATTATTTACTAAACTTTTGAATGAATTGAAGGGTAAACTCAAAGGTCCAATTTAGAAAATTATGCGGCACTTTGTCGATAATAACACCTTTCCATGTATTTTAGCATAATCAAGGGTTAATGTCATTGAGTTGCTAGATTGCTCAAACACGACTATAATCCTGCCTTGTCAATCGGGGCGTGGCGCAGCCCGGTAGCGCACTTGCATGGGGTGCAAGGGGTCGGAGGTTCAAATCCTCTCGCCCCGACAGACGAAGACTCCAGAAATGGAGTCTTTTTCATTAACCACCCATTTGCGAGATGCTAAAATGGAATTTGCCAGTCTGAAAGGTGCCATCTTGCAAACCACCAGCATAGTCCGTGCGTCTCTGAAAAATGCAACAATGCCAGACGGCACAACGCACGAATAACCTTGACGCTTGTCAACATCGCGGCAACAATTCCGCGACTACCGAGAACAATGCTGGAGGATTGAAAAATGAAAAATGCAAGAGCCTTTATATACTTAGGCTTGGGTATCTTTTTTCTGGTAATCGGTATCCTGGGAAATGAGGTGATCTGTTACGGAGATGCCCAATTAATGGGCTTTTTGCAGTTATGTACTATGGAATATTAGATTGACTGGCATCACTACTTATGCCAACCGCAAGGCTCTTATGAAAGCGAACACACACCGGTGGTTGTGTGTTCGACAATGCCAGATGGCACTAAGCACGAATAGCCTTGACGCGTGTCAACTTCGCGGCGACAATACGACCTCTTACCTATCCCAATTACTATGCACGAATGACGGCATTTTACGCAGCCCGAGCGAAGCTCACCGGAGGTGCTAGCGCACTTGCATGGGGTGCAAAGGGTCGGACGCAAAGCGCAAATCCTCTCGCCCCGACTGAGAAAGACTCCAGAAATGGAGTCTTTTTTTTTTATTATTATTATTTCAGGTCGGGGGTTTCCCATACGGGGATTTCGCAGGCTCAACAAATTCTCTCGCCCCTACAGTAGGCCACACCGGAGGCGAACCGGTAAAACTCCCGTTTCCAGTGGGATGCACAACCCCTGTGCTGGGTGGCCTATGTGTAAACTTTGCTTCTAACAAGACCGCCACAGGCAGAAGAAGAACATTGCGAACAAATTACAACAGAATAATTTTCGCCCGGTGTTTCGGAGGTGATGTGGCTTATGCGTGCGGCCAGGCCCCGGCGTGCCTTGTTTTAGAGATCGGCTTATTTTGCCCTTCCAGGTGGATGGCAATCTTATTTATATCCACCTGACTCTTTTCCAGCGGCGCGAAAACTGCAAAGTAATAGAAAGCAGCCAACAGAGCAAGGTGACTTACAATTTAGGCATTATAGAAAGGATTTCTCATGCCCATTGTTTTAATTGTAATTCTTGGTATTCTTGCTTTTGCTTTGGTTCCGTTCACCAAACGCGCTGAGGATAAGAACGCTTTCCTGGAAGCCTGGAGCAAAGAGATAGGCAAGAAAAAGCAGCCGAAGTTTTCCGACATAATCAGATGGTTGCTGGTCACATCGGTTGCCATCATGGCGGCGATACTCATAGGAGCCGGAAGTGGGTTGTAATTCAATTAGTCTCCTGCCTCTTGACCTGTTTCCCCTGGCGCGTTTGCAGGGGTGCAAAAGGTCGGTGGTTTCTCCAACGAGGACGCAAGCGCCAAACCCTTCGCCCCAACAGATGAAGACATCAGAAATGGAGTCTTTTGATTTCCATTTCAGGTGGGGGTTTCCCCAGTGGGGTGTGACAGTTTGAACTTGTCCTCGTTTAGAAACATGGAACAAGGAATTCAATTTTATGAAACCCATAAAAGAAAAACTTAGAAGAGCCGTGAAATATTGGTCCATAAGCTACCAGCAGTCACGTGAGAGAGATCGTTTGTACATAGGTTTGTTTACTCTGCTGATGCTGGTTTACGTGTGGTGGTTTATTCTGATATCTTAACTCCAAAGCAAGTTGTGGAGTTGGGTGTAAAATAACACTGCGCAGGCGCAAGTTTGCGCGCTTGTTAATTAAACGCCCGGCCATTTCAGACCTGACAGGTTTTTGCGAAGCAGATCTGTCAGGTCTTTTGCTTTATCCTTTGTTAATACTCAATGATAAACTTGCTTGCAAAGCCTCTGCCATTCGATTATCCTTGCATGTATTCGTATGGGAGTGGTTAGGTCCCGGTGGGCTTCCTGGTCTTCAAAACCTGTGGCGGGTCGCGTTGCGGGCCGCGGTGGGTTCGACTCCCATCCACTCTCGCCTATTACCAGAGCAGACCCTAAAGGTTTTTCGGTGAGTTGGAAAACACAGTTGCAGAATAGTCTTGCTGGTTCAGATACTCTTTCACAATGAAAACCTTTAGGGTCTCACACTTATAAACAAGGTGCTTATGTCCATCCCCGAAATTGATCTACTTACAAGTTATGTGTCAAGAATCTTTCGTGTCGAAGATGTCACGGCGGGCAATCCCAAAGAATGGATCGCACGTTATCGTGGTCAATTATTGAGCGAGGATACAACTGCCGCCTATGATCAACTGGCAGATTCATTGCGTCAATATGATCTCACACCGCTCTTTCGAAAAGAGGATGGGAATAAGCAGCTTATCTACCTTGTGCCGAGCCCAACACCTCCGAAATCATCCTCGCGAATGCACATAAATATTATTCTCTTCATCTTAACCATTATTAGCGTGATGGTTACAGGCATCGATCTGCCGCCGGATGCCATTCCACCGGATAGACCGTTGTCACTTACCTTCCTCCTCCGTTATCTCTGGACCGGCTGGCCGTTTGCTCTCAGCATGTTGGGAATCCTTTTCGCACATGAGATGGGGCATTACATTGCCTGCCGTTATTACAAGGTGCCTGCAACATTGCCATACTTTTTACCCGCGCCATTTATCAGTCCATTAGGGACATTGGGCGCGTTCATCATCATGCGCGGAATTCCAAAGAACAAGCGTGTGTTGTTTGATGTCGGTGTGGCTGGTCCGCTGGCGGGGTTGATCGTTGCCATCCCTGTTTTGTTTATTGGCTTATCCATCTCTCAATTGGGACCTGTTGAGCCGCCTCCACCGGGAATGACAGGTCTGCTTGAGGGAAACTCTGTGTTCTATTTACTATCCAAGTATATGGTTTTTGGTGAGCTGCTTCCCAAACCTTTAAGTATGGATGGACTATCCCCTGCGCTGTATTGGTTGCAATACTTCTTTACAGGTCAACCGATCCCGTTCAACGGACTGGACGTGCAGCTTCATTCCGTTGCATTGGCTGGCTGGGCGGGGCTGCTCGTCACGGCGCTCAACCTTGTCCCTGTGGGAACACTGGATGGCGGGCATGTGGCTTATGGGTTGTTCGGCGAAAAGGCACGCAGGATCTTTCCCTTTGTTATTGGTGGACTGATCGCGCTAAGTTTTCTGCCATCGTTATTAACGCTCTCACTTCGCGGATTGAACTTTAGCTGGTTGTTATGGGTGATGATCCTGTTTTGGCTTGGCAATGTCCGTTCGCAGCCACTCGATGATATTACCGAACTTGACTCGCCCCGGCGCGCGCTTGGCATCTTTACACTGATCATTTTCATCCTGCTCTTCACGCCGATACCGATGGTGGCTTATTAAATATTTCATTCGTCATTGCGAGGAGCCGCGCTGGTTGAGTAGCCCTGAGCGTTCTTTGCGAAGGGCATATCGAAACCAAGCGGCGACGAAGCAATCCCCTTTTGTGCAACTGGAGATTGCTTCGGGCAGGACTACACTGCCCTCGCAATGACGTGGCTAAAGTGATTTATTGGTGATTATGTTGCAAAAACCTTTTATTACTTTTCTGACATTCATCTTCATTCTTGCTTCATGCACTCCAATAACTTCAACTGATTCGACGCGCCCCCCGCGTCCGAACGCGACGCCTTCGGCAAACGCGTCAGAGAAGAACACGCCTACACCCGCGGCGAGCAATCTAAACGTCCAGGTAGATGCGTTGCGCGGAGTTCAGGTCAAAACCTGGCATCCCTGGTTTGGCGCAGAGGCGAGTCTGTTTGAGTCTCAGGTCGCGCAATTCAATACAGAAAATGAGTGGGGCATCGTTGTCAGTGCAGGGGGCAAGAGCAACTACAGCGAATTGTTCTTCCAAACGGATGAAGCACTAAAAAATTCCAGCCCTCCGCAAATTGTGATCGCGCTCCCGGAGCATGCGCTCGAGTGGCAGGAGGATGTCGTTGATTTGAATCCGTATGTGAATGATCCGCTTTATGGCTGGGATGCCTCTGAAGTTTCGGATTTTCCTTTGGTGATCTGGACACAGGACGAAGTGGATGGAAAACGATATGGCGTTCCCGCGCAGCGGACGGCACGCTTCCTTCTCTACAATCAAACCTGGGCGCGTGAACTTGGGTTTGATTCGCCCCCAGCAACCTCCACTGAATTTGAGCGGCAGTCTTGTGCAGCGAACAAGGAATTGGGCGCAGATGACAACCCGGACAACAACGCGCTTGGCGGCTGGCTGATCGATACGAACGCAATGACCCCTCTTTCATGGATGATCGCCTTCGACGGCGGCGTGCAGGAGGAGGATGGTTATCGTTTTCTTGCGCCGGGGAATGTTGACGCGTTCAGGTATGTGAAGTCATTGCAGGAAAAAAGTTGTGCATGGGTCCCTTCAACTGATCTTTCAACGTCTGACCGATTCGCTGCACGCCAGGCTCTTTTTGCAACTGCCAGCCTTGAAGACCTGCCTGATCAATCCCGCGCGTTCACCGCAGCAGGCAACAAAGATGAATGGACTGTGCTGGCTTTCCCCGGCGTTAAGCGGGATGCATTTGTCGTTTATGGTTCATCGTTCGTGATGCTTAAGTCAGATGATGTGACTCAACTCGCTTCGTGGCTATTCATGCGCTGGATGCTTTCAGCGGAGAATCAAGCGCGTTGGGTGCAGAGCACGGGACTCTTCCCGCTTCGTGACTCGACTGTGGACCTGCTCGCCGATTATTCAGCGGAGCACCCTCAATGGGCATCTGCCGTTGAATTGCTCTCTGAGGGAGAGCTGACTCCGCAACTTTCATCGTGGCGCGTCGTACGAATCATGTTAGGAGACGCGTTTCGCGATATGTTTGACACCATCCGTCATCCCGATCTGACCGAGGGGCAAGTGCCGTTGATCCTCAGGCAAATGGATCAGACGGTTGAGGACATAGCGAAATAACTCGCGCTGAGCGGAGAGACAATGTTCGTCTGTCCTGAAGACTAAGCGCAAGATTCCCAGTAAAAATGCGCTTCGTCTACTCTCGCCTGTCGGCTCGCTCCGCTCAGCGCGAGGATTGGAGTTCATATGCCTGAATCACAATATCGCGCCAGGCAGGTTGGCGCAAAGACACACGAAGTGATCGAATACGACCGCGATGATTCTCTGCCCGGCAAGCCATTGCATATCCTCATCCCCGGTGGGTTGATCGCGCTGGCTACACTGGCGGTGATCATCCTTGTCATTTATATGACATGGTTTGAGAATCGACTGGATCAAAGCACAGGTATCATCCTGCTGGTGATACTGGCTCCATTCTATGTGGGCGGAGTATTTCTATTCAGTTATGGATATGAACTGTATAACATCCCGCGTGCATTGAGATTGACAGCGATTATTGTCTTTGTGACTGTGGCATCCGTTGTGATTATTGCAGTTTTGTTCTTTGTACTTAGCTCTGGCAAGAGTGACTTTGGCTCCTCAAAAAAGAAATCATCGGGCGGCTCGAAGCCAGAGGCAAAAAGCCTGCCGTCTTCTTCGGGGGGTTCGGGCTTGCCAAACCTTGGTCCAGTAGTTGTGCTGGGTGGACCCGGGCGGACTCATACGCGCGAAGTGACGCGTGAGGTCGTCAAAGAAGTGGAAGTACCTATCGCGCCACGTGCCATAGACTGCCCATATTGCAGGCGTTCTTATGTCCCTGCGGAGGAGGAGTATGCCTGTCCTGCGTGTGGCGCAGCGACGCCGAAGGAGTTGATTGAGGCATCGGAAAAACCAAAAAATAAAGACCACAATAACTTATCCAATACCCAATAAGACACATGTCATTCTGAGAAGCCGCGAAGCGGCGACGAAGAATCTCCGAGTGTAGGGTGTGCTTCCGTTCAAAGAAGAGATTCTTCGCTCCCTACGGTCGCTCAGAATGACATATGAGGAACATTATGAAACTCATGTACATCAACGGGCAGTTCACCAAAGGCAATGCAAATGGCGAGATCGAGGTCACGAATCCTGCGACGGAGGAGGTGCTGGACACTGTCCCGCGTGGGACAGCTGAAGATGTGGAATCCGCTGTGAGATCCAGCAAGGAGGTGTTCAAGTCCTGGAGGAAAATGGGCGCGAACGAAAGGACAAGCCTATTACATGAGGTCGCATCCAAGGTGCGGAGTCACAAAGAAGAGATCGTGCATTTGCTGACGCTGGAAGAGGGCAAGCCGATCCCTGAAAATGATGAAGAGTTGGAATGGGTGGCGAACACGTTTGACTATTATGCGGAATTAGGAAGGCATGATCGAGGCAGAGTCATTCCGCCGGGTGAGCATTCGCAATTCAATTTTATTTTGAAGGAGCCCTATGGTGTGGTGGGATGCATTGTGCCGTGGAATTATCCGTTGTTGCTCATGGCATGGAAGGTCGCGCCTGCGCTCGCGGCTGGGAATACTGTAATTATCAAGCCATCGGAGATGACACCATTGACGGCTTTATATTTAGCTGAACATTGTTTTGATGGATTGCCAGCAGGAGTAGTCAATGTTGTAACAGGCTTCGGCGCAGAGACAGGCGAGCCATTGGTGAAACATCCTGATGTGCCAGTGATCGCGTTTACAGGAAGTTTGGCGACGGGACAACGAATCGCGTCACATGCCGCGCCGATGATGAAGAAACTGCATCTCGAACTCGGCGGCAAGGATGCGACAGTCATCGCGGAAGATGCTGACCCTGAACGCGCCGCGAAGGCTGTGGCATATGCCGCGCTCATCAACGCGGGACAGGTTTGCACAAGCACGGAGCGTGTGTATATACCGCAATCAAAGGCGAAACAATTCACGGAAGCGATTGTAGAGCACGTGAAGTCATTGAAGTTGGGTTCAGGATTAGATGCTTCAACGGATGTCGGTCCGATGATCGGCGATTCGTATCGCGCCAAGATCGAGTCGCATGTGGAAGATGCACGAACTCGCGGCGCACAAGTCCTCACAGGTGGTCAGCGACCAAGAGATATAAGCAAAGGCTGGTTCTATGAGCCAACCGTGTTGACCGGCGTTGACCACACCATGCTCATCATGCGCGAAGAGACGTTTGGTCCCGCCGTGCCGTTGATGGAGTACACATCGTTTGAAGAAGCAATTGATCGGGTGAACGATTGCAAGTATGGCTTGGGCGCGGTCTTGCTTTCAGAAGACCCGAAGAAGATCAAAATGTTTTTTGAAGACGTGAAAGCCGGGACGATCTGGATCAATGACCCATTAACGGATAATTATGCGGGTCCATTTGGCGGAATGAAATATTCAGGCGGCGCGCGTGAACTCGGCATCGAAGGTCTCGACGAGTTCCGCGAGACCAAGCACGTGCATTGGGATTTCAATATGGAGGATAAGTCCTATTGGTATCCGTATGGGAGATAATACGATTATAGCCACAGAGATGCAGAGCCACTGAGATCATGTCTAATTTCTACATCAAGATATCAACGCAAAGACGCGAAGGCGCAAAGAGATTCAAATCTTCGCGGCTTCGCGCCTCACCTGCACTGCACCAAACGCACGATTTGCTAAGAAAATCGGGTGCAAGTGTGGCGTTAAGATTTTCCGTGTGAAATTCGTCCCTGCGGAAGATGAGTTAAGCGCTGGTTTGGCTCCGGCGGCTAAGATGTCACACAAGGTGCAGTGCCAGAATCGGTAAACGTCTTCCCCGGCTCGGGGATGAACTCCCAACTGTAACTGGTGTCGTGAAGCGTCAGTTTGAGCAAACCATTGGTATCGCCATTGCGAACTTCACTATTGGCGATGGGTGGCCCAAATTCATAGTGACTGCGACCTCCACTGCCGATCACGAATTGACGAATCCCACGCGTCGGGTCAGGGTTGCCCTGGGGGTCTTGTGGCGCGAAGCGCTCGTAATTATGCTCATGACCAACCAGTACTACGTCAGCCCCATTCTCATACAATGCCTCCCAAAGCGGCTGCATGGATTTATTACTTCCATGCACAGTGCCCGAACTAAAGCGCGGATGATGCCAGTATGCCAGCGTGCAGGCAACAGGATGCGCTGCAAGGTCTGCTCGCAGCCATTCGTCTTGCGGCGAGCCAGCCTTGACCTCGATATTGCTATTCAGCACAATGATATGCCAGGCACCCAGGTCATAACTGTAGTAACCCTTCCCAGGCTCACCTGCTCTTGACCCGAAATAATCAAAATAACCCGCGCCGTCGGCGGTGTGGTAATCATGATTTCCCGGGGATGGATAGGTGCGGTCTTTGTGACGTCCCCATGTGGGATCATAGCAGTTCGCAAACTCTTCAGCTGTTCCATCTCGATAGACATTATCACCAGTGGTGAACACGGTTCCAGGGATGTTATCGAGCATGCTGGCTGTGATATCGTCGCCTTCACTGCGACAATGCGCGATATCGCCTGAGCCCACCAGAACAGGATCGTCACCGGACGAGGGCGTCGCTGGAGGAAGGGACGTCGATGTAGATGAAACTGTTGGCGTTAGGGATGCAGCCGAGGTAGGAGTTGGTGTAATGACAGGCACAGTTGAAGTAGGTGTTGGGGTCACTTGTTCAGTTGGTGACATGCAGCCTGCAAGTAAAAGACCGATCAGGATGGAATGCAAAAACTTCACGAGGTTTCTCCTTGTTTTAAAGTGTTCCGAATGCAGAGAATTATAAAATCTTCTCGTGAGGAATTGTAATGTTCTCACCAAAGATAAATCTTCCCATCACCAGTGAATATTGTTTGACATATCTTTTTATTTAGCAGGGTTAAGGACACGTCCGATAAACAGGATTTGCCCGGTGGGAATATCGCGGATGATGAAAATAAACGGACGATCAATCGTCAATATGAGCTCCGATAGCTGCGCACTGGTCACACCGATGATGACCGCGGTGGCTGCTGCAGCTTCGGTACCCTTCTCATCCACAGCGACAAATGCCTTATGGACGACTGCACTGATGTACAGATCATCCCTTTCAGACATGCCGGTGAAGTTCGCCAGATCAGCGTCGAAGGCGTCCGTCATGCCCAGTGCTTTGAGTTGATCGGCAAGACCGAACTCGCTTTCAAATTTGAACTTTGGCAGAGCAAGCGAAACAGACGCGGGCTGGAGACTGCCCAAAATAGCGGAAACAGTTTGATGGTCCAGGTTTGACTCGACCTCGTCAAAGCGGCCTTCGTCCGGCACAACGATATCCATCGCCGCCGTTCCGCCCTGATATGCCAGCTCAATTGCCTGCCATCCATCGCCTGTGGCATACGGAACGAAAGTATCATTATGCATCATCGGCACAGTGACCTCCGAACCGTCGAGCAGATGGAATGGAGCGTCTCCTGTCGATTCGGCTTCGAACGGGCTGAGCCAATCCGCTTTGAAGTAAATGGCATTGACCAGCGCCATGCGAGTATCTGGATTGAGCACGCCTTCGGGGATGAGGTCCTTGATCTTTTCCTCGGTCTGATTGCTGACCCAATCGTTGATTTCCTTACGAACGGCTTCATACTGGTTGATGAAATCCGCCAGGCGAATGCCTGCTCCATAGTTCAACGCAATCGTATCGAGAAAGCTCTGCAGGAAGGGATATGTCTGTTCAGCCCAGACCGCATTGGCAATACTCAGTTGGAGCGGCGTTTCCTCATCGGATGCGGCTTTGCCGCGTTCGGCAAGCTGAAGGTCGAGCGCGTTGAACGCGGGATGGAGTTGATCTTGTGCGAGGAAGTGCAGGGCCTGCGACATCTGTGATTCGGTTTCGCCGCGCGCACCCGCGTAGGTCATCGCCAGCGCCAGGGAAATGCTATACGGCGAATAGATCAGATTCCCATCCTGCGCCTGAAGTGACCGGTACAGGTCAAAGGCGAACGTGTTATTGTTTGCCACCACAACCTGAATCTGGTCAGGCGGCGCATCCGGTGCGGTGACCCGTTGTAGATTGGATTGGGCGATGGATGCCGAGGCTGAGGGCCCACAGGCGCTAAGAATCAAGCTGAGAACCGCACTGACAGTTGATATTTTGAATAGAAGGGGAGATTTCATGGGTAGGTACCTCCAGAGATTGTCGGAGTTTCTACTTTTGAGACGCATTGGAGATAGTTTAGTTCCCGAAGCAGAGTGTAAGAAGTGAAACAAATATGTTCTACTATCGCAAACTTACGGAGGCGGGATGAGGTTGAACGAACCTTGTGGAGGATTGACCCACGAGCCACCACGATTTTCTCCCATCTCAAGCCATCTTCGTATTGATTCCCACCGACCGCCCTTTGGCTTAAAAGCAGTCTTTTCTTGATACGTCATCTCGTTGAGTTTCTCGACAATCATATCGAAGATTGTGCTGCTCTTGGGATCCATGCAGAGCCAATGATAGATATTGCTTCTTGGTTTGGGTTCCTGATAGACCTTCCAGACGCCGTTATTTTGGATGCAATTGCGCGCCTGAACTGCATCGTCACCATGTGAACTGGTGGCGTGTGATTGCAGGTAAATAGTGATAGTCGCGACGCTGATCATGACAAGCAGAGCGATGAAAACGAAAGCGCCCCCGCTTGGGGAGCGCTTTTCGGGAAAGACATCTGTATAAGTCATGGCATCTTCTCCTTTTGGTCGCTGGCGATGGTGATGAGTATTTCAAGCAAGTCTTTAGCTGTGGCTTCCTTGTTTTCTCGGATGTGGTTGACGAGGGGCTGGCATGGGCTAGGTATAGCCTCCGGATTGCTCATCGAAAGTATGGTTTCACGAGTGGTTTCCCTGATGTTGCCTTCAAGGATTTCCAGCAGAAGATATGCGGTGAGCGTCCAAGTGCGGGCTTCTGGTTTCATCTTCTCATCCAGTGTTTCGAGTGCGAGAAAGCTGATGTCGCCTAATAGCGAGCGGATCAGCCATTCTCTATCTTGCTGAGGGTCTGCTGTGCCCTGGATGAAGCCGACGATATGCTCCAGAGGGTTGTTGATCTCATCGCGCTTGAGAGTGTTGATTTGTATGATGGTCTCATCAGACAAGTTTCCGCTGAGAAGTTCTGCGATTGCTGTACCTATGATTTGGGTTTGGCTTGCGCTGAGGGTTGTCACCAAATTTATCTCCTTGAACGTATTATAACACCCAATGAAATTGTGCTTTTTAGGGTGTATTGCTGCCTAAACATCAAGCAGCGTTCGCAATGATGATACTCATGATTGTGGTAAAATGTCCCCCGCACGCGGGAGTCGCCAAGTGGTAAGGCGTCAGCCTTCCAAGCTGATATGCGTGGGTTCGAATCCCATCTCCCGCTCTGGTTCAGTGAGCAGTGAGTAGTCTGTCAGTAATCAGTATCGACGATTACTGTCTCACTGATCACTGATTACTTTTTCACTGAAACGGGGCCCATAGCTCAATGGCAGAGCAGAGTGCTCATAACGCTTTGGTTGCAGGTTCGAATCCTGCTGGGCCCACTCTTCAATTTTCGATTTAGGATTGTGGATTTACGATTTTGCCGCGTTTGTGGCATTTTTTGTTAAACGCGTAAAATGGCTATTGGGAAACCTGTTTGAAAGTTTTCCGTATTTAACATATAAGAGGAAAACATGAGTACAGATAGAAAATACATGCCATTAAAAGAAAGCAGAGGGTGGTACTTTGTAGAATATCATCCTCCTGCGAGTGATTTTAAGTTTGCCAATCTTCACTTAGTAATAACAATTGAAAATGCTCGCGACATAGATATTGCAGATGCAATGGAAAAGGAATTAAAGAATTGGCTAAATCGATATCCAATTCCATTGTTTTTTTCCGCTTTTGATAATAAAGGAGACCTTATTCATAGCCTAAACACGATAAAAGGCTCTGACCATCTAATAGGATTCTTTGATCAAGATGGAAAGATTCGTTTGTATTGGAGACTTGTAAAAGACAATGAAATTCCTGATGTTGCTCTAAACAAGGAATATGTAAATAAGTTGTATTCTAATTTGGACTATAAAACCTACGCCGAACTTGATGCCGAAAGGCGAAAAAGAAGAAAAGAAATAAAAACAGGTTCGTTCATAATTTTTGTTTGGCTTGTAATAATTCCATTGCTCATTACTGTTCTTGAATTCTATAGTAACTGGCTTGCTTTAATTACATTAATTTATAGCTTTTATAAAGCAATACAAACAGGGCTTGAGCTTAGAGGAAAATGGCCGAAATCTAAGAGAAAGAAAGCTAAAGAACTTGAAGAGAGGTTGAAGGATCATTATTATTATCATTGTCAAATGAATCCAGAAGGTTTCAAACGACTAATGCTGGAAAATCTTGAGAAAATGGGAAAAGATGAAATAGCAAAAGAAGCAGAATTGCTCAAAACGAACTAACACCAGCACTAAAATGCATGTCAGTAAGATTGTGCCGCACTAAATTGCGGCATTTTGTGTTAATACAGGAAATGAACCCCTACCTCGCCACTCTCTTCACCTTCCTCATCGCCCTCGCCTTCCTGCGCTTGATGGACTTCCTGGCACATCGCGGGGTCATCGAAAGCAAATTAAGCCGCAAGATCATTCACATTGGCACGGGTCCGATTTTTGTTTTATGCTGGCTGATGTATCCCGATCTGCCAATTTCCCGTTGGCTTGCCGCGCTGGTTCCTTTTGTGATCACAACACAATTCGTTCTGGTCGGGACGGGCATCCTCAAAGACGACGCGGCAGTCAAAGCCATGTCCCGAACAGGTGACCGCCGCGAGATCCTGCGCGGTCCGTTGTTTTATGGCATCGTGTTTATCGCGATGACTTTGATCTATTGGAAAGATTCGCCAGTTGGCATCCCCGCGCTGATGATGATGTGCGGCGGCGACGGGATTGCTGATATCGTCGGTCGCCGCGTCAACTCGCCGAAGCTGCCCTGGTCGCGCAAAAAAAGTGTGGCTGGTTCTCTGAGTGTCTTCGCAGGCGGCTGGCTATTGACTCTCTTTATCTTCGCCATCTATGTTTGGATGGGAGAGTTCACCAGTCCTCTCAGCCGCTATGTACTGCCCATTACATGGATCGCGCTTGGCGCAATGCTTATCGAGTCTCTATCATTCAAGGACATAGATAACATCACGCTGACGGTTGTATCTGCATTGCTTGGTCATATTGTTTTCTAAAACAAAGCCGCCGTCCTCGGCGGCTTGAGCAATAGGATGTGGATAACATCACGCTACCCCTCGCTTCCGCTTTGCTCGGCCATCTCCTCTTTTGACTTTTCTTCCTCATCCCTTTTCAGGATCATCACCTTATAACTCTCGGCATACTTCATGCCCTTGTCCTTCGCTTCCTGCTCCGCCCATTCGAGCATCCACTTCCCCACTTCATCGGGATTGATCTGACTCAGATGCTGCTGCAAAGCCTTGATTTTGATATCCATCGTCTCTGTGATGTCTACCCACGTATTGGATTTTTCCGTGCCGTGGATGTATAACCGTTTGACATCATGCGGTTCATACCCCGCTGCCAGCAGATCCACGAACATGAGCCGGCTCCCCGCTGACGGGAAAACCGCTTCGCACGCGGCTTGCGCGGCGGCGCGGTGATCGGGGTGATTCACATATTCATCGCCATAAAACCATGCTTCAGGATTCCCCACTGAAACGGTATCCGGCTTGTATTGCCGGATGAGGCGGGTGAGATCCTTTCGCAGCGCGATGGTCGGTTCCAGTTCCCCATCCGGATAACGCAAAAAGACCGTCTCTCTGACTCCCAATATATCATTCGCTGCGAGCTGTTCCTGCTCACGCAACTCAGCCAGTTCCTGTTTATGGCTCCCGTCTTTCGCCGGGTCGTTCGAGCCGGAGTCACCGCTGGTGATGACGACCGAGATGATCTCGCAGCCTGCCTTCGCCCATTTAGCGAGCGTGCCTCCGACGGTAAACTCCTGATCGTCCGGGTGCGCATGGATGCTCATTGCCCGTTGAGGGATGTATTCGTTGTTGTTCATAATGATTCTCCTGTGTTGATTCCGTCATTGCGAGGGCGGTGCTCTCCCGCCCGAAGCAATCTCCACGATCGCGAGGGGATTGCTTCGTCGGGCTGGGTTTCGATACGCCCTTCGCAACGAACGCTCAGGGCTACTCAACCACCAGCCCTCCTCGCAATGACGGAGTTTATGATTTTTTCCCAATCACCAGCATTTTGTTTTGGATTTTGAATATCTTGAAAAATATTCCAACAAGTGGCAGCAGTATTTTAACGATGATCTCTGATTTGAAAAGCTTTTTCAGGTAAAAGTCATAAGGGAAGGACAACTCGTGGAACTTATGCAGATCAACAACATCAAGACCAACTGACTCAAACAATTCTTTCATCTCAGTCGTGGAGAAGATCTGTTTATGACCAAACAGATGTGACGAATACATCGCATTCAGAAAGGTCGGAAACCTGCCGCCTGACAAACGATAAGTAAGCCCGCCAAACTGATGATAGAAACTATCCCTGCATGGCGTGTCTATCAGTAACAGCCCGCCCGCCTTCAAAACATTCACCGCAGACTGCAAAGTCTGGTATGGATAATTGACGTGTTCGATCACGTCCCATAATGTCACCGCATCGAAGTGATTTGCATAACTCTTCTGCCAGAACTCACTTTCGATGGGCTGCTTATGAATGTCAAGGTTGTGTTTTGTCTTTGCATACTGTGCGCGGCTATCATTTAATTCAATTCCAATAACCTCCGCGCCTCGTTGCTTCAATAAAGAAAGGAACAGCCCTCCGCCGCATCCAATGTCAAGAACTTTTGCATTCTTGAGAGATGGGTGTTTCTTGAGGATGTTTACTTGATTCTCAAATTTCTTTGCGTTCGCCTGTAATTGTTTTTCGATATATACAGACTCTTCATTTGTTAATTGTGATGCATCAATTTCAGGGGAGATTTCTGCAACAGGATCGAGATAGTCTATGAAATGAAAACCCTCGTCAGAGATATAAACGTTTGCATGCCTCAACTTGTATGCTAAACGCCCGTTTTGCAATGGATGTTTTTTCAATGTATCGATATTATCTGTATCCATAAGGCATGATTTTACTAGAAATGCGCTTGCTCCCTGCGCCGCCCAGCTTCGGCTTTTCAAGGGGCGCAGGATTTACTTGCAATCCGCCGCCGCGGACGGCGGCTTGAGCCTGTTTAGAGTGACATGGTATTCAGGACATTTCGGAAAGGGTGAGGAGTCTATGCCCGGTCATCCGCTGGATTTTATCAGACCTGACAAACAAAAAGCAGAGGCTCAATTGTCTCTGCTTTTCAACGGATATATCCTGCGTTTAGGAAATTTGCAGTCCGATATCGAATGTCGCCGCGTAGCCCTCTGCGGTTTGGGCGAGTTGAAGGGTCAATTGATCTCCGCTTTCTCCGAAAATATTATCGCCGTCATTACGCGGTGAGCGTGTGCCCTGTTTGCTGGCATAAGGCTCCTGTGTATAAATCATATCGCTGAGCGAGTCGTCGAAGAACAACTGCGATGTGAAATCGTAGGTGGAGCCTGAAGAATCGTTAGCGCGGATTTTGAAGTGGATGTGGACTGTCCTGCCCTGATACCAGCCAGGATAGATCGTTATGAACTGGGCAACTCCGTTGGCATCAGTCACCTGATAGCCGCGCAGAAACTTTTTCCCGATGGTGTTGAAGCTGGGATCTGAAGCATCGGAATAAACACCCAGCGCGTCACAATGCCAGATATCCACCGTGGCTCCTTCGAGCGGAGCGCAACTGTTGTTGACTTGCGAGACCCGAAATGTTAGCTGGAGTGGCAAACCTTCTTTGACAGAGCCATCCGACGGATCGGATCGAATGTCCGAGCGGTTGATCTTTTCATCCACGAAATACGGACCCTCGGTCAATTCGGGGCGGACGATGCAGGCTGGAAAGGCAGTGCTGGCAACTGTCGTTGCGGAGAGTGGTGGGCTTGTCGCCTCCAGAATATCTGTGGGAACAGGTGTATCTGTCAAAAGATTAGATGAACCGGGCGCGCATCCGGCAAGGAATGCGGCGCTTGTGATGCCTAGCAGTTTGAGGGCATCTCTTCGAGAGAGAAGTTGACCGATTGGTCTGTCATCATTTTCCATAATTGTCTCCTTTAGCTAATCAATCTTGCTCGAGCCGCCGTCCACCTTCGGCTTTTCAAGGTGGCGGCGTCCCCTTCGGGGATGCTACGCGAGGGACGCCACCGAGCGCGTGCAATTATGAACAAAGTGAAATAAGTTTCACCATCATACTTGCGAGACTTTAGGAAATCGTGAAAAAAATGTGTGAATACTATCCGCAGTAAACAACTTGATCGCCCCACTCTGCCTTGAACTTGCCTTTGAATTGTTTTCCACTTTCAGTTGTGAAGTTGAACTCGCCTTCGACAGGAATCCCCTCTTCAACGCGCCAAAAGAATACCTCACCGCTTAATTGTTGAAGAGGATCGAGATCCGGTATGATATAGGCAAAGCCGATTTGTCCCGTTTCATCGGGAAATGTAAATGTGACTGGAAGTTTTATGTCAGGCGATTGCCAGATGGAAACATAAATGATTATTCCATCTTCGGTGGGAATGGATAGAGTAAACGCCGCGCCATCCCATGGAGCACAGTCGCGGTTGATCGTGGCAGGGAAGACTTGCGCAGGCTCCTGATTTCTCTTTGGGTAGGTATACCAGGCAATGCTCAAAACAAGAATTATCAGACCAACTACGATAAGAAACCGGGTTCGCGCTTTCATCTCCCGCAAAGGACGCTGAACTAACTGTGAATGTTCCTCCTCAATAAATCAGAAGCGGAGACCGATTGGGTCTCCGCTATCTGTTTTCATTCTCCCAACGACTGATCGCATTTTGCAGGCAAGTCAGCCGCGTTGCATTTGGTCGTTGTTTGCGCTCATGTTCAATGAGTCGCTCCACGACAGAACGGTCGCCACCCACTTTACGGAGCAGATCATCGAATAAGGCTTTCTCCCTCAACGCGCCTGTAAATAATTCCTCTGCATAATCTGGCTCGCCGCGTATCTTACGTAGAACAGATTCGACAGCAAGGGAGAACTTACTTTTCGGGCGGAACTTGGGACTTTTATCTTCTGTTTCATTCGGCTCATCCAGATACACTCCACAGTTGGGACACTTCAACAGCCCGTGGTAAATATACGAGCCGCAATTGCCACACTCGGTTTCATCATCTGCGGGCGGAGGGATGAGGCTGGTGGGCATAAGAAAATTGTATCAAATATCAGGAGAAAATCCCTCAAACGGTGTTTTTTGAACAGGGTAAAATACTCGCAACAATCCACATAGGAGAAACCCATGCCCATCACCCTCGATGGATCGTCCCGCCAATAGACCTCCAAGTTCTGATAGAACTCGGAGGCCTGGGACCAACGACCTATGCCTCGAAGACAAACGCCTTTTATCCCTGGTTTGTATTATCACATCTACAATCGCGGCAACAACCGCCAGGGCATTTTCTTTCAGCCGGAAAATTATCTGTATTTCCTTCGTGGCATTAAGAGATACATCGCTCCATCGGCGAAGATTGTGGTGTATTGCTTGATGCCAACGCATTATCATATCTTGTTACGTGTTGGGCAAATCTCGGAATCCAAGACCTCTGAGTTTTTGAAAAACTCAGGAGTCTCTATCTCCAACGCTATGATGCGCCTTTCGGTGTCCTACACTAAAGCCATCAACAAGCGCTTTGATCGTGTTGGCTCTCTGTTTCAGGGACAATTCCAAGCCAAGCCGATTCAGAACTATCCTCACTTGCTCAATTTATGTGTCTATATTCATGCCAATCCTGTGAAAGACGGACTGGTCGCCACGCCCGAAGATTGGATATACTCCAACTATCTTGAATGGCTTGGTCAGCGTGAAGGAACGCTGGTTGATCGAGAATTCATTCAAGAAAACTTTGGTTCACCTGCAGAGTATCAGACGCTAGTTATGGAATATGTCAGGACACGTTATTTGCCAGAAGTTGTGAGAAAGTATTTGCAATCACTTGAAGATTAGCAACTCCGAGTTCTTAAAGAACTCGGAGGTCTAAATAGGAGTCATTCATGCCCATCACCCTCGATGGTTCATCCCTCACGATTGAAAAACTCGTTGCAATAGCACGAGATCACGAGAAAGTAGAACTTGCTCCAGAAGCTTTAGAGCGCATCAAAGTCTGCCGCCTCATGCTGGAGGAAAAGCTTGCCAATAAAGAGATCATGTATGGCACGAACACAGGCATTGGCGAGTTTTCGGAGACAATGCTCAACGATGAGCAGGTGAAGGAATTCCAGAAGTATCTGATTTACAACCACGCAGCCGGGATTGGCGACCCCGCGCCGATCGAACATGTCCGTGCGGCGCTGGCTGGGCGGGTCAACGTTCATGCGCATGGGAACTCCGGCTGCAGACCCGAGATCACCTTAACACTGGTGGAGATGCTCAACAAAGGCGTCACACCAGTTGTTTGTCAGAAGGGGTCAGTGGGCGCGAGCGGCGACCTCGCTCCGATGGCGCAAGCCGCGTTGCTGCTCATGGGTGAAGGTGAAGCCTTCTTTAACGGCGAACGACTCGCCGGTCACGAAGCGATGCAGCGGGCGGGAATCGAAGTTCCGGGCTTGCAGGCAAGGGATGGCCTAGCCGCAATCAACGGATCCAATTTGCTGACTGCCATGTCCGCGCTTCATATTTACGATATGGAACGATTTATCAAGCAGGCAGAGATCGCGGCGGCGATGACCATCGAGGCGCTGCTCGGAAATCTCAAACCGTACAACACCAAGCTGCATGAACTGCGCGGTTTCAGCGGCGCAGTCACGTCCGCGAAAAATATCATGAAGGCACTCGAAGGGTCCGACCTCACCACAGGCAAAATGAAGACCAAAGTGCAGGACGCCTATTCGATGCGTTCGACTCCGCAGGTGATCGGCGCGGCGCGTGATTCGATTGCTTATGCGCGCTCACAAGTTGAAATTGAATTGAACGGCGTTGGGGATAATCCGATCTTTATCCCTGAAGAACAATTGACGTTGACCGGCGCGAACTTTCAGGGGACTCCGGTTTCGCTGCCGATGGATCTGGCAGGCGCGGCGATCACAATGGTGTGTGTGTTATCGGAGCGACGCATGAACCGATTGACGAACCCGGCTCTTTCTCAGGGACTGCCTGATTTCCTTGCCCATGAGCCTGGCTTCTACTCTGGGATGATGCTCAGTCAATACACCGCCGATCATTTGATTGTGGAACAACGGATTTTATCCGCGCCCGCGAGCATCCAATCCATCCCTGCCGCGGCAGATCAGGAAGACTTTGTTTCGATGGGGCTGAATACTGCTATCAAGAATGGACAGATATTAGATAACGCGTATGGCGTTTTGGGAATCGAATTCATGGCTGCCGCGCAAGCATTGGATTTCCGCGAGTTCACACCGGGTAAGGGGACAAACAAAGCGCGTGAAGTGATTCGCAAATATGTGGAGCATCTCCATGTGGATCGTCCGTTGTATAACGATCACAATCGTATGAAAGAGTTGGTGAAGTCTGGTGAGATTTTGGATGAGGTCGAGAAGGTGGTAGGGGGGTTGGGATGAAGGACTTTTACTACAGAGAGCACCGAGAAGAAATTAACCGCGAAGAGCACGAAGCACGCGAAGGTTTAATGAATTGTCTTCGTGCCCTTAGCGCACTTTGCGGTTAAATAGATTTTGGCAATGCGCTTACAGCATTACTCGTCCGAAAGCTTAAACACCTTATCATGGGGATGCACTTTCTGAATCACTTTCATGCCCACATCATCACCAGGCCTGGCTTCGTCCACGGAATTATGTTCGATCTGTAATGAAGTCACTTCCTGCTTGAAATCGGTCGAATGACCCAGGATGTGAATGGTATCGCCAACACGCAATGGTTCGGTCAATGTGAGCGCGGCGACATTGATGTGGTCGAAGTAGTGAGTGATTTGTCCAACTTGTGTTCCAGACATCTTCTCATCTCCTTTCGGTGAAAACTTGGAATATGCTGGTGCATTCATGCCGTTGAACTCTATAGTCCCTCTGTATTGCTATAACTCCAGTATAGTGTGTGGCGTGAAATAGTCAAGTACTTATCGAGTAATAGGCAGGCGCGCGAAGCAGAACATCACGGGTTCGCGTGGGCATATTGGGAATTTGTGTCAGAGTTTGGGGCGTATGATCGGGCTGGCGCCGCGATCCAATGGCAGTAGGGACACAGCGTCGCTGTGTCCCTACTCCTTACCATTTACGGTTCTACACTTACCACACCACCGATGGCGTTCATTCGCAATGTCCATGTGCTTCCAATTGAATATTGCTGGAACTCAGAGACAGAATTAGGCGAATATGTTTCTTCACCATTTGATGTTGAGAAAACAACCGTCAAGTCTTCGGATGGATTTCCAATTCGTTGATCGCTTGCGATATTGGGGCTTTCATAAATCGGTCGCAGGTCATTTCCCTCGAGTGGATACGTCTGGATAGTGGTCCATTCGTCCACTGTATACGAACAATACTGCTGTGTCTCAGTATGACATTCCTCTACCACTTCTGAGTAACCATTGCCCTTGTCAATTGTCCTTTGTTCACAAACATCGCGGCTTTCATCATGACATGAAACGTTATAAGCATCCGATGGCGGACTGCCTGGTTCATCAGAATGACTAACAGCTTGGATCTCCTGAACAGGCACCGACGTCTGCCAGTGCACATCCACCACAGTCGCTTCAACTGATTTGGAAGGCAAGAGTAATGCCGCGACCGCAATGCAGCATACTGCCAGCGCTGCTATGATTCCACCGATCATCAACCAGTTTGGCTTTTTCTTTGCCGCAAGTGGCATGGGGGGTTTCATACCCATGGCAGGGCTTATCGGGGCTGCTTGCAAGGCCGAGACTTTAGGTAACGGTGAGCCGCAGTTCGAGCATACAGAATTACTGTTTGGGTTCTCCGTTCCGCAATTGTCACATTTCACAACTTTCGGCTGTGGGGCAGGTGCTTGCATCACGCGTCCTGCCTCACGCGCTTTGCCCTCTTTCAAGTCCGCGCCGCATTGTGAGCAGGTCTCTGCAGTTGCAGGGTTACGCGTGCCGCAAAATCCGCAATGGATATCCGCGCCTGCTTTCGCGGCATTGATGGATGCTTCATCTGTGACAAGTTTTTGTTCCGATGGGAGTTCAAATTGCACGTTCTCTGGCTGCGGCGCACCGCAGTTTTCACAAGTCTTCACGCCGCCTTTGTTGCGCGTGTCACAGTTTGGGCAGGTCCATTCATTTTGAACGTAACCAATGGTTCTTCTGCGTCCCATAATTACTCCTTTAACTAATTCACCTTACGCAATGTCATTCTGAGCGAAGCGAAGAATCTCTACGATTGTCTCAGCGACCCTTCGCTATCGCTCAGGGTGACAAACATAGTGCTATATGATAAACCAAATAAAATGAAATAAAATTTCAAATTTGTTATCGCGTTTTTAGAACCCATGCCATTTGCAGATTTCGTCAATACGTGACACGCAATCAGGTTCTTTATATGGATTTGGATCACGCACAGCGGCCTCAGACTCGCCTTTGCCTGTTGCCGCGATAAAAACCGCTTCTGCCCCATTGGCGACGTTCATCGGGTCGTAGCCACCTTCAAGTACAAAGACGATCTTGCCATCACAATATTCATCCGCGAGGGCAACCACTTTCTTTGCCAGCATGAGATACCCTGTGGTGGATAAACCAAGCGTTGTGATCGGGTCATTCCAATGCGCGTCGAGGCCTACTGAGATGAATAACATTTGCGGCCTGAATGACTTTACAAAGGGAAGAAAGATCTCATCCGCAACCTGCTCATAGACCTGATCCCCCGCACGCGCGGGCAATGGCACATTGACGATTCGTTTCCTAGCATGAGGCGCGTCTTCGATCCAGCCAGTGCCGGGATAAAACCCCGGTTGATATTGGTGCATAGATAAAAACGCGGCGCGCTCATCGTTGAAAAACGCGGCTTGTGTGCCGTTTCCGTGATGCGCATCATAATCAATGACCGCGACACGTTCCAGTCCGTTGGCAAGTGCATAACACGCACCAATTGCAATGTTGTTGAACAGGCAAAACCCCATGGCGCGATCCGGCTCTGCATGATGCCCGGGCGGGCGGACAATCGCGAACGCGTTTTTTGCATCATCATTCAATACTGCGCGCGTGCAGGCAATCACTCCACCCGCGGCGAGAAGCGCGTCATCAAATGAAGATTGAGTTACATACGTGGGAGCATAATCAATGATCCCCGGTGCTTCTTCGCGGCAAACCTTTTCGAGCGATGCAACAAGTTTAGCGTTATGGACGTATTCGATTTCTTCATGTGCAGCGGGTTTTGTTTCGATCAACTCTGCATCGAATAATTTTAATCGCGGTTCTAAAATATCCAGACGCCCTGGTCGTTCAGGATGATCGGGATATACATGATTTTGAGATGTGACAAATGTGTAAGCTGTTCTCATGGTTGAATTATATACCTCAACGAGAACCCTCCCCCAAATTCCGCTTGCTTATCACATGCTCTTCGTGAAGTTGGAATTTGGGGGAGGGCAGGGAGGAGGTCAGAGGGTGCGGCGCACTCACGCTGACTCTTAATCTCTTCCCTTGAACAACTTCAACCAATCATCCACTTCTTTCGGTGACAGTTTGCGATCTTCCGCTGATTTTGGAGCAGAGTCCTGTGCATGTTTCAATAATTGTGCAAATGAATCTGATGAAATAACCCGCGCGTGAACGGCGCGGGCTTCAGTTTGTACCTGTCTGTCAGATGAGACAACGGTCCAATTTTTCGCGGCTCTTCCCAGTTTTTTCAACCGATTGCGGATGGCGTTATCGGCGGTGGCTCCCAGCGGCACAAAATGCGCGGTAACGGCGCCCAGTTTTCGGGTCCCGGCTTGAGGCGTGGGTGCGCCGTCAAAATAGACTTCAATCTGTTTGCGTTCGATCCTGCAAAATTCCTGAAGGATGGTGATCAGTTCCATCTCATCATCGATGGAGTCCAAGCGTAATCCCAGTTTTGGAATCAGGTTATGGCCGTCAATCAGGTAAGGCATGGCTGATCATGATGACTATCGTTGTAGATCAATGGCTTCTCCACCATATTCCCCACTGAGGGAAATTGCCCCACTTCTGTAATTGTTGGTATACGTCAACGCGCCACTTTTTTCACCGCTGATTTGTGCCTCGAGTTTAAATATACCACTGGAATAATCGAAGCTGCCTGTGCCGGTCATTACAAAGCCATTTGTGAATGCACAATCTTTGAAGCGATATGCCTCACCTGCATCACCCGGACCAAATGTGAAAGAACCACCATAAGGACAGGCAAATGTCGTATCCTCTGTGAAGTAGCTGTAATAATATTCAGGTTGAAGCGAGAGTTCAGTATCAATGGCGGAAAAGATTTCGAGCGGGTCAGCAAATGCGCTCACGTCTTCAGGCATGAGCGGCACATAATCATTGATAATGGCCGGGTCCCATGAACAAACGATCTCGCGTTGGGTAGGGAGTTCGCCGTTGACCATGAAGCGGGTAATGGTATCGTCAGGACACGTCTCACCATAACCGAAGATCGAATGAGGACCACCTTCCACATACAGGTGGTAGCCATTATCCAGCCGCTCGAAAACAGATTTCCCCTGCTGGAAAGGTGTGGCCGGATCGAGCGTGGCATTCAAGACGAAGGTTGGGATATTTTCCGCAACCAATGGTTCACGGTCAATGACCTGTTTGGGCGCGCTGGGCCAAAATGCACAAGACAAGCCTGTATAGATGCTTCCATCCAGGCGCGGCACAGTCCCATTGGAGTTCTGACCTTCTTCGATGACCTGAGCGATTCGTTCATCCTGTGTGCCGCCATAATAAGAGTCATCGGTGCAGTTCACACTGTAGAACATCGTATCTGAGAAAGTCGGGTCACCCAAATATGCACCAGTGGCTGGGTCCAGTGAGGCTTGCTCATGCAGCAAGCGCGCCATCGGAACCATATCTCCCTGTTTCGCGGCAGCCAGTGCACGCAGGAATAACATCCGCCCACCAATCGAATACATTTGATACGCAGCCGTAAATTCCAACTGATTGAATGTAAAAGTGCGATTTACTTTTTCGCCTGTAGGCAATGGGAGTTCGTAGTAGATCGGAGTCTCAGAAACTTGTGCGGCAAGGTTATCATAGACAGACAGTGCATCACCGCCCATTTCAGCCGCGCAAGCCTCATCCTGATCGCAAGCCTGTAAGACGGCCACGAGAACATCGTTGAAGGCTTTTTCCTGTGCCAAAGCACCTTCTTCCCCGGTTAATGTCATGTCGATTGTTCCATCAAGGATCAACCCAGCCAGGCGTTCAGGGTGAGCGACCGCATAGGTTTGAGCGACTGCGGTCCCATAGCTGACGCCATATAGCCAAAACTTTTCATCGCCCACGGTCAGCCGAAAGGATTCAAGATCTTCAGCCACTTGATTGGTGCCATAGAAGTTTAATTTTGTGGGATCAATTCCCATTTCAGCCACACATGTTTCCACAAACGCACGCGCTGAATCGATCGCTGCCTGCTGTTCTTCCGGCGTGTCGTATCCTTCGATGCCCGCTTGATCCGTTTCATTCAGGTAATCAAGAAAATTATCCGCGTATGCACTCGGGCAAGCCAGTGGATCGGAAAGCCCAACACCGCGCTGATCGAAGAAGACAATATCATAGTGTTCCAGGATCCCATCACTAAAAAATGAAGTTGTCGCATTGCTGATCCCTTCCCCGCCGGGACCTCCAGGAAAGGCTTGCACAAACATTCCATATCGCTCTCCCAAAGCAGGCTGGACGGCGAAAACAACATCCACTGTTTCCTGATTGGATGTGTCAAAGTGATTCAGGGGAACTTGAATGGTCACACAAGTAAAATCAGGATTTTCAGCACATGGCTGTCCGCCAAGCTGATTCAATGTGGCAGCCATATCCCCGGTCTGTGATACAGATTGGGTTGCAGGCACAACCGTTGCAACCGTTGGCGTTTCAGTTGATAAGGATGGAATCAGCCCGCCAAATGCACAAGCCATGATAAATAATCCCAGACCTACCAGGATCGTTGACAACCTTTTTCTTATCACGGCTTTATGCCTCCAAAGCTGACTATGGATAACGAATACCTACAAGCTTATCATATTATCTTAACAGGATGCGCCAATTCAAAACTCGAGAGTACCTAAAACCCAAGACATAACCCGTCATTGCGAGCCCGCTAGGGCGAAGCCGCGCAGCGTCCCTCACTGTGTTGGGGATTGCTTCGTCAGGCTACGCCCTCCTCGCAATGACGGAAAGTTTGTATTATTGATATTAGATACTCCCAAATTATCCTCAATTAGAAAAAGCTAATAAACACTCCTCTTTGCTACTTCATAAGATATATTTCGTAGAATGGTATAAATGCACTGTGGTGTATGGGAATTCACTGTGTTATAAATGTATCGCATGGAACATATTGTTCCAGATTCATTTATTTGGAAAGGAGATTAACATGGCTGATAAAAAGAAAATCATGGTTCCTCCACAAGGCGGCATGATGCGTGACCTCGTCAGGCGTCTTAAACTGATCACGCGGCTCATGGGTGACCGTCGAGTAAGTGTCTTTATCAAATTTCTGCCGCTTGCCTCACTGGCTTACCTCTTCTGGCCCATCGACGCGATCGCGTTACCGATCATCGGTGCACTGGATGATGCCGCAATCCTCTGGATTGGCTCCACCCTCTTCGTTGAACTTTGCCCTACGGATGTGGTCAATGAACACATGCAGGAACTTGCATCCAGTGAAGGTGATGAAGTTGTCGATGCAGAAGCCACTGATGTCAATAACGACCAGTAATCGTATATGAGACGATTGATCCTCTTGCTGTTAATACCGATGCTTGCTTGTAATGGATCAGATACGCCTCCTCCTTCCACACCGACACTTAATCCCGCGACAGAAACATCCGCCCCACCTACAGCGATTCCCACCACCCCTTTCCCAACAGAGGTTCCGTCCACAGATCCGCCGCCCACGCTGCCCGGCGTCACAGCTTTCCCAGACCCCAATGCTTATACATGGCAATTGGTTGCATCTGGTCTTGAACGCCCCCTTGATTTGCAGCCGGATGGGTCCGGGCGGTTGTACATCGTCGAGAAGCTGGGACACATCCATATATTCCAGGATGGACAAGTAAGTGAGACGCCATTTCTCAACATTGAAGACCGTGTAAACGACAACAGCAACGAAATGGGTTTACTCGGCTTGGCATTCCACCCGAATTACTCTCAAAACGGATTCTTCTACGTCAACTATACCGGAAGCGGCGGGAATACTTCTATCTCGCGTTTTCAGGCAAACGGCGATTCGGTTGACCCAAACAGTGAAATGATTCTGCTCACTGTAGCTCAACCCTTTCCAAATCATAATGGGGGTGTGGTAACGTTCGGTCCAGATGGATATTTATATCTTGGTCTTGGTGATGGCGGTGCGGCGGGTGATCCGTTCGGGAACGGGCAATCGCTGGATACTCTGCTCGGAAAGATATTGCGAATCGATGTCGATTCGGCAGAGCCATATGCCATCCCACCTGATAATCCATTTGGGGATGAGATCTGGCATTATGGTCTGCGCAATCCGTGGCGTATATCATTTGATAAATTGACAGACGATCTATATATTGGCGATGTGGGGCAGAATGCATGGGAGGAGATCGATTTCCTTGAAGCAGGTACTCCGGGTGGCGCGAATTTCGGTTGGGATTATCGCGAGGGCGCGCATGATTATGAAGGCAATGGGCCCGACGGTTTGATTGAGCCCATTGCTGAATATAGTCATCCTGAGGGTGGCTGTTCCGTCACGGGTGGATTCGTATATCGCGGGTCCATGCCTGAGTGGAATGGCATTTATCTCTATGCAGACTATTGCACAGGACTCGTCTGGGGGCTGATCCGCTCAGGTGACAGTTGGCAGAATCAATTATTGTTTCAAACGAATCAGAGAATCACATCTTTTGGGCAGGATGAATCAGGTGAGCTCTATCTCATCAGCGATGGCGGAGAGATCTTCAGACTCACAGGAAATTAAAATATTTTTCTGATTATTATTCACTCACCTTACGCACGGACGAATTCCTCACAGCGCATCTTTAACGCCAAGGCGCACACCTGCCCTGGCGGGCGGTGCCAGGGAAGACGCGAAGATTTGATTCGCTTTGCGTTTGCGTCTTTGCGCCTCACCTGCACTGCACCGAACGCACGATTTGTCCCGAAAGGACAAATCGGGTGCACACCTGTCCCGGGCGCAAGTGCCGGGAAGTGTCGCGTTGAGCCTTCTGACGATGGAACGATAGATAGCTGCCGAACATAGATTGCGTTAGGTGGCTTTAATAACACCGACCTCCAAGTCACAAACTCGGAGGTCTGTTATTCATTTCCTTGTTTCCCTATCTGCGTTACGGCACATAGGCATTTAGGAACTCATCCCATTGGGTTTGTAAGGGGAAATCAAGAGTGAGGTAATAGGCGTGGTCTATCTTCTGATTCGCTCGGGATGGATGGTAGATCGTAATCCCATGCACCTCACTATACTGGGCTACGTGGCGTTCATGCAATACAACCGTCGCAAACGCATTCATCACAGCCTGGCTCTTCGCTTTGATATTGGCATCTGTAACATTCCGGTTGATCTCAAACGCCATGTCATACAGATCCTTGTCCATGGGCGCCTGCCAGAAGGAACGCGTCGCGCCAAACGCGCGATTGTACTTGGAGCGATTCGCAGCAAGACCACTGTTTAACGCTGCCGACCATTGATCTACTGCTGTGATAAGTGTATTCAGGCGGCTATCTACCGCAACAGCAGACCAGGTTTTATCCTTTGTTGCACTTTGGCTGGTGGCAATCGCGACTTGATCAGCGGTCATGTTCGGGTTGGCGGCAAGTTGAGCGAGTACAACATCGTATTCAATACCGTCCCAGCCAACAAATTCCTGCGAACTGCTCAGGGCAGTGGCATGTCCGTGCCAGAGTTTAAGGATCTCAATAGATGTCATATTACAACCATCGTATCCCACCACGTCAATAAAACCAAGCGACGGGATCGCAGCTTTTGTTTCATCGTAATCGAGCGTATCGTTGTTCGTATCATCTTCCATCACCCAGCCTGGGTGCCAACTCCAGCCATGTCCCCAGAAGTACAATGCGTAATGATCAGCGGGATAATTGGTTTTTGTCCATGTGACGAAATCTATCAAGGTCTGTGGATTACCAAAATTACGTTCACCCCAATCTGCAACAGCACTCGCGGAATCAGCCAGCATCCCTTGTGTGACATGATAGAGTTTGGTCGATTGCCAGTCACCGCGGCTGGTATCAAAGCCAGGACCTCGATCTGCCAGTGCGACTATCTGCATATTCGCGCTTGAGCCTGTGGGTGCGAGTTCCAACTCAATATCTTTTACAACGAATTCTTCAAGGTTGTTATCTCCTGAGATGTAAACCATCACTGTCCACTTTGCGCGCGGGGCCGGCGGCGCGGCAAGAGCACTGCCTGTCATTGATAAGAGCAGAACAAGCAAAACGATCATTGATATAAACGAACGGGTTCTCCTGTGCATTACTGCCTCCATTGGCTTGGTGCGGTTTTAGTAGATGCGAAAGATGCACATCAGACAACATAATCTTACACGATAAGCTCGAAATAAAACATAACATTTTGATACACAAAATTCAAGGAACTGCTTTCCTTTTCATCCTCCTTTCCTTCCTGCCTTTCATCATCAAGAATTCGATCCAAGCTACAAACGGTTCGGGCGGCGGATAACTTTGCAAATCGAACTCATCGAGTCCACGGGCGCGCAAAACACAATTCACAGCTTCCATTCCAGTGACACAGGCACGCTCTAAAAAGAATGCCGGTGTTTCATGTTGCACCCAATCGCCAGCGCAAAATAAATTTTCCCAGGGCGTTTCGATTCCCAAATGCGTGTCACGTGCGCCCAACGCAGGTAGGGTATGCGTCGCCGCGTTGCGTTGGATGTGCGGCTTGATGAGATGGCCTTTCAGCTCGGGGAACGCGCGATAAAAATCGGTGAGAACACTTGTCAACAAAATTGCATCGTTTCTCTTCAACACATCCGCAGGACCATATACATGCACTTCTATACATGAACCACCTGTTTTGTCATGCCATTCGCGATACGTCTCATAAATTTTATCGAGCCAGAAAAAATTATGCATGATGAAATCACCGCTGAAGATGCCCGCTTCGGGATGTTTACGCGGCGTTGCATCAAACCAAAATCGGATCACTGCATGGGCGAGGCCATGCGGGAAGAAAAACCTGTCAGATGGGAAACTGCTTTTGATAATGGATTCAGCTGCGGGTGAGTCTGAAGTGAGGATGATGAATGGCGCGTTCGCGGACTCTGTGAGTCCATCCCGTTGAATATGAGCGATCCAATCTTCATTTTTTTCCACTCGCATCACGCGGGACTTCAATCTGATCTCGCCTCCGAGTTGCTTGATCTTCTCTGAAAGCTTTTCGCAGACTTCACCGCCACCATTTGGAAGATAGTCAAACATCCACGCGTCGCGGCGCATGAGCGTGTAAAAGCGGAGGAACGCGAGAAACCCCGCAAGTGGGACTTGATCGGGATCGGTTGATAATCCGTTCCGTGTGAGACCAAAGAAGAGCGCGCGCATGGCAGGCCCCCAACGCTTGAGTTCTCTTCCAAATGTCAAACCTCGAAGAGGTTGATCCTCAACGAACGGGTCAACCCCGATCGCCATGACGAGCGTGGACCAAATACTTAACAGCGATGCCCAATCGCGTATGTCGAGCATCCACAGAAATTGCGGAAGCAAAAAGAGTTGTATGTAATGGAATGGCGCGGGGATGAGGCTGTTGCGGATCGTCGAGCCTATCGGCGCGCGTCCGACAAAGTTGCCCGCGCGATAAATCCATTGTTCTTCTTTTGCAGGAACAAGTGTGGGGAGAATCTGATGGCGCCTGAGCATGGACTTGAAATTCACATACGACGACCAGATGCCATGCACGCCATGTTCGTTTGGGAAACGCCAATCGTTGATGAGGATATCTTCTTTGCCTGAAAACCTGCCTCCTACGCGTTCATCCCCTTCGAGGATCAATGGTTTGAGTCCACGCTCAGCAAGATGGAGGGCGGCTGTCATTCCCGCGACCCCGCCGCCAATGATGATGGCATCGTAGTGATCATTCATTGTGGGGATTATATTTCATAATATTTTTGCTGGTTGAGTAGCCCCGCTTGATGTTCGCGGGACGTATCGAAACCAGCAGTTTGAAGTAAACATAATATTTTCAGATAATTGGTGGTTTCGATACGGGCTTCGCCCACTCAACCACCGAATGCTGCCTCTTGACAGAAATAAATTTACACTGTATATTTACACTGTAAAGTTAAATTGGAGAGAAGCATGGTCAGACCCATCAAAAAGAAACAGATCCCGAATTTGCAGGAAGCCATCAAGGAAACGGCCTGGAAGCAGATCGCCGAATACGGCGCTCCTGCCCTTTCGCTTCGAGCCATTGCACGCGAGTTAAAGATCACTGCTCCCGCCATCTACAACTACTTCCCTGACCGTGACGCGCTCGTCACTGCGCTCATCATTGATGCGTATACATCCTTTGGTGATTGGCAAATCGAAGCGCGTGATTCTGTTTCAACTGACGACTTTGCAACACAACTGAAAGCCATCGGACTGGCGTATCGTAACTGGGCACACACCCACCCACAACGGTATCAACTTATCTTTGGAACGCCGATCCCCGGATACGAACTTCCCACGGGAAGAGTTTTCCCAGCCTCTGCCCGTTCGATCAGTGCGCTCTTCAGTGTCGTTGAAAGTTTTCGCGCGGCAGGAAAACTAAATGCCACCTCGTTCCCTCAAATCAAAGACGAATACAAAGTTCATTATGAGAGGTGGAAGACCCAGGTTGGTGATATTCATCCTCTTTCCGTATTTGTTGCGATGATCATCTGGGCGCGCGTGCATGGCGTTGTTTCACTGGAAATTCAAGGCAACCTGCCTCTCTTCGGCAAAAAGGGCGACACATTGTATCTTTCCGAATTGGACTCCATCGCCCAACAGTTCATTAAGGAGTAAATGATGAGCAAGATATTCAATGGCCGTTACACGGCAAAAACAAATCAACCGTTCGTCGTATTTTTGATCGGAATGCGCATCAACAAATGGTGGCGTTTCGATAAATGGGTTCCCGTTGCAAACGCAATGAGACCGATGCTGCAAACCCTATTTACACATCCTGAAAAAGGATTCCTTCATGCAGAATTTTATTGGAACTTTAGAGGACCCATGCTGATCCAATACTGGCGTTCGTTTGAAGACCTTGAGAATTTTGCCCGCAATCCATCCGACCCACATTTGAGAGCCTGGAAGAATTTCAATCAAGCCATCGGCGCAGATGGCACTGTGGGCTTCTGGCACGAGACCTATACCGTGAAACCAGACCAATTCGAAAGCGTATATGGCAATATGCCCAGGTTTGGTCTCGCCGCGGCGACGGAACATGTGCAGGCGGTCGGTCGCCGCGAAACGGCCCGCATGAGGCTTGGAGTAAAAAATGTTTCGTAGCAAGGAGAATATGGAATGAACAAAACCAACTCATTCAAAAAACAATTTCCCTGGGGCTTGATGGCGTTCCTCGCGATGGGTGTGGCATTCGCCGCGATCGCTCCGTATGCCACATTCAATCCCGATAACTTCAACAACGCCACCTCCCGCTTTGCAAACGAAACTCTACTGCGCCTCGCCGGGTTGTACGTTCACGCATTCGCAGGCGGGATCGCCCTCATCATCGGGCCCTTTCAATTCCTCAGCAGACTTCGCGCGCGCAGACCGACGCTGCATCGCTGGATGGGACGCATCTATCTCCTCGGAATCCTGTTCAGTGGACTAGCAGCTTTTCTCATCGCCCCAGGCATGATCTCGGGACTGGTCGGTGAAATCGGCTTGCTCCTGCTCGCTACTCTCTGGCTGTGGACGGGATGGAACGCATACAGAAACATCCGCGCTGGGAATAGAGAGGTTCACCGTGAATGGATGATCCGCAATTACGCGTTGACCTGTTCCGCGGTCACCTTACGTTTGTGGTTGGGAATATTGATCGGAACACAAATCCCATCCCTCGAAACAAAATACGCCAATGACTTTGATGCCTTATTCGTTGAAGTGTACCGTGTGGTCATGTGGCTCGCCTGGGTGCCAAATTTGATCGTCGCTGAAATGATCGTCCAGCGCCGACGCACATTTCAACTTTCGATTGGCAAAAAGCAACTTGCAGCAGAGGCTTAACTTGGGATGTGAATCATGACTACCAATCATGTTGTGTTGGGTACAGGCGCGATTGGGCGCGCGGTGATGGAAGAACTCATTAAGCGCGGTGAATCTGTCCGAATGTTGAATCGTTCGGGCAAAATGGACGAAGTCCCTGCTGAGGCGGAAGTGGTTGCTTCAGATCTTTATGATCAGGCCAAGGTCAAAGAAGTGACGCGGGGCGCGCAGGTGGTGTATCAAGCCGCCCAACCGAACTATAATGAATGGCCCCAGAAATTCCCGCTGCTCCAGAAATCCATCATTGATGGTTTGGCAGGGAGCGGTGCAAAGCTGGTCCTTGTTGAGAACCTGTACATGTACGGCGAAACGAATGGCAAGCTATTGACTGAGGATACACCCTATCATACTCATACGCGAAAAGGACGGGTGCGTGGAGAGATTTCCACAGCAGCATCTAATGCACATCAGGATGGGCGCGTGCGTGTTACAGCAGCACGCGGTGGGAACTTCTTTGGACCCTGGGGCACCGACTCCTCAATGGGCGCGCGTGCGTTTTATCCTTTACTCCACGGTAAGCCCGCTCAATTGATAGGGCGCACAGATTTACCTCATTCACATACTTACGTGAAAGATTTTGGCAAGGCGCTTGTGATTTTGGGTGAGCGTAGTGAAGCAGATGGACAGGCATGGCATGTGCCAAATGATATGCCGCAAATCACACAAGGCGAATTGGTCAGGATGTTCGCAGAAGAGGCAGGCGTCGAGCCAAAGATGAGCAGTATGGGCAAACTGATGATGTGGATCGGTGGATTGTTTATCCCCGAAGCCAAAGAGTCGGTGGAGATGATGTATGAATTTAACCAACCATTTATTGTCGATTCGAGCAAGTTTGAGAAAGCCTTTGGCATGAAAGCCACCCCTATGCGCGAAGCAATCCGCGAGACAGTTGCCTGGTATAAAAGTCATCCTGAAAAGCATTAGAACTGGTCTCAAAATGTCATGCCACTCTCCCGAAGGGACACCGCTTCGGGACGGTGTGAGGGAGCGTTTGTTGCGACCGAAGAGTCTCATAATGTTGGAGTAGAGACCCTTCGCTGTCACTCAGGGTGACATTTTTAAGATGTTATATAGAATAAATTTAGGTGGTGTGTCGAATTTTTTTAGACGTTCCTAAACAGGGAGATTCGTCTCTTTGCAAGTTCCCTTCTCGCATGTATCATTCCCAGCATGCCTCACAAGCAAATCGAGCACAACGACCTGATGCAAAACCGCGCCTCGTTGACGCGCTTTGCATGGTTATCCATTGGCGCGGCAGTTGCCACCATCCTTCTGAAAGGCGGAGCATATTTTCTTACGGGTTCGGTTGGTCTTTTGTCAGATGCAATTGAATCGTTTGTCAATCTTGCAGGCGGAGTGGTGGCATTGATCATGCTTACCGTCGCAGCGCGTCCCGCAGATGAAAGCCACGTTTATGGTCATAGCAAAGCTGAATACTTTGCCAGTCTGTTCGAAGGCATGTTGATTCTCGGAGCGGCGGCAGGCATTATCGTTACAGCCATTCAACGTCTGTTGGTTCCGCGTCCGCTGGAACAATTGGGATTAGGCTTGAGCGTATCTCTCGCCGCGTCCCTGATCAACTTTGGAACTGCGCGCATCTTGATGAACGCAGGCAATAAACGCAAGTCCATTACACTGGAAGCTGACGCTCAACATTTGATGACCGATGTGTGGACTTCGGCAGGAGTCATAGCAGGGTTGATCATCGTGGGCATCAGTGGCTGGACCATCCTTGACCCGATTGTAGGTTTGATCGTAGGGGCAAACATCGTTCGGACGGGCTTTCAACTGGCACGCCGCTCCGCATCCGGGCTGATGGATGCTTCGCTTCCCAGCGGCGAGCAGCAGGCAATTGAATCAGTCATATCAAAATATCGAAAGAGGGGCGTAAACTTCCACGCGTTACGAACGCGTCAAGCTGCGGCGCGGCGATTTGTGTCTGTGCACATGCTTGTGCCCGGTGAATGGACCGTCCATGACGCGCATCACATCGCGGAGGATTTTGAGTCCGATATCCGCGAGGCGCTGGGAGGTGTAATCACAGTCTTCACACATCTCGAACCTGTGGAAGATGAACTTTCTATGGAAGATATATTTTTAGATAGGGAGCAATAAGGCGATTATTACGCTCGAGGCGGCGGCTGGAGCAATTTGATAAATGAGAACAATAATATGACGGCTCAATTTGACATCTTAATCAAACACGCCAGGTTGCGCGGTAAGCCAGAGTCACTGGTTAATATTGGCATTTCTGATGGACAAATCGTATCGCTTGAAGAAAGACTTTCTGGCGAGGCAAAATCGGTAATTGATGCAGAAGGAAATTTGGTGACCGAGTCTTTTGTCAACCCACACCTGCATCTGTGCAAAGTCTATACCCTGCAAATGATGGATGAAGAAGCGCTCACCGCGTATCAAGGTGAAGGCATGGGAAAAGCCATGAACGCCATCGAACTGGCGGCGCGGGTCAAAGAGAAATATGATGAAGCGTGGATCATCAAGAACGTGCGCAAGGCAGTGGCGCAAGCCGCGATCTATGGCAATACACATATCCGCGCGTTTGCAGATGTGGACAGCAAAGCTCGCCTCGAGGGGGTCAAGGCGTTGATTCGCGCGCGTGAAGAGTTCAAAGGGATCGTCGAGATTCAAGTCTGCGCGTTCGCTCAGGATGGCTGGGTTCGCGAGCCTGGGGCGGACAAATTCATGAGGCAAGCAATGGAATTAGGCGCGGATGTCGTTGGCGGGATTCCATGGATTGAATACACTGATGCAGATGTTCAGCAACACGTCCGAGAAATATTTGATCTCGCGCAGGAATTCAACAAGGATGTTTCCATGCTCGTGGACGATGCAGGTGACCCAGGTCTACGCTCATTGGAAGCAATGGCGGTGGAAGCGATCAAACGCGGCTGGCAGGGACGCGCGCTTGCGCATCACGCCCGCGCTATGGCACTTTATCCGCAACCCTATGTTCAAAAGGTCGCCGCGCTGCTCAAACAGGCGAAGATGGGGGTCGTGAGCGATCCGCACACAGGTCCGCTTCACGCGCGTGTGAAGGAACTTTTGGCAGAGGGCGTAACAGTTTGTCTCGGTCAGGATGATATCTCTGACGCGTATTATCCGTTCGGACGAAATAACATGCTCGAAGTGGCTTTCCTCGCCGCGCACTTGCTTTGGATGACAACCAGCCGCGAAATGGAAATGCTCTATGATATGGTTACTGTCAATGCGGCACAGGCAATGAACATAATGAATCATCAATTGAAAGTTGGGGCAAATGCAAATCTGGTTATATTGGATGCGCCGAATGTTTTGGAAGCCTTGCGCAACCATATCACTCCTTCATGTGTTATTAGCAATGGAAAATTGATCGATCGTGCCCGCATGGATTCCGTTACCCGAACTGGTGATTGGGAGTAAATAACGTATCATCGCGTCGAGCGGAGGCTTTCATGCTCGTCGAAAGCCGTAGACGAGACGCAGTATTTTCAGAAATGTACGCTTCGTCTGCGCTCTCTGCCTGAGTTGTTCCGTCCTGAGCGGAGTGAGGAGCGCTCGTTGCGACGAACGCAGTCGAAGGACGCTCCG
>JAKEFL010000209.1 GCA_022616105.1 Anaerolineae bacterium | reverse complement strand
TCGTTGCGAGCGAAGAGTCTCGGCTGAAATTACAAGAGATTCTTCGTCGCCAGAAGAACGCTGGCTCCTCAGAATGACAAACCTGTGATTTACTGAAATTAACAATTAAACCTGACATACCATCGCGTCGAGCGGAGGCTTTCGTGATCGTTGACACTTGCACCTGCATGCAAGTGCAGGTGAAGCCGTAGACGAGACGCTGGGCCTTTGAAAACCTGCGCTTCGTCTGTGCTACGCTCCGCTCAGCGCGAAAATCTTTTGTTAGATTAATTTGTAAAACTTCAAATGTCGCTACTACAACAAAATTATACCAAAATCGCATCAAAATTCACCAACTGAATTTTGGAAGTCGTTTTAGAACTCATGATAGAATGCGAACACTGGAGTCACGATGACGAGCAAAGTTCCAACCGTGAAAGGCACGCGTGAGTTTTATCCTGAGCAAATGTCGCTGCGTAATTTTCTTGACGAAAAAGTGCGCGCGGCGTCTCAGGCATTTGGATATCAGGAATATGATGGTCCATTCATTGAGACCATTGATCTTTACGCGGCAAAATCTGGTGAGGAGCTTGTCAAGAAACAATCATTCACGTTTGAGGATCGCGGCGGAGACCTCGTGACGCTTCGCCCCGAACTCACACCGAGTCTTGCGCGCATGATCGCAGCAAAACAAAATGAATTGGTCTATCCTGTGCGCTGGTGGTCGTTTGGTCCGTTTTGGAGGTATGAACAGCCTCAAAAGGGACGCACGCGCGAATTCTTTCAATGGAATATCGACATGCTGGGAGTGGATTCGCCGGAAGCGGATGCGGAGATCATCGCGGTCGCCGCGACGTTCCTGCGCTCGGTCAAACTGGACCCCGCGCGTGCTACCATTTACGTAAATAATCGCCGCCTGATGGAATCCCAGTTTGACGCGCTTGGGATTTTCCCCGACAAACGAGTCGAGGTATCCAATCTCGTTGACCGCCGCTCAAAGATGGAGCCAGCCAAATGGGATGAGTACGCGCTAGAAGTAGGTCTCTCCCAATCACAACTTGATGGATTAAAAAATGTTTTGGGAAATTATGATTTGTGGAAAAAAAGTGATGAGCTGACGCGCACGTTCGACGCACTCGAAGCGTTGGGCATGAAAGAATATATTAAATTTAACCCTAATATCATGCGTGGACTCTTGTATTACACAGGCACAGTCTTTGAAGCTTTTGATACAACAGGTTCGCTGAAGCGCTCCATTTTTGGCGGTGGGCGTTATGATAATTTGCTGGAGGATGTCGGTGGGCAGCCTTTGCCAGGCGTTGGCTTTGCGATGGGCGATGTGGTGATCGGTATTATCCTTCAGGAAGCAGGGCTCTTACCCGAGTTTACACCGACCCCTGCGCAAGTACTGGTGACCGTGTTCGATGAAAAATTATCTTCACAATCGTACAAACTTGCGGCCGAACTTCGCGATGCTGGCTTGAACACGATTGTTTATCCTGAACCTGCTAAATTGCCCAAACAGTTCAAATTCGCCGATAGGATGAAGATGAAAGTCGCCTTGGTGCTGGGACCCGATGAAGCGGAAAAAGGCTTGGTTGTCCTCAAAAACTTGTTAAACGGAGAGCAGGTACAAGTCCCGCGTGAAGCGGTGGTTGCGTCCGTAAAGGGAATTTTGAATAATGCCTGAGATCCGCCCCGTCACAAAAGAGAATTGGGAAGCGCTGATTGACCTCAACGTGCGTGGTGATCAGAAGGATTTTGTCGCGTCGAATCTGTATTCGATTGCAGAGGCGCAATTTGGTGAGGACTTTGAAGGGCATTGGGATTTTCATCCGTATGGAATCTATGACGGAGATACGCCCGTTGGGTTTTTGATGTATGGTCACAATTTCTCGCACCCGACGCAACAGGCTTTTATCATACGATTGATGGTGGATGAAAAGTTTCAAGGCAAAGGCTATGGGCGCTTCGCCATGGAAAAGATGCTCGAAATGTTTCGTGCCGATGAACGTATTAAAGAGGTGGGCATCAGTTATGAACCGAACAATGAGGGCGCGCGTAAACTCTATGCCAATATCGGCTTTGTGGAAACAGGTGAGATTGTTGAAGACGAAGTGGTGGCAGTGTTGAAGTTGAGGTCTTAATGAATAAGACTTCGGAAGTTTTCAAAACTTCCGAAGTCTTTGACGCTGTGGTAAAATTTTGACCGTTTCCACGGAGCCTGTAACTCAACGGCAGAGCGCTACACTGTGGATTAAATAGTCAGCATGGCGGATGTAGCTCAATGGCAGAGCACTTGACTGTGGCTCAAGTGGTTGTGGGTTCGAGCCCCATCATCCGCCCTAAAAATAAGGCACTTCTGCACATTCCACAGATCAAGCCACCTTTGTTAAAAAAACGAAGGTGGTTTTGATTTTAAAATCACATGAGAAATCACCGAAAGTAAGGAATAAGTCAGGAACTGGAGTTAAACAATGACTACTAAAACTTGTACCAAATGCGGTATTACCAAAGATGAGAATGGGTTTTCGTGGGAGAGACCCGGAAGAAAACATGCTGCCTGTAATGAATGCAGGGCTAAATACCAGGCCGAGTATTACAAAAATAATAAAGACAAGGAACTAAAATACAAGGCCAAAAGGCAAATTGAAAGACGTGAGGAAGACAGAGTTTTTATTTTTACTTACCTAAGTCAACACCCTTGCGTTGATTGCGGCGAGAGCGATCCTATGGTACTTTCTTTTGATCACGTAAGGGGATTAAAAAGGATGGCCATATCTCAGATGGTCAATCAAGGATACAGCATCGAGGCATTACAGGAAGAAATCGACAAGTGCGAAGTGCGTTGTATGAATTGCCATATGAGGAAAGAGAAAGAACGAAGGGGGACTATTTATCCGTCAATCTAACTGTAAACTTCAATAGCATTTGACGGAGCTTGCTAAAATTTCCTCCAGCAAGCGAGGTCAAATGCGTATTGTCAAATGCGTATTAAGGAGAGCGCTACGATGATCGCCCTGTGTTCCAGCGCAGGGCGGTTCGTTTTCTGACTGCATAGCAGGAAGTAATTACTTTAAGACCATCTTCAAACTCGACCAATCTAATTTATTACTCACCGTACGCGCGGACGAATTTCTTACCGAAAATCTTAACGCCAAGCCGCAAAGCTTTAAATCACTTTGCGCCTTGGCGTCTTTGCGTTAAAGGTCCTGATCTGGAAATCACACCCGATGGGCATCGGCTGCGTAATGTGAGTAATCACTTATGTGATCTTTTGACTTTCTCAACCTGCACATAATGTGACCTCTTACATCAATGCCCTGTCTTGTCAGAGTCGACGCCTTGCTCGTCGCCAGTATCTAAGGACGAGATAGCCGCAATTTCATCACTGGTTAGCGCGAAGTCGAAGATGTCGATGTTTTGAGCTATTCGGCGGGGGTTAGCTGACCTCGGGATCGCTACAATGCCGAGCTCGATGTGCCAGCGGAGAACGACCTGCCCAGGCGTCTTGCCGTATTTTGCGGCGATGGTTGCTAGAGTGGGATTTTCCAATAGATCATTCCCCGCGCCCAGAGGACTCCATGCTTCTGTGATGATCCCCTGCTCGCCGTTGTAGGAGCGCTGCTCGGGCCGCGTGATGCGCGGGTTCAACTGAATCTGATTGATTGCGGGTCTAATGGTGGATTTGGCCAGTAGTTTCTCTATATGAGCAGGTTTGAAATTGGACAGCCCGATCGAGCGCGCCTTACCTGCCTCGAGGAGCTTTTCGAACGTCTTCCACGTGGAGATGTATTCATTACGCTGAGGCAGGGGCCAGTGGATAAGGAGTAGATCGACATATTCCAGACCTAATCTTCGTAGGGATTCATCCAGGCCGCCAATCGCGCGGTCATTGCCCTGGAACTGACCGTCCAGTTTTGTGGTGACAAAAAGGCTCTCGCGGTCAATGCCGCTATCTCGGATTCCCTGGCCCACACCTTTCTCATTGTTATACCTGTAGGCGGTGTCAATATGCCGATACCCGGCCTCTATTGCGGCGACTACTAGCGGCACTACTTCTTTGTCATTGAGTGGCGAGGTGCCCAGACCAATCTGAGGGATAGTCTTGCCATTGTTGAGAATGATTGTGGGTGCGCTCATAGTTCAGATTGTAACTCAATCTGCATTAATTCCCTTTCACATACCAGATCGAGCCTGGGGAGTCATAGTTTAGAGCTTCACCAAACACCACATGATTGGTTCCCTGATCATCCACATCTATTTCGTAATAATCTCCAAATGGAAAGCGGAAACCGTCATTGAATATGTAGGAAAATCCGCTCACAAACGTTGAGAGATCGACCTCACTACTCCATGTTGAGCCGCCGTTGGTTGAGGACCGATAATAGACATTCCATCGATCAAGTCCGCCGTTCGCAGCCCGCGCATCCATCCACGAGATGCGGATATCACCATTTCCCACGGCGGCAATTGCCGGAAACGCGTGATGTGATCCTGCTGGTGCAGTGGAAATATCCACTTTAGTGGAATACGTATTTCCGCCATCGGTGGATTTAGCAAAGTAGATCCGCTCTGGTCCTGTCGCTGTTGAACCTGCATTCCAGAGCAAATAAATAACGCCGTTCGCATCTGACGTCATTACCATTTGCGCGCCCAGATAGGCCCAACCGCAAAAGAATTCGGGACATTGGGGAGGTGAAGATGATACATCAATGACCTTCGATGTCCATGTTGCGCCGCCATTCGTGGATTTGCTGACATATAGATTCACGTTCCCACTCGCGCCGCCATTCCCTTCATAGCCGGCCCATGAGAAAAACACATTCCCATTGGGAGTCACTGCGCCTCCGCCTGCCAGCGCCCAGCCCAGTTTGCCTCCTTTGCTCACTTTTACTTCCGTGAAGGAAGCACCCCCATTATGTGAGTAAGCGGCGAAAGTCGTTTGCGCATGGGTATAGACCACGTACACATCCTGCCCACGCACAGCCAAAATTGGTTTATCTGTTCCTGCGTTGGTCGCATCTGATGTAACGAATGACCACGTGATGCCGAAATCTGTGGACTTGGCAACGATGATATCGCTCTTGTTATTTTGCATGAACGACGCATAAACCGTTCGACCATCCACAGGGTCAACAACGATTTGTGAATCCCATTGTCCGCCGGTGGTCGCGCCGGCCGGATAGATGACAGTGGGCGAACCCCATGTTGCTCCACGATCATTGCTAATCTGTAGAACCTGTGTGGGGTTGGAGCAATTTGGGCAGCCCGGCACACCGCTGTATTGTGCATATAAAATATATACATGACCGAATCGGTCTGACGCAATGGCAGGCTCCCACTCATTGTCCACTGCAAAGCCCAGACGAGTTTGTGGAGTAAACCCGACCGGCGCTGCGGCTATAGAAACTGGGCGAATCGGTGAAGAGTTGATTATTTCTGCTTTCACCTCGCCCTTACGATTGGGCGCCTTGCCTTTCAGGGTTTTCAGAAATTCCTGCTGTTGATAATTTCCCCATGCGTTTACAGCGCTCACAGTAAGAGCAAGCGCCAGCAAAACGAAAAGAATGACTTTCACCGAACGGGTTGGCTGTACTAACGCTTTCATTCATGCCTCCTTTAGGGTAATATAGCGTGAGTTCGGGATAAACCTTTTCGGAAACGGATTATACGGAAGGCACGGAAAAATTCCGTAAGCGACGGAAAAAATCCGTGAAGTCCGCGAAATCCGTGTACAAAAAAACAGACAAATTCTTATCCCGAATTGAAGTCAATATAAAGACATTGTATAACAAGATTCAAAAAAATCAACAGGCTTAATGTTACAGAATGGATTTTGGAAATTCAATATGAACATAAAAGCACGCACGAGATTTTGAAAACTGACTTAAGAGCCTCTTGATTTTCGATGTACAATTGGTACATGCCCCATACCATCAACATCTTATTCATCGCCGCAGAGGCGGAGCCTTTTGTAAAAGTGGGGGGGTTAGGAGATGTGGCAGGCACATTGCCACGTGCACTGCGTTCACTCTCTGCCGAAGTCACGGGTGAAGTCAAGCTGGATGTACGTCTCGTACTGCCGCTGCACTCGGTCATACGACAAGACTCGCTTAGGCCTGTAGGAATCTACTCGATTCCGCGCGGCGAGTCGGAAGTCCAGGTGGAGGCGTTTGAGGGTGTGCTGGATGGCATGCCTGTTTATTTCATCAATGGTGAACCGATCCGCGCGAGTGGCTCGGTTTATTCATCCAACAACAAACTGGATGGTGAAAAATATACATTCTTCTCATTAGCGGCGCTCGAGTTGCCGCTTCAAATCAATTGGATTCCGAACATCATTCACGCGAACGACTGGCATACCGCGCTTGCCTCTTATGGCAATCTTGTGAAGCGCTGGGAGGATAAGAAGAATCGTATGGCTTCGGTGGTTACGATCCACAACCTGCCTTTTATGGGACCTGATGTAAAAGAGACACTTGAGTCCTATGGCTTGCCACTGGCAAATACAGATCTCCCGGATTGGGCACGCGTCATGCCGATGCCGCTTGGTCTATGGGCATCGGACGCAATTGTTGCTGTCTCGCCGACTTACGCAGAAGAAATTTTGCATCCCGAATTTGGATGCGGTTTGCAGGATTTTTTGAAAAACCGCACAGAGACGTTGTACGGCATCCTGAATGGACTCGATACTGCCTCATTCGACCCTCAAACTGACTCCACGCTCGCCGCGAATTTCAACGCTGATACTCTTTCCATCCGCCCGCGTAACAAGGCTGCACTGCAGGAACGTATAGGACTGCCCGTCCTATCTGATGTGCCCTTGATGGGAATGGTCTCACGTATGGATCAGGCCAAAGGCATTGACATCGCGCTTAAAGGACTCAAGATGTTGGCGAAGCAGAATTGGCAGTTGATTCTGCTGGGTGCTGGAGATGCCAAACTCGAAGCCATGGCAAAGAAATTACAGGAGGATATGCCTGACCGTGTGCGCGTGGAAACACGATATGATGCAAAACTTGCGCGTCAGATCTATGGCGGCGCGGATGTTTTACTCATGCCCTCCCGTTATGAACCATGTGGAATATCGCAGATGATCGCCATGCGCTATGGATGTGTGCCACTCGTCCGCGCGGTGGGTGGACTGCATGATACCGTCACAGACAGCGAAACAGGCTTCGTCTTCGTTGACGCGAAAGCCAAGTCTTTCAATGATGCAGTGCGCCGCGCTTTGAATCTGTATCCTGATCGTTCACGCTGGCTGAATCTTCAAAGAGCAGGCATGGCATTGGATTTCTCCTGGCACAACTCTGCAAAGAAGTATTTTGAATTATATAAGAAATTATTGGAACAGACTCCATCTTCCGTCGGCGTTGTTAATAGTGCGCTCCGAGAAAAATAAGATTGCTCAAGCCGCCGTCATCGGCGGCGGGGACGCCGCCGAGAGCAGACTTGTCAAGAGTAATTTCCGACCTTAAACCCTAAAGAACTATATAAGGATAATCCATGAAAACTCGTGCGGTCATTCTTGCAGGCGGTGAAGGTTCCAGGTTGGGTGCGCTTACAGAGAAACGCACCAAGCCTGCAGTCCCTTTTGCAGGAAAGTATCGCATCATTGATTTTGCGCTTTCGAACTGTGTCAACTCAGGCATCTTTGATGTTTTGATACTGGCGCAATATCGCCCGCAGTCTCTCATTGGGCACATTGGCGCTGGCACACCCTGGGATCTGAACCGCGACTTTACCGGAGGCGTAAAGATCCTTACACCTTATAAAGCCCGCCATGATTCGGATTGGTATACAGGCACGGCAGATGCCGTCCAGCAGAATTTTAGTTTTATCAAAGATGGCAGGCCCGATCTGGTTCTGATCCTCTCGGGTGACCATATCTACACAATGGACTACGAACCGATGATCTCGTTCCACATGGATCATCATGCTGATCTGACAATGGGGACGATCAGTGTGCCTCTGGATGATGCATCGCGTTTTGGAATCATTGCCACCAACGCCAAATATAAAGTTACCTCTTTCGTAGAGAAGCCTGCCAACCCGCCTTCGAACCTTGCGAACATGGGTGTGTATCTGTTCAATCGCGAATTGCTTGATAAGGTTTTGTGGGAGGATCACCAGCAGGACGGATCATCTCACGACTTTGGAAAAGATATCCTCCCGCGGCTTGTAAAATCCAAAGCGCGCGTATTTGCTTTTCCATACAGCGGCTATTGGATGGACGTTGGTACGGTTTATTCCTACTGGCAGGCACACATGGATATGCTTTCTCCATCTCCTCCCCTTAAACTCTACAGCCGAAGCTGGATCATTCACACACGGACCGAGGAACGGCCTCCTGCGCGACTGCCAGCCACTGCGCATGTCTATGCCAGCATGATCTGCGATGGCTGTTTTATTGAAGCAGGCGCGCGCGTTGAAAGCAGTGTCCTCTCACCGGGCGTAATTGTCCGCGCTAGGGCTGTCGTACGCGAGTCCATCATCCTCACCGATTGTGAGATTGCAAGCGGGGCAGTCGTTGAACGTGCCATCGTTGATAAGCGCGTTCAGATTGGAGAAAACGCGCATGTTGGCGGGGGAGTATCCACCGCAGAAGTAAAAATTGCACTGATAGGCAAGAATAGTGTTATACCAGCAGGCTGTGTCGTTGAGGCAGGCGCGGAAATTGGAACGGATGTTGCCTTATCCGATTATGACGAAGCAGTTGTTCGAGATGGTCAAGTCATCCAAAAACGGAGATCAGCAAATGAAGTTTGAGCGTTCCGGTGGAATCCTTCTTCACCCCACCAGTCTGCCAGGTCCATATGGGATTGGTGATTTGGGTCCGCAGGCATATCGTTTTGTGGACTGGCTCGCATCCACGGGCTGTAAACTTTGGCAGGTGCTTCCGTTGGGACCAACAGGATATGGTGATTCGCCGTATCAATGTTTCTCTGCTTTTGCAGGGAATCCCTATCTCATTGGTTTCGATGCTTTAATTGAAGATGGATTGTTGACGACAAATGATTTTGCAGATATGCCAAATTTCTCCGCCTCACGCGTGGACCCTTCGACACGACTCAGGGTAAACTTTGGCCTGCTCATCCCATGGAAATTGAATCTGCTCGAACGCGCTTACTCGCGTTTTGTCGCCCTGAGCGGAGCGACCGCTGGTCGAGTAGGCGGTGGGTTTCGATACGCAACGAACGCTACTCAACCACCGCCGTCATATCGAGACCAAGGGAGTGCAGTCAAAGGGCCTGTCCTGAGCAATGTCGAAGGGCTTTACAGTGAGTTCAATTTTTTTTCTGCTGAGAACGCTGCCTGGTTGGATGATTATGCATTATTCATGTCATTGAAAGAGGCAAACGGTGGCGGCGCATGGAATAACTGGAATGAGTCCATCCGTAAGCGAAAAAAATCGGCAATGGACAAGGCCCGCAAGGAACATGCTGAAAGCGTGCGGCGACATTCCTTTTATCAATTCCTGTTCTTCCGCCAGTGGAATAAATTGCGCGCCTATGCCAACGAGCGCGATATTAAGATCATTGGGGATATTCCAATCTTTATTGCATATGACAGCGCAGACGCCTGGGCAAACCCCGATCTATTCTTTCTGGATGAGGATAGCCTGCCAACGGTTGTGGCTGGTGTCCCGCCTGATTACTTCTCGCCGACAGGGCAATTATGGGGGAATCCGCTCTATCGCTGGGACGCTCATAAAGAAACAGGCTATGCCTGGTGGCTGGAGCGTTTTCGCGCAGTCTTGAAGACAGTTGATATTGTGCGCCTCGATCATTTCCGGGGCTTTGCAGGCTACTTTGAAATTCAATTTGGTCAGCCAACTGCTGAGCATGGACGCTGGGTGCCTGGTCCTGGAAGCGATTTTTTCAAAGCAATGGATGCGCATTTAAGTGATGGTTTGGCGACGCCTCAAATCGAACTCCCCATCATCGCAGAGGATCTGGGGCTTATTACTGCTGATGTTGTTACATTGCGCGATGAATTTCGACTGCCCGGTATGAAGATACTACAGTTTGGCTTTGTCAGTCCAAAGGATCCCTTCCTGCCGCATAATTATCCTGCCAACTGTGTGGCTTATACGGGTACGCATGATAATGACACAGCACTGGGTTGGTTTGATTCCGCGCCGGAAGAGGAACGTGAGTTCGCGCTTCGGTATTTGGATATCCAACCTTGCGAAGGTTCAGAACCTTCGCAAGGATTTGCTTGGGAATTAATTCGCGCAGTCTGGTCATCGGTCGCGGTCTATGCGATTACGCCAATGCAGGATTTGTTGAGTTTGGGTACAGAGGCGCGCATGAACTTCCCATCGCGCTTAGGCGGCAACTGGGAGTGGCGGATAAAAGAAGAAGATATGAGCGAAGCTCTAGCCAAGCGGCTAGGCGAGTTTAATGAACTCTACCTTAGGTAACTAACTCATCTTAAGCAATGTCATTCTGAGCGAAGCGAAGAATCTCTACGATTATCTCAAAGACCCTTCGCTGTCGCTCAGGGTGACATGTCGAAAAGACCTCATCTTCCAAAAAGTGAAAAACAGTCTGCCATCATCGGCAGACTGTTTCATAACAGAATCAATTGTCGGCTTGCGCGAAGCGTTTCTGCGTCTCAGCCCAAATTGATTTTACTTTTTATCCTTGAACAAGGACCGATACTCTCCATAGCCTTCTTCCTCCAGGCGCTCAACCGGGATGAACCTTAACGAAGCAGAATTCATGCAGTAGCGCAGACCGGTAGGCGCGGGCCCATCATCAAAGACATGCCCCAAATGCGAATCGGCTTGCTTCGATCGTACTTCAGTGCGAGCCATAAAGAGTTTGTAGTCAGTGTGGGTAGCAATGTTCTCCGGTTCCAAAGGTTTGGTGAAACTGGGCCAGCCCGTGCCTGAGTCATATTTATCAAGCGAGCTGAACAACGGTTCCCCTGAGACCACATCCACATAGATGCCTGCCTGTTTGTTGTTCCAATATTCGTTCGAGTACGGGCGCTCGGTACCTTCGTGCTGTGTCACTTCATATTGCAGCGGCGATAACCTCTGGCGAAGTTCATTCTCTGATGGTTTGGTAAACGTTTTCATTTTAGACCTCCAATCAATTTATCTCTTGCAAATACCTTGACGATAATTGATCTCCCATCATTACTCACCAATTTATTACGCAATTCTTACATGTTTACCCAGAAAATCCACTCCGTCGTGTTGTCAGCTCGGGGGCTGTGAAAGTTCCTAACCCAAACGATTGATGCCATCAAAGGCCGCGGTCTTATAACATTCAGCCAGTGTGGGGTAGTTGAAGACTGTGTTGATGAAGTAATCCACAGTACCACCAAACGCCATCACTGCCTGACCGATATGAATCAATTCGCTCGCGTCCTCGCCGAGGATATGCACGCCGAGCATTTCATGAGTCTCAAGATGAAAGATGAGTTTGAGCAAGCCTGTGCTGTCGCCGATGATCTGTCCGCGCGCGATCTCGCGATAATTGGCTTTGCCTACCTCATATGGAATGCCCTGCTGTGTAAGATCCTCCTCCGTCCGCCCGACCATTGAGATTTCAGGAACTGCATAGATTCCATAAGGAAACAACTCAGGCACACTTTTTGCTTCAATCCCAAACGCGTGACAGGCCGCCAGGCGTCCCTGCTCCATCGAGGTTGAGGCAAGGCTGGGGAATCCGATCACATCTCCGACAGCATAAATATGCGGCGTCTCCGTTTGATAATACTCGTTGACTTTTAGATAGCCGCGCGGGTCCGCACTGACACCGGCATCGGGCAGGTTAAGTGTCGCTGTTGCACCTGTCCGCCCAATGCTGTACAACGCCTGTTCGGTGATGATCTGTTTGCCACTGGTGAGGCAGATGCGCACCCGCTCGCCCTTCTCATCCTGAATCGGTTCCAAGCCACTGACCTCCTCGCCCAGGCGAATCGTCACCCGATTCTGGCGAAGATGATACTCGAGCGCCTCGATAATTTCTCCATCCACAAATGGAAGGAGTCGATTCCGCTTGTCGATGATTGTGACCCGGACGCCAAGCGCTGCAAACATGCTTGCGTACTCGATTCCGATCACGCCCGCGCCGACGACTGCCAGCGTGCGCGGTAAGCTGCCGAGATGCACGATATCGTCACTGAGGAAGATGTGCTGTCCATCCAGAGGGACGCGATCATCTTTGGTGGCGATCGTTCCTGTTGCGATGACAATGTTGGCAGCCGTCACCAGGCGTTGACCGCGTCCATCCAGATAATTGATTCGAATCGTATGCGGTTCTATGAATGAGGCTTCAGCGGAAAGTACCTCCACGCGGTTGCGCATGAGTTGATGACGTGTCACGTCAATTTCATGGCGCATCACATGGTCCGCGCGAAAGAGTAGATCATCCATGGTGATGTTTTGCTTGACCGCGTACGAGGCACCATAGATGCCGCGTTCTCGATAGCCGGAGAGATGCATCACGGCTTCGCGCAGAGTTTTACTGGGAATGGTACCGGTGTTGATGCACACCCCCCCAATCACTGTACGACGCTCAACGATCGCGACATGCTTATGGAGCTTTGCCGCCTGGATTGCCGCCCGTTGACCCGCGGGACCTGAACCGATGACAAGCAGATCATAGTCATATTCTGCCATGCTGCACCTCCAACTGAACTATAGAGCGAGAGAACGAATGACAGAATTATAAAGGATTATGGACTCGGATGGGAGAACAGGATTATATTAGCTGCACTAAAATTAGGTTTGCTTCCTGCGCGGTCCACCTTCGGTGAAAAGCCGAAGGTGGACCGCGCAGGACTTAGAAACGCTGCCGGTACCGCTGCGCGCGAGACGGCGGCTTGAGCCTACTAGTTACTATTGAAAAACGATCTTACATCTATTCTGTCGCTGCAAACCGCGGTCGCAGGGAACGCAGGGAAGATATAAGTGTACGTAAATGTTTTGAGATAGGGCCAGAATTCCGATAACCAGTTGCCCAGCATATTTGTATTGTGTATTACGAAGACATCTGTTGAGGCTCGCAGTCTTTTTATATCTTTTACCCGCCTGCTCAGGGGGAGTTGATCGAGAAACACCAAACCCCAGCGATCCCCATTCCCTACTTGATCCCAGGATTCGTCGATCTTTTTCGACCAGTGCGGAGAAAGTCTGTACATGAATTCATAGATGGTCACATTTAATGAGCCACAGGTAAGATGCTCAAACGTGTGGAACTGCGTCTCCAGATGCATGAATTTTTTAAGCCACGATAAGGTGTGGTCTACAGTATGAAGCCGTCGTCCTTGTTTCGCGCATATCGTATGAAGCATGAGGGTTGAATAGAGTCCGCAGCCCATTTCCAGGACGGGACCTGTTGTATTCAAACAACTGATCGCAAGAGGGACGCTATGGGTGCCAGTGTGACTGCTGCTGATTGCCATGAACATGGTGAATATCCCTTTCCATCAGTTTGGTTTTGAATGCAGTTATCCTAAATCTCATCAAATTGATGATTGGATACTACACTTGTACTCCCTGGCAGTATGTGCAGATGTGCAGGCTGAATTTATCATCTAAAAATGATATCTTTTCAGGATCGCTTCGATCACTCTCGCATTTTCAGGCTTGACTTCGGTAAATTCAAACCCAATGTTATAGTATGCAGGGTTTATTTCATCCTGTTTGCAGCGCACCACACGAGCAGGAATGGTAATATGGGATGGGTTAATATCAATCAGGTGTTCTGGAAATTCAATTCCCAAAATTCCATGCCTGTCTACTTGCAGGGGCTTTTCGCCACTGACCTGAGCGCCATGCGGAGTTAAGTCTGCAAGATAACCCAGGAGCGTTCTTGGATGCTGATCGTAGACTGGCGTGAACGCCGTCATTTTCTCGCGTGTTTCTTTTCTGCGTTCAGTCATTTGAACTCCTCTTGAGTCTTTTTGAATTATCGGATTATACTGGCTTGTCGCGATCCGTCAAATTCACTACGATTGCCTTACTCGCTTTGATCAGATATTCGGGTGTGATCATGATCTCTTCACCCCATTGACCCGCGCCGGTGCCGAGGATCGGTTCGTTAACGAGACTCGCCTCGAGGAAGGATCGGAATCCAGGCGGCTGCCAGCCAAAAGCGGGGATGGAGCCGATAACATACCCGGTCGTTTCTTTGACAATTTCGGGCGATGCCATCTGGATGTTGCGCGAGCCAATCGCTTTTTTGAGGTTTCCAGAAATTGCATTCTGGTCACCGCCAAGCATAACTAATACACGTTCTCCCGTGTCCACCTGAAAGATCAAGGTCTTCACTGCCTGTCGTTCTGCAAAACCCAGTACACTCGCGACATTTGCCGCGCCTTTTTCAGTTTCAGGCGGAAAACTGCGCGCTTGGTATGGAATCCCAAGTCCTTCAAGATAAAGATGCGACGGGAGTTTCATATTTTCCCTAGGATATCCTTTACCCAATTTTCATGCGCGTTGACATCGAAGCCAAAATCTGCTGCCATTAACAGGTCGCGCCAATCCATTCGGGCTTCATCGATTGCTTTAAGCAATTTGAGCAAATTACCTTTGCTGAGTTTGATCGCTGCAAAGCGGATACGTTCCATTCCATATTCATCTTGTTGACCACAGGAGGGGAGATTGTTGCCACACTCTTCCTCCAGCCATTGAGACGCTTCAGCTGTATCTTTTTGGCTGAAGAATATTTCGACCAATTGTTTCGTACGCGGACTCAGTTGAGGAGCCATGATTTATCTCAAAATGAATCCATTTGTTAGTGGGTCTTCGGGATTGATCCAAAGCTCATTTCTTCCCACGAGATAAGCTTTGCCTTCGACCTCAGGGATGATTGCCGCGTACGGTCCGAATGTTGTTTCTTGAACAACCTTTCCAGTGAATTTACTCCCAATGATACTTTCAATAACGATTTGTTGATTCACTTTGATTTCTCCTCGGCGATGATGGATTGCCAATCTTCCGCTGACGCCTGTGCCGGTCGGACTCCGGTCCACCTCGCCTTCCGCGAAGATACACACATTCTGACTGTGCGAGCCATCTTCCGTTGGGGGTCCGACGAAAATCGTGCCATATAGAAATCCGAGGTCTTCCTCAAATGGATGCACAATAGGACGGTCTCTCATGATTGCCCTCTTAATTGCCATCCCTTTTTCGATCAATGGACGATAATCTTTAGGAGAGCAGGTGAGTCCCACATCGCTGGCATTTACATAAGCATAGAACGCGCCACCGAATGCCAGATCATATCGCACCTTTCCCAGTTCAGGGACATTTATCACTTCATCCAACGCAGCGACAAACGATGGAACATTGTGGAATGAGACACTCTTGACATGGTCATTTTCAATATGTGCATATGCTGTGATTAATCCGGCTGGGCTGTCAATCTTAATTGGTGTGATGGGTGAAATCATCTGCATCATGCCTGTTTCAAGGACAACCGTTGTGATACCGATGATACCGTGCCCACACATGGTGCTGAATCCTTCATTGTGAATGAACAATATTCCAAAATCAGCATTCGGCGTAACAGGTGGTGTGAGGATGCAACCATACATATCGGCGTGACCGCGCGGTTCCCACATCAATGCTGTTCTTAAATGGTCATAATGTTCTTTTGCGTAACGCCGGCGTTCGAGAATGGTGTTTCCCTTCAATTCCGGGAAGCCATCTACGATCACGCGGAAAGGCTCACCAGCGGTATGTGTATCGATCGTCGTTATTTTGAGCCAGTCAGTGGGTGGATGGAAATTCAAAGCAGACTCAAATTTGAGCATGTCTGTTTTCCTTTATCGTTGAACTGTAATTGTCCCGTCATCATTGATTTCAATCTGATCGCCTGTTTGCAAGCGTCCAAAGTCTGATTCTGAAACCGCAACCAGAGGTAGTGATTTGGTATAAAGTTCATCCGCAACGACGGATGCAAGTGCGAAGAAAAAATCAGTCCCTGTCGTAATGATTCCACTAGGGGCGGTTTCGGCGCGAATTGCTTCAAGTAGTACAGCAGTGGTTGTGGAGGAGCCGCGTGTAAATGGAATAGCTAAAATTTTCCCTTTTGCATTCAACCCCGAAAGTGGATGCCTGCGGTCTGTAATCTCACCGCTTTTCCAGTCATAACCACCCCAGAATGAAAGCGGCTCTGAACTCACCAGCGCAATTCCCTTGGCTGAACCTGAAATGACAGGCTTGCCTGAAATGGTCAATTGGTCCATACCGATTCATCTCGTATGACTCTGCCTTCAATCGCTGAATCGACGCAATCTCTTAAACTACCAAAGGTAATTTTTTTATTGAGTAAACCGGGTGTGTAATATGCGAACTTCGCAGAGTTAGTCATCAAGTATTTCATTTCAGCCGGCAGCATCGGAGTCGTGAGGATGCAGGTATCCACAGTGAGTTGTGCGCCAAAGGTTTCGAGCGGATCAAGAAAGCCGGCCTGTTTTGCAAGCTGGGTCATGGCTCTGCTGGACGTGACTAAAAACTTTATATCTTTGTTTTTTCGTTTGCCCGCAACAAGACGGGCGAGTTGTTTAAATTCAGCCAGTGAAAAATGTGGACTGCCCAGCACAACCATATCCAATTTTTCATCATCTGTATGCGTAAGTTCGCGGCGAGCTTCACGCAGCATGTCCATTGTTATTGTGATCGACTCTTTGGGTTCCTTGCCCTGGAATGCCGCTTTTCGGGTTGAAGCCTCTGGTGTGATGCCGATCATGTGAAACAGCGCCACCGCGCCGGATGTGGCAGCCGCCGCGCCCAACGCTTTGAGTTGATCCTCACTTGGAATGATACATATCCCCTCTATAACAGGGATCCGGTCAATGGAAATCTTGCCAATCAGGTGACCAAGGATTGGGTAAAAATCGTCCCTGAGTTGAACTGTTTCTAGAATCCCCTTTACATCCAAAAGCAACTCACCTGCGCGGTTTTCTGTACGATGTAAGCCGATATTTGGAGCCCGGCCTGTGATGGCGCAACAGATATCGAACAGATCAGGATAACGTTCCGTTCGCGCGCCCAGGACTGAGTTGGCGAACACGATTGCGTTTGACTCCCCCCAGGCAATTTGCTGACCAAACGACGATCTTGTCTCTGTTTGGTAAGGAGCGCACGTCCAGGTTGGAATTGTCCCCATGCTTTGATACGCGATCATCTGACGATGCGCCTGCTTCGCCCATTCTGACGGTACTGCCCATTCCTGCCAATGATGTTCGTCAAGCCCGCTCACGTTAAGTGTGGTTGGCACAGAAACTTTTGCACCCAAACTCGCGAGACGCTCTGCGAATTCAAGCCCTGCATCGCCGATGTAGACAGTGCTGTCAATATGTGCTCCGCTGATATCAATCAGTTCGCTTGCATTGGAAACTTCAGCCATGCGAACGAGAATGGACATTGCCATTTTCGTCGCGGCTCCATAATCCGCGCGCAGCATTTCGCGATCTTTGTCTGTTAGTAAAAGAGCCATTGTTTTTAGTTGATTTGTCTTGAGCATTGGGAGTCATGTTTTATGGCAGGCTCCGGACTTCAAAGTAATCGAACAGGGCGGGGATCAAGCCAACTGTGTTCTGACCCGCTACCAGTCCGACTTGAATCGGATTCATCGTGCTGACCGTCCCACCGCGTAATATCCATTCGCTTCCGTTTGAGCTGCTTTGGAATGTGTATGTATCACCCTGGCGGAGCAGGCGGAGGTACACATCATTTTCTGTATAAACGGCAGCAAAGTTGGGCGTGACAAAGTTTCCGTTGTTGTAGTAATCAACATACAATCCCTCACCGACGCATACATCAGGGATGTCACAAAAGGCGCGTCCCACCTGAATAATGTTTGGAGGAGATTCATAGATGATAAGCCCGGCAAACTGAAAATCTGCTTCTGGCCTGAAAGTGATTTTGGTTTCGATCTGGAAGTTCCCTGTGGGTGCCTGTCGCAAAAGCAAATTTCGTATCGTCTCATCGCTGACTTGTCCGCCATCTACGTTAATCTGTAAGGCGCCCGGGACTGCACTGAGACTCCAGTTGCTGGGATCTTCACGCAGCCACTGCCAACCTGAACCGAGAGTAGAATCGAAATCATCGCGGAAGTAGTTTGGGTCTGTGACTGGTTCCGTTGTAATCATCTCGGCAGGAGATGGCGCGGGTTCCTCTGTGCTAGGAATATTAGGAATAGAAGTTGCTTGTGTGTCAGGTGCTTGTGTCAACGTTCCGCAAGCAACGATGAAGAGAGTGGATGTGAGGGCGATGTATTTTGATTTCATCCTGTCACTCCTTGCTGTGAATGGATCATAAGATGTGTTTATCGATCCAGTGTCCGCTCAATCCGTTTATCGGGGACGAGCCACATACATGCAACAAACACATAGATCGCAAGAGAGATGCCAGTGCTGATGAATGAAAATAGGATTGCAATCGTGTAGCAGACCAATGAGGTGATCTCTTTGATCTTTCTGCCGAGTGCAGTTGCCAACAGTGAGTCATTTCCGTGAAGCGAAATAAGTGTCTGCGCGAGAATGTAATAAGCGAATCCTGACATCCACAGTACAATACCATAGAGTGCAACAGGCAACTGCGCAAAATTATTCTCCCCCATCCAGCCTGTCACAAAAGGAACAAGCGACAACCAGAAGAGCAGATGCAGGTTTGCCCACAATACATTTCCATTTACCTGTTTTGCCACCTGCAATAAGTGATGGTGATTGTTCCAATAAATGCCGAGGAAAACAAAACTCAGCACATAGCTAAGAAATATCGGTGTCAGTTCGCTTAATGCGGCAAGGTCTGCACCATGCGGCACGCTGAATTCCAACACCATAATGGTGATGAGAATGGCGATGACACCGTCACTAAACGCTTCGAGTCGTCCTTTGCTCATGTGCGTAAGGATAATCGAGAACTGCGCATCTGCGCAAGAGTGAAGCGCATGTTAAGTAATGTTGGTTGTACTGTTTTTAGATGGAAAATACTTTTTCTCAACGCAAAGGCTCCAAGCCGCAATGAATAAGAACTTTGCGACTTAGCGTTAAAGATGCGCGGTGAGGAATTCGTCCGTGCGCATGGTGAGTCAATAAATTAGAGATTTCCACACTCACCCACGCTTCGACTACGGGTTTCGACGCAAAGCGTCTCAACCCTCCGTTCAGCGCGATTAAACTTTGAATATCTTTCTTGACATGCGCCTCTCACAGTACTACAATTTTTAACGGCGGTATTCATAACAATCTGCCAGGATGGGGGAGGCAGATCATCAAATCTTAAAGGAGATAGAAATGGCTTTTGAACTTCCAAAACTTGCATATGCATACGATGCGTTGGAACCACACATCGACGCGCGCACGATGGAGATCCATCATACGAAACATCACAATACCTATATTACAACTCTAAATGGTGCTGTTGAAAAGACACCTGAGCTGGCTGGTAAATCGCTGGAAGATCTGTTGGGTGATTTGAATGCTGTACCTGAGGCTGTCCGCACAGTTGTCCGCAACCATGGCGGCGGCACGTATAATCACAACCTATTCTGGGAAATTATGGGACCCAAAGCGGGCGGCGTTCCCAGTGGAGAATTGGCTAAGGCAATTGACTCAGCTTTCGGGTCGTTTGACGTGTTCAAGGAGGAATTTACGAAATCCGCAACGACGCGCTTTGGATCTGGCTGGGCATGGTTGGTTAAAAAGGATAGCGGCCTGTCTGTAGTTTCCACAGCAAACCAGGATAACCCACTGTCTGATGGGACGACTCCTATTCTTGGTATTGATGTCTGGGAGCACGCGTACTATCTGAACTACCAGAACCGCAGGCCCGATTACATCGCCGCCTGGTGGAATGTGGTCAATTGGGATGCTGTTGCAGAGAAATATAAATAATTAGCATCAGTTAAATAGGCACCTTGCATAGACTTGGAAGCAAGTTATAATAGAGGCACTTAGCGTAATACAGTTCTAGCAAGGAGATGTTGCATGACACATATTATTACGAGTTTATGCGTTCGCGACCGCGGCTGCATTGATGTTTGTCCTGTCGAATGTATGATACCTGGACAACCGATCGAAGAATGGCCCTGGATTTATATTGACCCTGATACCTGCATTGACTGTGGCGCGTGCGTTCCGGAATGTCCGTTTGCTGCCATTTTCCCCGAAGATGAAGTTCCTTCGGCATATACTGCAAAAGGCGGCGAATATATCGTCAATGTGGGGCTGACCGGTCATTTCGAGGGGACCAATCATCATGGCGGAAAAATCGTGCTTGATAACGCCCGACAGTTGGAAGCTGGTGAAGTGCTTGATCTCACTGCCGATATCAAACCCAACTACGATTTCTTCAAAGGCGGGCCCGGATATGGTGCAAAAGATCAAGACCAGGGTATGTAAATCTATTTGAGAAGAGAACCTTTAGATGCCTCGCAGATCATCTGCGAGGCATCTTACTTCTATGGATTCATCGCGTCAACAAGTAATTCCCGCCCGATCCACTCAGCCAGCCGCGCGTTGTCCTCTTCCAGGAGGACAACTACGACCATGGGCGTTGCCTGCCAGTTCGGAGGCGTGCCTGCGATAAACCACGTGACAGTTGAATCAGCTCCCTTTGCACTTCCTGTATGTGCCCAATAGCTTTCACCATCCACTATCAGGGATTCTGCCGTCTCATCCGCCGCCGAGGCCTGAATCCCAGTAAATGACGTTCCCAACGCTGGAAGCACGATCCATCCCTCCTCAGGCGTGTTCACCGCGGTCGCAATCCTAGGCGCAGGAACAGTTCCATGATTGCTCAATGCCGCAGATGCCAGGGCAACTTGCAGTGGTGAAACATGCAAATCTTTGACTTCCGCATTTAATAGCGGTTCTGCAACTTGTATTCTCAATTGGGGAGCGCGATAGAAACCAAGCGCCTCGTAAGTGTTTTTAAGTTCATCTTCGTCGAGAGTTTCTTTGTCATGAATGGCAATTGCGAACGGGTTGACCAGAGAGTCAATCGGATAGAGTCCTTGTACTGCGCGATTGATAAGGGGCTTGTTGGGATCTTGGTTCAATTTTGGTCCGATCTCATTGAGTTGATTTGGATTAAATGTGGGATGCGACGACATGACAAATATTTCTCCACTGGCCGCGTTCAGCAAAATCGCAGCACCGTGATGATCGAGCATCAATTGATCGGTGCGATATTGAAGATACAGGTCGATGCTCAAGCGCACATCCAGTCCCTCTGGTGACATGCCATAAAGCAGGTGATTCCACCATATAGCGGAGGCAGGGTTGCCTTTTAAGCCGCGCAGATATTCATCAAGTGAAGACTCAAGCCCAGCCTGTCCGTAAACTGGATGGTTATATCCCGCCACAGATGCAAGGTCTGGATATTTATAGATCCGCGTATAACTGCCGGTCTCACCTTCGGTTGAATTGATAATGATATTTGCGCGATCGAGCAGCATGCCGCGTATTACATAATTGTCTTCAATGACACGCCGGGAGTTGTCTGTTCGCATTAGCAGATCAGGTCCACGTACGATTGCCCACCATCCATTTGTTAATGCGGCGGTGAATAACCCCAGCGATAGGAAGACGCCAAACGCGAGATACGGTCGTGGACGTGGAAGCGGCGCGGGTTCTTCATCCAAATGATTGCTAATGAGTAGAAGAAAAAGCAACGCGATAAACGAAGTTAATAAGGAGGATCCGCCATAAGAAATGAACGGAAGTGTTACGCCGGTCAACGGAAGGAGACGCAAGTTGCCCCCCATAATTAATAGTGCCTGAATGCCAATGTATGCCGAGATGCCTGCTGCGAAAAAGCGGCGGAAAAGGTTTGGGGCACGAAGGGCGATGCGCAAACCGCGAGAGAGGATCAAGCCGAAAAGTGCAATTAAGCCCACGGTCCCCATAAGACCGGTCTCTTCAGCGATCGCTGCAAAGATAAAATCTGAAATCGCAACTGGCACGAGTGCCGGACTTCCTAAACCTGGTCCCCGTCCTTCAAGCCCACCGTTCGCGATCGCCATCAATGACTGGATAATCTGATACGAACCTCCACTGGGATCATCCCATGGGTTGAGCCACGAGTCGATGCGAGCGCGGACGATATCCACAAAATAGTAGCCGGCAACGCCAACGAATACAAGAAACCCCACACTGACCAGGACCGCCCGTCTGCGCTGCGTTGCCAGATAGATGATGCTTGTGTACAGAGCTAAAAAAATTGATGCAGTGCCTAGATCGCGTTGAAAATATAACAGGAGAATCGCAATGCCGCTCAATAGCAGAGTGGGATATAGCAGCGGAAGCGCGCCCAAGCGAATAGGGAGTCGATCTGCGAGATACGCGGCGAGATAAGCAACAAGCAAAAGTTTTAGCGGTTCAGAGGGCTGAAAGAAAACACCACAACAGCCAAGCCACAAACGCGGACCATATCCAAGTGGATTGGTTCCGAAGAAAAGTGTCAGACCTGTAAGCATCAAACCTGCGGTCAAAAGCAGGTATTTGTATTTGCGAAGAGAATCCAATGTAGTGGGGAGGCGCGTTCCGAGGTATAGGACGAGCATGCTTATCCCCAGCCAGATCGCCTGGCGCGCACCAAAGGTAGAATCGAGACGCCATACAGTAAGCAATCCCCATCCACTTAAAAGTGCAGCAGCAGGGAACAAATATGGATCTGCATCTGGCAGGCGCTTTAAGATCGCTCCATGCGCGCGCCAGGTAAAGAATCCCCAAATTGCGAGGGCAACCCATTGTGACCAGCGATAATCAGTCTCCCATGTGCGGGCGCGCACGCCCGGCGAGAGGGTCATGATCAGCGTTTGCAAAACCAAGAAGACAGCCGCTATTTTCAGCAGGTTGCTTTGTGTGACTCGGTTCATATTCTATCAGTATCATCCGTCGTGAGGACTCTACGACGTGTTCCTGTGGGGTCAGTCGCTTCATAGCCGAACGACGGACGCGAAGCGGTTACTACAATTTCTAAACCTCTTTCTATAAATACTTATTGACCAATAAATCCAGTTTCTGGCGGGTCTGGGGAGGAACAACATCTTTTCGTGTGATCAATGCCGATGCCAGCGCATGACCACATTCACAGTGCCTTTCATGTTTTAGATTGCCTGCCAGCACTCGCACTGACTCCTGGGCGAGGGCTGTGTTCTTATTTAAAGTTTGAATGACCATTTCAACGGTCACGGGCGCCTCGCTTACATGCCAGACGTCATAATCTGTGACATGAGCCATTGTCGCGTAACAAATTTCAGCTTCACGTGCGAGAAACGCCTCAGGGGAGGCTGTCATCCCGATAATGGACATTCCCCATGAACGATATGTATTGGATTCTGCCTTCGTCGAAAAACGAGGACCTTCTATCGTAATGAACGCCCCGTTGCGATGTACCACGCCTCCTGCCGCGCTGACAGCTGATTCCAATTGATCAGAAAGATCAACACAAAATGGGTCTGCCACGCTGACATGTGCGACCATGCCCTCACCAAAAAACGAACGAACTCGTCCATGCGTGTTGTCGTATATTTGATCGGGTATCACAATATGCCCGGGTGCTAATTCTTCTTTCAACGATCCACATGCACTGATGCTGACAATACGCTGTACACCCAATGACTTGAGAGCATAGATGTTTGCACGATAAGGGACCTCGCTCGGCGTAATATGATGGCCAATTCCGTGCCGCGCGAGAAAGGCAACTCGTTCACCTTCCAAATTGCCGACCACGATCGGTGCACTGGTCTTTCCAAAGGGTGTATCGATGTTGTATTCCTGCGCATTGCTTAACCCTGGCATTTCATAAAGCCCGGAGCCACCGATCATTGCGAGGATCACTTGTTCGGTCATCGAAGACCTCCGATTCTAGGTTGAATTCTCAGGGACGGCATCATCAGTATCCACACGGATATCGAAGAGGGTATTCCCACACTTGAATTGATCGCCAGTGATGATTACAGCAGGCGTATTTAATTTTTCACGGTTGAGGAACGTTCCATTCCTCGAGTTGAGATCCTCAAGCCACCATTGACCGTGATGGTATGTAATGCGGGCATGATGTGCAGATAGAGTCTCATCCATCACCGAGAGATCACAATGTGTATCGCGGCCGATGATGATTTCAGTCTGGGTGAAGTACCGCTGGCTTTCCCTTTTTTTTTCAATATTGACGAATATGGTAATGCTGGGTTTTTTTTGCGTTGATAATTTGTTCCCCTGTTGTTTAAGTTCCTGCAAAAGAGTAAAAAGTGCCCACCCCAGAAATGCGTACAGTGCAATTGCCAAGGCAAATCGCAAGGCAAGGACAACGGTCGCGATCATTTAGGAGGTTTTTCTTCCCTGAATCTAAATTTAAGGCTGTCGGTTTTGATATCCACAGTATTCTGATCGACTGTTGCGGTTGGTCTTTCGCTTGCGCCGGGCTCGGTTTCGCCGGATAATGCGTCAGAATCGAGGCGGGGAGGTGGATTATCCTGCCCGAAGATCAATGCAACACCCGCCAGCGAAATAACATCACCCGGATAGAGAACGGTCTGACTGGTACGCTGACCATTCACAAAGGTCCCACCGGTTGAATTCAAATCAAATAGAACGAAACGGCCTTTGATGGCGCGCAGTTGGGCGTGGTTTCGCGAAACACGCGGATCATCGATCACCAACTGGTTCTCCAGCCTGCGGCCAATGTTGACAACAGAATCAGAAAGTTGATGTACCTTTACGCCTTCAATAATGAGGAATGCATTTTCGGGGATATTTTCGCCCTCGCCCGGTTCTTCGTTGTAAAGGGACGTTTGCATCCCCTGGGTTTCAGCTACAGGCTCCAGTTTATGTGTTGCGACCACCCTCACTTCGTCAGCAGAAAAAGTATCATCTGTCGTGATGTTAATTGTCGGTTGTGTCGTGAATTTTAACCCCACATCTTTCCCCGCGGTTGTAATGATATTCTTTAGAGCATCTATGATGCGTTCTTCCTTCCACATTGGAGAAGTGTCGGTAGCAACGATCAATGTGAATGTGTCTGGAGCAATGGCGCTTTCATCCTTTTGCTGGATGACGTTTTCCCTTAGAGCAGTTGCAAGATGCTGAATAACGCGGTCTTCCAGTTTTAGACCCGGTAGAATCCCAGCTAATTGGTCCTCGACAAGTTTCTGTAAATTTGCTTCCAGTTGGTCAAGTCTTAGCTTCATAGAAAGCCCTCAAACTCAATTTATGGGTTTCAAATATTATAGAGGCGAGACGAAAAATCTGCAAGATGCCAATCTTACAGTTTCAATATAACATATTTCAATATAACATATTATCGCAGAAAGCGCCCATAGATTATCGCAATTTTTGGCTGCAATTCGGGCAAGTGACTTCATGGAGAGTGACCACAAATCCACATTTGAAGCAGGTGGTAGGGTGTAGGTCTCCTAATGGGGCTCCGCATGCGAGGCAATTACCTTCCCCAAGCGGGTTTGCCGACCCGCAATATTCGCAGGCGATGCGCGTGAGCCGGTCCGATAAGGCATGAGATGCACCAAGTGTCGCAACCGTTCGATCGATAATTTTCCATACTTTTTCACTCAACTGCATGCTTTCTATATCCTGTGCGAGATCGTCCAGCCTGCCGAGCAGACTGAGAGGGTTGCGAAGCGCAGAGATGGCTGTATGACCGAGGCTTG
>JAKEFL010000208.1 GCA_022616105.1 Anaerolineae bacterium | reverse complement strand
GTTGCGAGCGAAGAGTCTCGGCTGAAATTACAAGAGATTCTTCGTCGCCAGAAGAACGCTGGCTCCTCAGAATGACAAACCTGTGATTTACTGAATTTACTTGTTATTGCTGGTTTCGACTGCTTGCGTCTCAACCAGCGGACATAATCAATAATCGTCAATCGTAAATCGTCAATCGTCAATCCTAAATCGGAAATCGAAATGGCTCAATTCACAACACTTACCTCTCGCGTGACGCCTCTTCCTGTCAACGACATTGACACAGACCAGATTATCCCTGCGCGTTTCCTCAAAGCCACCGACAAAAATGGCATGGGCGATAATCTCTTCGCTGATTGGCGTCATAACGCTGACGGCACACCAAAAGCCGATTTCGTTTTGAACCGACCTGAGTCAAAGGGCGCGCAAATCTTACTGGCAGGAGACAACTTTGGCTGCGGCTCGAGTCGTGAGCACGCGCCGTGGGCACTCACTGCATATGGATTTCGTGCAGTCATCAGTACATCTTTTGCAGACATCTTCCGCAGCAACTCGCTCAAGAATGGACTGATTCCAATCGTCGTGGATGAAGAGACGCATAAAATGTTGTTTGATTTGATCGAAGAAATTCCGAACGCGGAACTTACAGTTGATCTTGCATCTCAAACGCTGACGTTCCCAAATGGTTCTGTCACATTTCCCATTGATCCATTCAACAAAACCTGTTTGCTCAACGGTGTTGATGAACTTGGTTATATCTTGGGTTTTGAAAAAGAGATTGCCATATACGAAGCGAAACTTAAATAGCCACAGAGCGCACAGAGACTCTGAGGAAAAAACTCAAAGGACTCTGTGGTCTCTGTGGCTGAGTAGGATTAACTATGCAACAAATACAAATCTACGACACTACCCTCCGTGACGGGACACAATCTGAAGGCTTTACGCTTTCGAGCAACGACAAAATCCGCATTGCGCAAAAACTGGATGAACTTGGTGTTGCCTTCATCGAAGGCGGCTGGCCCGGGTCTAACCCGAAAGATGTTGAATTCTTCGAGCGTGCCCGTAATATGCAATGGAAGAATGCACTCATCGCAGCATTCGGCTCTACCTGCCGTGTCAAGGGCGGACCCGAAGATGATGCTAATATCAAAGCTTTACTCGATTCTCAAACGCCGGTTTGCACTATCTTCGGCAAGACATGGACTCTTCACGTCAAGGAAGTTTTGCTCACAACCCTCGAAGATAACTTGCGCATCATCGAGCAATCTGTTGCATATCTCAAAGCCAATAGCAAGCGCGTGATTTATGACGCTGAGCATTTCTTCGATGGCTACAAAGCAGATTCGTCCTACGCGCTCGAAACTTTGCAAGCGGCAATTCGCGGCGGCGCAGAGATTGTTGTCTTATGCGACACCAACGGTGGGACATTACCCTGGGAAGTGGAATGCATTATCCGCGAACTTAAGCCCGCTCTTAACCATCCATTCGGAATCCACACTCATAACGACTCGGAGTGTGCAGTAGTCAATTCATTAACTGCGATTCGAGAAGGTGCGATTCAAGTACAGGGAACGATCAATGGAGTTGGCGAACGCTGCGGCAATGCGAACCTGATCTCAATTATGGCAGACCTCGAACTCAAGATGAGTTATAAATGTTTACCAGAGGGCAATATCAGCAAGTTATATGATCTTTCACATTTTGTCGCGGAAGTTGCGAACATCACTCCTGATGAGCATCTTCCGTTCGTCGGTAAATCTGCGTTTGCACACAAGGGAGGAGTACACGTCGCCGCGATGCGACGTTCCGCGAAATCCTATCAGCATGTTGAACCTGAATTAGTTGGCAACAAGATGCGAGTTGTTGTTTCGGATCTTTCAGGCAGAGGCAACTTATTAAGCAAGGCCGAAGAACACGGCGTGGAAGTGGAAGACGAGGAGGTTCTTCCCGTGCTCAACGACATCAAGGAATTGGAAGCACGCGGCTTCTCTTTTGAGGCTGCAGAAGCCTCTGTGACCTTGATGTTGAAGCGACAGGAATATGGCTACAAGCCTCCGTTTGAGCTTGTAGACTTTTTTGTCAACGTCGAGCATCGTCAGGGACGCGGCATCTTTGCCGAGGCAATGGTCAAAGTGAAAGTGCAGGGTGAACTGCTTCATACTGCTGCGGAAGGGAATGGTCCCGTCAACGCGTTGGATAATGCCTTGCGAAAAGCCTTGCTTAGTTATTATCCACAACTCGCTGATTTTCATCTCTCCGATTACAAAGTCCGTATCTTGGATTCAGATCATGGCACGGAAGCCATTACCCGCGTTTTGATCGACACGCGCAACAGCACCACCCGCTGGAGCACAGTCGGCGCGAGCACAAATATTATCGAAGCCTCCTGGCGCGCGCTGGCGGACTCGATGGAATATGGTTTGATGGTGGCGCATTGATTACTTCGCGCTGAGCGGAGGGACTATGCTCGTTAGTCCCGTAGACGAAGCGCAAGTTGCTTATTAAAATGCGCTTCGTCTGCGCCGCACAAATAGCGTGCGGCTCCGCTCAGCGCGAATAAGGAACATGAATGAAATTCAACATCACCCTCCTCCCTGGTGACGGAATTGGACCCGAAGTGGTCGGCGAAGCTGTGCGCGTGCTGGATGTGATCGCTAGTAAGTTTGGTCACATCTTCAATTACAACGAACGCCTGATGGGAGGCTGCTCGATTGATAAATACGGTTCCTCGCTCACTGACGAAACCCTCGCCGATTGTAAAGCGTCAGACGCAGTTCTGCTTGGCGCGGTCGGTGGACCGAAATGGGATGACCCGAACGCCAAAGACAGACCTGAGCGTGGATTACTAGCGCTCCGCAAAGGACTCGGTGTGTTTGCAAATCTTCGCCCTGTCAAAGTGCATCCTGCATTAATAGACTCTTCTCCGTTGAAGCCAGAGAAACTTAAAGATGTGGACATCCTAGTTGTGCGCGAATTGACAGGTGGCTTGTATTTCGGTCAACCCAAAATGCGAGAGATGAAAGATGGCAGGGAACGCGCGGTGGATACGCTTGAATATTATGATTACGAAATCTGCCGCGTGATGGAATTAGCTTTCAACCTTGCGCGTGGAAGAAAGAAGAAAGTCACCTCTGTGGATAAAGCAAATGTGCTTGAATCTTCACGTTTGTGGCGACAGCTTGCAACCCAAGTTGGAAGAGATAACCCTGATGTGGAGTTGGAGCATATGCTGGTGGATACCGCGGCCATGAAGTTGATTACTGGTCCTGCATGGATGGATGTAATCGTCACAGAAAATATGTTTGGCGACATTCTCACAGATGAGGCGTCTGTATTGGCGGGGTCGATGGGGATGTTGCCCTCCGCCAGTTTATCGGAAGCAGGTGTCGGGTTATCCCATGACACGCGCATGGGACTTTATGAACCGATTCATGGGTCTGCGCCGGACATTGCAGGCAAGGGAATCGCAAATCCAATTGGTACAATATTGTCTTGTGCGTTGCTATTGCGATATTCACTAAAATTGGAAGCCGAAGCGATGTCCATTGAAAACGCAGTGGGTGAAACCATCACCGCTGGCGCGCGTACTGCGGATATCGGCGGCAAGTTGACAACCCGTCAGATGACGGATGAGATTATCAAACATATATAATCTACGTCCTGAGCGGAGTGTAGCGCAGTCGAAGGACGAGTTGCAAGTACAGCTTGCGCTTCGTCTACGGGACTAACGAGCACAGTCCCTCCGCTCAGCGCGAAAATAGAAAAGGAGAAAATCTTATGGGCATGGAATCAAAATTTATCTGGAAGGATGGGGAGCTGGTGGAGTTTGAAAAAGCCACCGTTCACATGTTGACTGCCGCGTTGCATTACGGTGCAGCAGTCTTCGAGGGCATTCGCGCCTACAAAACGGATAAAGGTCCTGCTGTCTTTCGTCTGCGCGAACATGCTGAGCGTTTGATCGAATCGGCTGAGATCTTTGGGTTCCGCAATTTGCCCTATACGGGGAATGACATCACACAGGCTGTGAAGGAAACTGTGAGGGCAAATGGATTTTCTGAATGTTACATTCGACCATTGTTGTATTTGACAGGAGGCGCGTGGAATCTGAACATTGACGCGGGCAAGCCTGCTGTGATGATCGCTGTTTGGGAATGGAAGAATTATCTGGGTGACGAAGCGCTGGCGAAAGGCATTCGCGCCAACATCTCCTCGTATACACGCCATCACCCCAATGTGAGCATGACCAAGGCAAAGATCGCGGGCAATTATGTAAACAGCATCCTTGCGAAAACTGAATCAGAACGGCTTGGTTTTCAAGAAGCTATCATGCTCGACCCGCAGGGATACATTGCCGAATGTACCGGTGAGAATCTGTTTATGGTGCGAAAGGGCAAAATCTTCACACCCTCCACCGCGCCTGTACTGGAGGGGATCACGCGCCAGTCGATCTACACGATTGCGAATGATTTGGGTTATGAAGTGACCGAAGCACCAATCTCACGTGACCAACTCTATAATGCTGATGAGGTCTTCGTCTGTGGCACTGCCGCGGAAGTGATCGGTCTTTGCGAAATAGATTTCCGTACCATTGGGGATGGTAAATCGGGCAAAGTCACACGCGAGATACAGAATGTTTATCATGACGCGATCCGCGGCAAGCTTGCGAAATATGAGGAATGGTGTGATTATGTGGAGGAGAAGGTCAAGGTCTGATACATTCTTCTGCTATTTCCAATCTTTACTCATCCACTTAAGGTACATTTCAAAATTACTTAACCAATACGTGTAATTATGCCCTCCATTGCCAATATGGAGTTGATTTTCCACGCGAACCTCGTCAAGCAGGGATTTCATCACCTCTGCGCGATCCAGCATGAGAGCATCCTCATCGCCGCAGTCCATGAAGACGCGCACGCGGTTTCCATCGTTCATAGCTGATAGCCACGAATTGATCTGTTCCTCTTCGCCCGAAATCGCACCTGCACCGAAGATCCCCGCGCTGGCAAATGTATCAGGATATTGGAAAGCCAGACGATAAGCCGCAATTCCGCCTAGTGAACCGCCTGCTACGGCACGAAATTGCCTGTCAGCCATTACTGGATATTGACTTTCAACGTCGGGAATCAGTTCGTTATGTATTGTTTCGCCGAACGGATCACTGTCAATGCTTTCGGTGGTGACAATGATGAATGGGGGAATCTCTTTGTTAAGAATCAAATCGTCCACAATTTTAGCT
>JAKEFL010000207.1 GCA_022616105.1 Anaerolineae bacterium | reverse complement strand
CTCGATTTTGTTCCAACGTTTTATAAAATTGCTTATGACCAGTTCGAAAGCCGGATCCGCATTCATTCAGCGACGAATACGCGCGCGACCACCAGAATTGACCCAGTCAAAGCACAGCGACGCGGCAAAGCAACAAGCACGATCACCGAATCGCAAATGCGACGCGGTGCCGAGAATGCCTTCAAGTGGGTCACGACACTCTACCCCACCGACGCCTATGCCCAGGATGCAGGCATGAGCCTGAAGGAATATGAAGACTTTGTTTTCAACGCAGTCCATGCGCATGAGGAGGACCCAATCGCCTATTGGAACAGTACATCAGCAGGTCAGCAAAAAGCGATTGACTTCCTCGCAAACAAGAGTCAGGTTGTGATGCGTGGACCCAATGTGGATTTGACACTTTCGATCAAAGGCAGAAAGTTTATGAATTCCACCGGTGTATATAACATGCCTGATGGCGAAATCTATACCGGACCCGTTGAAGATTCGGTGAATGGTTGGGTGAAATTCACATATCCAGCAATTTATGGAGGAGTGGCTGTTGAAGGCGCGGAACTCACATTCGTCCGTGGCCGCGTGGAGCAGGCAAAAGCCGAAAAGAATCAGGATTATCTTTTCAAAATGCTTGAGTCTGACTCAGGTTCACGTTTCCTGGGCGAATATGCGATTGGCACAAATTTCGACATCAACAAGTTCACAGGAAACATCCTATTCGATGAAAAGATCGGCGGAACATTTCACATGGCGCTTGGCGCGGGATACCCTGAAACGGGTTCGCACAACAAGTCCGCCATCCATTGGGATATGATCTGCGATTTGCGAACTGATTCGGAGATACTTGTCGATGGTGAGTTGTTCTATAGAAATGGGGAGTTTGTTTTCAATAAGCATCCGCAGATGTAGTAAAGGGAAGTAGATAGGTAAACATGTGAAAATGATTGAGCGCCTTCCGAATTTTCGGGAGGCGCTCTTGTAATAATTTACCTGTGTACTCGTATACTTTCTCTAATAAAGTCCCACGGAATTATCAATACTTCGCGCATACTCATCAATTCCCCCGCGCACGTTGAAGACATTTTTCCAACCCTGCTGTGCCAGCCACGCGGCGACGCGTCCACTGCGATTTCCATGATGACACATCACATAGATCACTGAATCCTTTTGACGCGCAGACTCAGACAACGCCTCTACACCTTCCTGTGCCAATCGGCTCATGGGTGTGACCTCAAGCCTGCTATCTGTTATTTCGGCGAGATCCAATTCCATGGGTTCGCGCACATCGAGCAGGATGAATTGGTCTTGTGATTTCAGTTTTTCAGAGAGATCGGTAACAGAAATTTCGGGGATCATAAATGAATTCTCCCTCATTCCCGCCCTCTCCCCGCTTCGACTTCGCTGTCGCTCCGCTCAGCGCGAGCAAGAGAGGGGGTTGATAATGCCTTCACATACAACTTTTCTACATACTCCTTCACCATGCGGCGGGTGGAGAATTGAGGAATGTTTGTCTTCATCGATTCTTTCATGCGTGCGATCCATTCATGAGAGATTTCTCTCTGATCGCGGTCATAGAAAAGTGGAATGATTTCATTTTCAAGAGTGTTATATAAGCTCTCAGCATCCTGCGCATCCTGAACAGTTGGTGAGTCCAGTTCCTTGTCCTCACCAATTGCCCAGCCATTATGACCATTATATCCTTCGCGCCACCAGCCATCCAATACGGAAAAGTTCAACGCGCCGTTGAGAGCAGCTTTCATACCAGAGGTTCCGCTTGCTTCCAGCGGACGGCGCGGAGTATTCATCCACACATCCACACCCTGGACGAGATAACGCGCCAGGTTCATATCGTAATCTTCCAGGAAGACAATTCGCCCGCCTGTTTCCGCGCGCTTGACCTGACGATAGACCTGCTGGATCAATTGCTTGCCAGGCTCATCTGCAGGATGTGCCTTGCCCGCGAAGATGATTTGCGCAGGCATGTTTGGACGGTTGATAATATTGAGCAATCGTTCCACGTCTGACAGGACAAGGCTGGCGCGTTTATAAGTAGCGAAACGGCGCGCGAATCCAATTGTCAACGCGTAGGGATTGATCAAGATACCCGATGAGACGACCTGCACCGGGTGAAATCCGCCGTGCTTCCAGCGGTCACGCACACGCTCGCGCATGTAAAAAGCAAGTTTGCGTTTCAGATGCTGGCGTACCTCCCATAATTCGAAGTCAGGAATCTCATCGAGCTTCGACCATAGATCAGGTTCATCAAGATGCTCAAGCCAGTTTTTGCCAAGGTACAAATCCAACAACATTCTCAGACGGCGCGCCATCCAGTTTGAAACATGCACACCGTTTGTAACATGAGTGATCGGCACCTCTGCTTCAGGTTTGTCCTCCCAGAGGAAATGCCACATCTTTCTTGCGACCTGACCATGAAGTTCAGAGACTCCATTGCGCCCAGTTGAATTTCGCAAGGCAAGAATGCCCATGCTGAACATTTCGCCCTGCGGCATTTGATGCCGTGCAATATCAAAGAATTGCTCGCGTGTCACTTTGAGTTGAGGCCAGAAGGCTGCAAGATATTTTTCGATCAACCAGAGCGGGAATTCATCGTTCCCCGCAGCGACAGGGGTATGCGTTGTAAAAACATTTTGTCCGCGCGTTTTTTCAATTGCTTGTTCAAAAGTATTCCCAGCTTCGACCAATTCACGCGCACGTTCGAGCGTGAGGAACGCCGCATGACCCTCGTTCATATGCCAGACAGATGGGTTATATCCCAACGCACGCAACACGCGGACGCCGCCCACGCCAAGCAGCATTTCCTGCATCACGCGGCGGTCGAGGTCAGACCAATACAGACGCGCGGTCAATTGTTTATCGGAATCAGAGTTCGGGTCCAGATTTGAATCGAGCAAATAAAGCGGAACGCGTCCAACGCGAATTTCCCACAATCCGAGAGTCACGGTTCGATCAGGGAATTCAACTTCCACAGTCATTCGGTCGCCAGACCCTGCACTGAGCGAAGACGAAGTGTCATCCAAAACAGGGAGTGCGGGCAGACTGCTGAAGTCCAGCATATTGTTCAGCGCTTCCTGCCAGCCATCTTCGGTGATGCGTTGAGAGAAATAACCCTGGGCATACATGAGCCCAACGCCCGCCAACGGCAAGCCAAGATCGCTCGCCTCTTTCAAATGATCGCCAGCCAGCACACCCAAGCCGCCCGAATAGACAGGGAGTGTTTCATGCAAGCCATATTCCATCGAGAAGTATGCAATCGGACGGGCATTTAATTCAGGGTGAGTCTGACTCGTCCAGGTTTTGGTTTGATCCATATATGAATCGAAATCTGTGAACACGCGATCAAAGAGCCCAAGATATTCTTTGTTGTTTGCAGCCTGATTCAAACGCGGGCGGCCGATCTCGCGCAAGAGTCGAATCGGGTTGTGATGGAGTCGTTCCCACAGATCGTAATCAAGGCGGCCAAAGAGACGCACTGATTCAGGCTGCCATGTCCACCACAAGTTGTAAGCCAGTTCACTCAGGCGGGCAAGACGCTTGGGTAAATCGAAACCATTGGGCAAATGAGCGCGGAATGTAGTCATAAAAGGGAATCATACCATAGCATCTCTATGTCACACCTGCACTCCCTGGCACTGCCCGCCAGGGCAAGTGTGCATGCAGGTGCAAGTGTTGCAAGGAAGCCCGATAGGGCTGACGAAGCCGCGCAGCGTCAAACAGCATTTACATGCCGTGATGGAGATTGCTTCGGGCTGGGTTTCGATACGGCGAACGAACACCGCCTACTCAACCACCAGCCCTCGCAATGACGGGTAATTGTTTTATATTACAATTGACTCATGACCACCG
>JAKEFL010000206.1 GCA_022616105.1 Anaerolineae bacterium | reverse complement strand
TCCCCATGTGGGGCTTGAGTTTTTCTTTGAAAGCGTCAACTAAAATGTCCTTAATGATGGAAAACATATTAATCACCTTTATCCATCCTGATTTGCCTAACTATGTCTTAACCAAAGTGTATATGCTTAAGACTCCAATTTGGTGGTAATATGCGAAGGCTCTTCGCTTAAGAACCTTTCTCTGACAAAAAACAGACTCCAACTTCTCCGCAGGATGCTGTACATAAAATCGGGAATTCAAGCTACTATTCCAATGCCGCAGTACTATTATAGAACCCTGTCCTTCAAAAATCAATATCCGGGTCTTGCAGCAATATGACAACCTCAAATACACCCAAACTCGCCTCGCTTCAACCTATCCCGCCAGCCACTCCAGGGAAAAAACTCCTCGAACAATACAGTGAAACCCTGCGCAACCGACATTACTCACTGCGTACCGAAAGGACATACATTTCCTGGGTGCGAAAATATATCCTGCACCATAACAAACGGCATCCCCGCGAAATGGGCGTGGCAGAGATCAACGATTTCATCACCTATATCGTCAACCAGAAGACCGTTTCCGCTTCTACACAAAACCAGGCCATCAGCGCGATTCTCTTTCTATATCGCAATGTCCTCAATATCAAATTGGATGAAATCGCCCTTCTCCCCATTCGCCCCACCAAACCCAGGCGCGTCCCCACCGTTCTCTCCAGGCAAGAGGCAAAAAACGTCATCTCGAAAATGGACGGAATCTATAAATTGATGACTCAAATCATGTATGGTGGCGGCCTGCGCCTCATGGAGGTGATCCGTTTGCGTGTAAAAGATCTCGACTTTGCCAATCATCAAATTGTTGTGCGCGATGGCAAAGGGGAAAATGACCGTGTTACCATGTTCCCGGATGTCCTGCTCGAACCACTGCGCCTGCACATCCAACAGGTGAAAGCACAGCACGATCTTGACCTCTCGAAGGGTTTTGGTACAGTCTACCTTCCCTATGCCCTTGAACGAAAATACCCCAATGCCAACCGTGAATTTGCCTGGCAATACGTCTTCCCCGCCCCCGTTCTCTCCACAGATCCCATCCGCGGCGTGAAACAGCGTCATCACCTGAATGAGGCAAACCTCCAGAGGGCTGTTAAGCAAGCCGCCCGCCTGACCCAAATAGATAAGCCTGTGACTCCGCACACCTTCCGCCATTCCTTCGCCACCCACCTCCTTGAAAGCGGCTATGATATTCGCACGGTTCAGGAACTCCTCGGGCACAAAGATGTCAAAACCACCATGATCTACACTCATGTTTTGCAAAGAGGCGGGCTTGCCGTTCGCAGCCCGTTGGACGAAAAATAAGATGAACATCACCCTCGCCCTCGGCGGCGGGGGCGCAAAAGGCAACTCACATATTGGCGTCATACGCCGTCTTACACAGGAAGGCTTTCATATCAAAGCAATCGCAGGGACAAGTTTTGGCGGGCTTGTGGCTGTTTTCTATTCCTTGGGATATTCGCCCGATGAAATTGAAGAGATGTTTGCATCCCGCGATCAAACCCAGCTCTACACTCAACCGCCGAATGACGGTTCGTCATTCCTTGGCTTGGCTGGCACAATGGTCTTTTTGGAAGAAGTGATTGGGAATCGCACATTCGATGATCTGAAACTGCCCTGTGTTCTTACTGCCGCCGCGTCGCGTTGATGGTCTGGAGCTTGTGCCGAAGCTGCCAGTGGTTGCTGTGGTGCTGACAATTGAGATGGGCAATCCCGCCCAAACATGGAATATCCCATTACCTGAAAATCTCCCTCTACGGCTTATCGCAAGAGTAGGTAAAATGAGATATGGACAAGCGTTTGATATCTTTCTACGTTCATTTGATATTGTTACGCGCGCAGTCACGGAATATCGCCTTGAAGTGGACAAGCCAGATGTGATCATTCGTCCACAGGTGACTCATATTGATACGCTTGATCGCGTGGACGTGCATGAGGTTGTGCGAAAGGGCGAGGAAGCAGTGGATGCAGTGTTGCCTGAACTGAAAAAGTTATTTACATGGAATAAACGCTTCAGACGCAGGATCGGATTATAAACATGACACGTGATCTACGAAAATACGCGCGGCAAACTAACGTCCGCCTCGGCGCGGGCGCGGTTTTGATTCTGCTGATTGTCGGCACTGGCTTGATCTGCTTTATTTACGGTCCCAGCGCGGCGGTGACGGGTCTGCTGTGCCTCTTGGCTGGCATTTCACCCATCGCTTTGATCGTTCTATCTCTGGGGATTTTGGATTGGATACAAAAACGTGCAAACCGTTCCTGACACAAACCTGATTCAATTTGAAGGTTGGACTCTCCGCATTCGGGAGTCGAAGGACTCAGCTCCCCGACTCCTGCTGATGATCCATGGAATCACCGGCGATGAAAATTCGATGTGGGTCTTCGCGCGTGACCTGCCCGCTCATTATTGGATTGTGGCGCCACGCGCGCCTTACACGGCTGAACCGGGTGGCTACTCGTGGCGCCCGGCTCAATTCGGGAATTTAGACGGGCCCAGCCTCGAATGGCTCCGTCAAAGCGCCGAAGCGTTGATCCGCCTCGTAGACGCGTATTCCGCGTCGGTTAAGATTGATGCGAGTACCTTCGATGTCATGGGATTCAGTCAGGGCGCAGCGATGTCCAATGTGCTCGCGTTTTTATATCCACAAAGAATCCGCAAAACGGGAATCCTCGCAGGATTTGTCCCAAGGGGGTTAGAAGAGCTGGTTTCACAGCGTCCATTGGAAGGCAAACCGTTTTTTGTGGCGCATGGCACAAAAGACGAAAAGGTGACGGTTGAACGGGCGCGCGCTTCGATTGCTTTGCTTGAGCAGGCTGGTGCAAAAGTGACCTATTGTGAAGATGATGTTGCTCATAAGGTAAGTGTAAACTGTTTGCGCGCGTTAAAAGAATTTCTCTCAGATTAATCCACGCTAACATAAGCGTTGACTAGCCTTTTGTTTACAGGTATCCTTACCCTATCTCGCGCTGAGCGGAGGGCGAAAGCAAGTAGAGCCCGAAGACGAAGCGCGTTTAAGTAATGTTGCTCAGTCTAGCCACCGAGACGCGGAGTCGCAGACATGTGCCCTTCAGGGTAGAAAAAATAAAGTGGTTTTCTCAGTGTTCTCCCCTGGCGCCGTGCGGCTTAAGCCGTACCAGGGCAGGTGTGTGACTCTGTGGCAAAATGCGTAAGGTGAGCAAGTAAGTTACTTTAATCTATGGTGAATAATGAATCGAATTTTATCTCGTCGTGATTTTCTAAAAATTACTGGCGCAGCCAGTGCTGGTTTGGGCGTATTGGCGTTCAATCCATATGGGGCGCTCAACTTGGAATATTGGTCCAAACCCAAACGATTGCCCGAATTTCCAAAAAGTGAAATCATTGGGCGCACAGTTGATCCTGGTATAGATCTTCGCAGCAGCCCAACGAATGATCCAAGTCTGAACAACTCCATTACCAAACTGGGTGCAGATACACTCGTGGAATGGAATCGGCAGGTGATTGGGAACGTAATTGGCGGTTTGACCAACCAACGTTATGTTGAAACCCCAAATGGCTTTATATACTCTTCCGTCCTTCAGCCCACACGCAACCTACCCAACACGCCTATCGCAGAGATGCCTGCTGGGCAACAAGGTTTTTGGGCGGAAGTGACCGTTCCGTATGTCGATCTGACGCATGAAGGCGTGGTTGCTTCACCCTGGATGCAGGATCATATCCTCTATAACTTTCCCCCGCGTTTATATTATGGTCAGGTAGTGTGGATGGACCAGATTCGTACAAATAATGGCTTTGTGGAATATCGTTGGAATGAAGGCATAAACGGACACGGTTATGGTTATGGTGCGTATGGCGAGTTCTTCTGGGGCGATGGCGCGGGATTCAAAGTGCTTACCGAGGAAGATGTAGCGCCGATTAACCCAGAGGTTGACCCGAATGAGAAAAAAATCGAAGCCGATCTGGATTATCAAACGTTATCCTGCTATGAAGGGAATACGGAGGTCTATTTCTGCCGCATTTCCAGTGGAATAGGCTATGATCCCGAAACTGGACAGAGGAGCGAGAAGCTTGCCACGCCGGTGGGCAATCTGCTAACCCATTGGAAGATCATTTCCGAGAATATGACAGCTGGCAGTTTTCAGTCCGGGTATTCCACGCCAGCAGTGCCGTGGACAACGATGATCAGTGGCGATGGGGTCGCCATTCATGGTGCCTTTTGGCATAATGCATTTGGGGAGAAGCGCTCGCATGGTTGTATCAACGTTTCACCTGAAGATGCAAAATGGATCTTTCGCTGGACGACTCCTTATGTTTCTCTTGCTCAAAGTGAATTGCGCGTATCCCTTCCTGATCATGGTACGATAGTGGTTACCAGCGAGACTAAATTTTAATGACAGAGACTTTGAAAGTCTACAAATCATCTCAAAATGTCACCCTGAGCGCTAGCGAAGGGTCTCTACACCAGCAATTCGAGACTCTTCGGTCGCGAAGGTCGCTCCCTCACACCGTCCCGAAGCGGTGTCCCTTCGGGAGAGTGACATAGTATAAGGAGTTGCATGGATATCGTCAACGTCACAGTGGGACTTGCGTTTTTAGCAGGTCTTGCGTCCTTTCTTTCACCCTGTGTCTTTTCACTTGTCCCCGCCTATATCGGATACCTGGGCGGACGCGCCGTAGGTGGGGAGGCGACTGAGAGCAACCGCTTGATCACATTTACGCACGGACTGGCATTCGTGCTTGGGTTCAGTATTGTATTTGTGACTCTGGGTGTAGCCACTGCCCAGTTAGGATTTTTGCTGTTTAACTTACGCTTTTGGCTGGCGAAGATAGGCGGGATTATCATCGTCATCTTTGGTTTGCACATGATCGGTGTCTTTCGCATTCCGCTTTTGGAATACGATACGCGTATCCAGAAAGTTCCTGACCGTAAGTGGGGCTATCTTTCTTCAGCATTGATGGGCGTATTCTTCTCTGCGGGTTGGGCGCCCTGTGTCGGACCTGTCCTTGGAGCGATTCTCACGCTTGCTCTAAATGGTGGTTCCATCTCTACTGGCGTTTCCTTGCTTTCTGCATATTCTGCCGGATTGGCAATTCCATTTCTGATCGCTGCACTCGGGATTGGCTGGGTCTCGATCACTTTGAGAAAATACGGAAAGGCAATGCACTATATTGAAATCGCCATGGGAGTGGTGCTTGTTATTCTGGGTTTCATGCTCTTTTCAGGCATTTTTGAACGCATTGCACTGGCGGGACAATTTTTCTGGATTGACTTCGGCTTGTAATGCCGATGCTCAAGCCGCCGTCCCTTGCGAAGCATCCCCGTGGGACGGCGGCGGAGACTCCACCGAAAGCATAGGCTTGTAATATAATCCATCTATTATGCTTACCATCACACTCTATTCGCGCAAAGGCGATCCATCGAGCGCCGAAGCCAAAAGCAATTTGGAATCTCTGAAAGATCTTTTTCCGCACCGCCTCGTGGAAGTGGATGTGGATTCTGATCCAATCCTGAAAAAAAACTATGGCGAACGTACGCCTGTCGTTGAAGTGGGTCCCTACAGCCTGAAATCTCCGTTTGACAAACAAAAATTAATGATGACATTGGGCGCCGCAAATGATCGTCGCAGCCAGCTCAATAAACTTGGGCGTGAAGACCATCACGACCGCGTTCGCCGCGGACAGGCAGTGAGTGGTGGAGACCGTCTCATTCACTGGATATCAAAACATTATCTTGCCCTTCTCAATTTGTTTATGCTGCTCTACTTTGGTTTGCCCATCCTTGCACCTGTTTTGATGAAAGTTGGTGCGCAGCTTCCTGCTAACGTGATCTACACACTCTATAAGCCGCTTTGTCATCAGTTTGGGTTTAGATCATTTTACTTGTTCGGCGAACAGGCATATTATCCATTGGCTGAGGCGGATATTCCCGATGTCAAAACTTTTGAACAGGCAACAGGTATATCTGACATCCATTCCCCAAACAGCATTTCGCGCTTGAACGCGCGTCAACATATAGGAGATGAAACCGTCGGTTACAAAATGGCGCTGTGTGAACGTGATATGGCGATCTATGCCGGGATATTTCTCTTCGGTATTGTTTATGCATTAACAGGCCGCCGCATTAAACCATTGCATTGGATAGGGGCTGTTGTAATTGGATTGCTCCCAATAGGTTTGGATGGCTTCTCTCAACTGTTTAGCCAGATGGAATGGTCATGGTTGTCTTCATTTCTTCCATATCGCGAGAGTACCCCATTCTTGCGTGTGCTCACCGGCGGGCTTTTCGGCCTCGCATTAGCCTGGTTTGCTTATCCTCTTGTTGAAGAATCCATGTCTGAGACGCGTCAATTCTTCATTAAAAAGTTTGCTGCGATAACACAAAATAATTCCTGATCGTTTGCTCTCGGCGGCGTCCTTTACGAAGCACGCGAAGCGTGTGGACGCCGCCGAGGACGGCGGCTTGAGCTAACCCCATGCCTCTTATTCATCACAACGGACTTCGTTACTTTCAATTTGATACCCTGCAAACTCGTCACGCGGTATTCACGCGTCATGGTGGGGTCAGCCCGGAACCCTGGGGTTCCCTGAACGTAGGCGGGACGGTAGGTGATGACCTGGAACGCGTAAAAGAGAATCGCCTGCTTTCGTTTTATGCATTAGGGCGCGCCCCTGAATCGGCTTTTGAGGTTTGGCAGGTCCACAGTGCGGATGTGGTCTGTGCCCGCGCGCCGCGCCCTCATGGAGAGTCTTTACGTCAGGCTGATATTATTCTTACCGATACCCATGAAGTGACACTCTTCATGCGCTTTGCAGATTGCGTTCCAATTTTGCTCCATGATCCTCGCAAGGGAGTTGTCGGTCTGGCACACGCAGGCTGGAGGGGTACACTGCATGATGTTGCCTCTGCAACTGTGAATGCGATGCACAAACAGTATGACTCAAACCCTGCCGATATCGTTGCAGGGATTGGTCCGTCCATCGGGCCAGATCATTATCAAATTGGTGCTGATGTTATCCTGCAGGTGATGCAAAAATATGGGGACGAATCTGAATTACTACTCAAGTCACACAACGGAAAAATCCATTTCGATCTATGGAAGGCAAATCATCTCCTGCTCGAACGTGCGGGGGTAGGCAAAATTGAATCCGCAGAAATTTGCACAGCCTGCCATACAGATGATTGGTTTTCTCATCGCGCCGAAAAAGGACGCACAGGCCGCTTCGGTGCATTAATTTCCTTGCAATAATCGCACTGAGCGGAACGACGAATGCTCCTTGAGGAGTGCAGACGAAGCGCGATTATGTCAAACGAAAAACATCGCCGTTGAGACACAGAGTCGCTGAGAGAAAAAAAGAATCTCCGTGACTCCGTGTCTCAGTGGTTAAATCGAAGTAAAATAATTTGGATGACCGAGCTTATTGCCTCCATTCGCGAGCGTTACGAATATACCCTCGATCAAATCGCGGAAGCAGCACAAAAAAGCAACCGTAATCCCCAAGATATTCGTCTGGTTGTCGTTACAAAATCCCAGCCTGTTGATGTCGTTCAAGCCGCGATTGAAGCGGGTGTGCGTATCCTCGGAGAGAATTATCCAGAAGAGGGTGTAACAAAAATTAACTCATTGCGCGGGCAAAGTGGGGTAGAATGGCACATGATCGGGCATGTGCAGAGCCGCAAAGCTCGCCTTGTGGTCGATCACTTTGCACTTTTACACTCCCTTGATAGCCTCAAACTCGCGCAGCGCCTGGATCGTTTTGCTGCGGAAAGCAATCGCATTCTGCCTGTGTTGCTCGAGTTCAATGTTGGCGGCGAAGAAAGTAAATCGGGGTGGGATGCCTCGGATGAAGCCCGCTGGGACGCGTTGCTCCCTGATGTTGCATCCATATTGGATTTACCAGGCATACGTGTCACCGGCTTGATGACGATGCCTCCGCTTGGAACTGATCCTGAAGAATCGCGTCGCTTCTTTCTACGCCTGAGGCTGTTACGTGACCATCTGGCGGCTCAATTTCCCAAAGCGGATTGGCGCGAGCTCTCGATGGGCACAAGCGCAGATTATGAAGTTGCAGTGGAGGAGGGTGCCACCCTCGTCAGAGTAGGAACGGCAATCGTAGGTGCACGCAAATACAAGCATAGCAGTCCTGTGGATAAGTCGGAGCGTGAAGCGTGATTGATATCCTTATCATACTGGTTAACACTGTCCAGCAAATCCTTGTCATTCTTGTGATCGTTTCCGTGCTATTGTCTTATTTCATGGACCCGTATCATCCGGTGCGGCGCGGGGTTGATAATATTGTGCAGCCAATGCTTAACCCTATCCGTCGAGTGGTGCCGCTGGTCGGAATGTTGGATTTTAGCCCGCTGGTTTTGATCCTGTTGCTCCAGTTGGCGGGGCGATTCCTTGTTGTATTTCTTGCTTCAATGAGGTGATCTATGGTTGATCGAAAATTCAATTTGCATGGTGGTCAAAAAGGCTCTGCCCTGGCTGTGCGGGTGACACCGCGTGCCAGCCGTAATGAGATCGTGGAAATGCTGGACGATGGGACCATCAAAGTACGTATTGCCGCGCCCCCTGTAGATGATGAGGCAAACACTGCGCTGATCGAGTTCCTTGCAGATATTCTGGGCGTGCCAAAGTCCCGCCTGGATATTGTGGCAGGCGAAACCGGCCGTGATAAATTAATCTCAGTGCTGGATATGGACGTGGAGACTGCTCATCAGCGCATTGTGGCGCATATGGGATAGAAGGAAAAAATAACTCATGAACAGTCCCCGGTCCAAAAGATCGGGGAATTTTTTTACCTCTTATAGCCGCGTTCACGTCGCAGTTGAACTGCGACATGAACGCGGGCCCTCTTGTGTGGAACAGGTACATGTGTAATAATCTCGCAAATTTCCCGGAGGAGTTCCATGTCTCATATTGTTGATCAGGTTTCGTTGGGTGCCATTGTGCAGGTACGCGACCGTTTGCTCGAACAACAGGCACGCGGTCAAAAGGTTCTGCGTCTTGAGTCAGGCGACCCATCCTTTGATATTCCCATTCATGTGCGCGAAGCGATGGAAAAGGCTTTGCGTGATGGACATACGCATTACACGGCATCCACAGGCATACTCGTTTTGCGAAAAGCGATCTTCCAAAAAGTGACAACTGAAAACAGGCTGAGCGTGCCGAACGACGATCATGTTGTTGTAACCAATGGCGGCATGCATGGGCTTTATATTTTGTTCCGTGCATTGCTCGATGCAGGGGATGAGGTCATTCTGCCGGATCCCATGTGGACGGAGATTGCTGAGAATGTGCGGCTGGCTGGTGGAAAACCGGTTCCGGTTGTCATCCACGAAGGACGCGGCTATGAGTATGATCCGGCTGAAATCGAAGCGGCAATCACACCCCGTACGCGTGCAATCTTTCTTAATACCCCTCACAATCCAACCGGCGCAGTGACATCGCCAGAGACATTGAACGCAATTGCTGAGATTGCTGAAAAACATAATCTGATGCTGATCAGCGATGAGGCTTATGAACATGTTATTTATGACGGCTCGCGGCATGTGAGCATTGGGTCTTTGCCTGCCGCGCAAAATCGGACTGTCAGTGTGTTCACCATGTCGAAGACCTATGCCATGAGCGGACTCCGTTTGGGCTATCTGGCGATTAACAATCCTCAAATCCTTGAGCGCATCAAGAAGCTGGTTCGCTGCACGATCAATGGAGTCAATTCTGTTACGCAGCATGGCGCTGCCGCGGCATTGAATGGACCACAAGCTGCAACGCGTTCCATGGCACAGGAATATCAAAAACGACGCGACATACTGTTCTCAGCTTTGGAGGAGGCGCCTTATTTGAAAGCCTTCAAACCCAAAGGCGCATTTTATTTATGGGCGCGGATGGAACCTGAATGGCCAGGATACAATGGCGGGAATGATGACTGGTCCGTGACGAATTATCTGATCGATAGTGCCGGAATTGGTTCTTCGCCCGGCTCTGCCTTTGGACCCGCGGGCGATGGATATATCCGTTTTGCGTTTTCGTGTTCGACGGATCAGGTTGAAGAAGCTGCAAAGCGATTGCCTGAGGTGTTGAGCAGGGCTGGAAAGTAAACGATCCGTCATTGCGAGCCATCCTTCGACTGCGCCGCCAACGAACGGCGGCTCCGCTCAGGATGGCTCGCAATGACGGGGATTATTGCACCGGGCTATACAACGTCCGATACGTGTTGAATATCTCGTAAATAAATCGGATGTAATCACGTGTTTCCTGAAACCGTATGACTTCCAGCAACAGATCAGGGTCATCGCCGGCTAGTTCTCTCCAGACAATGGCGTTTCCAGGACCGGCATTATATGCAGCCAATGCCGCGTATAAATTATGCCCAAGCTGATCTCGATTTTTGCCTAAATAATATGCACCAAACCGAACACTGACATTGGGGCGATACAGATCTTCAGAGTCGTATGAAGGCGGCCAGTTGAGTTCAGTGGCAAGCTGTGCCCCAGTGGCAGGGATAACCTGCATCAATCCATGTGCACCCGCTGTAGAGCGGACAAATCCTTCAAAAAGACTCTCCTGTCGAACAATGCTGTATATGAATAATGGATCGTGTGCATAACGCTGAGCTTCTGGAATGATCAGATCGGGGTAATACAGCCCGTAACGGATGTGGTTGAAATACGACGGTCCTGTAAGAGATTCAGATTGACTCTCCAGCCCGGCAAGCGTAAGGACCTCGCGTGCAGCAAAAATTGACGTACGATATAAGCCAATTTCGAGCAAATGATTTGCCAGGCGAAAACTATCCACAGGGCTTAGGCTGACAGACTCTCTCAACGACTCGAATTCAAGCCGCGCTTCGTCATACATGCCAAGTTCCCATAATTCGGTGCCGCGTATGAATCTTGGATCTTGCGCGAGTGTGCCGGGACCTGTCAGATCCGTCTCCGGTGGAAGATTGAATGTGACTCGCACCCATGCCTCTGCATCTTTGCGTTCCTTGGCGAGGTCAGGGCTTAGATTTGTGCTTGGCGGCGGTTCAAAAGGCGCGCGTCCGATGATGAGATCGCGGGCGCGGATGCTGTAGTATCCGGCTGGGTCCACAGCCTGACCTTGCTGCCAGGATGATTCTGCCGACGCGTTATCCCCGAGTTGTTTTTGTGTCTTTCCGATCCAAAGATAGGCTCGGGCGCGGTCTTCGGGCCTGGTTGAAAGGAGCAGGTCGCGTTGAAATATCGTAAGCGCGCCTGCATAATCTCCCAGACGGTATCGTGAGATACCTGCTAAAAAGAGCGCGGCAGGAGCTTGTTCGTTTGAGGGATATTCATTCGCCACGCGTTCCCAGGTCTGCGCGGCTTCCTCCAGCCTGCCATCCCGTTCGATGATGCGCGCCGCATCCATCAAAAAATTTCCGCTTGTAGGCGACTCGGGAAACGCGGTGACAAAGTCTAATAGTATCTGTGCACCTGCATGGTAGTCATTCAAGATCGCCCACTGTAAAAATGCTTTGTCTTCCCAGGCATCTGTCCAGCGCGGATGGGATGAATAATTTCCGATGAAATAATCATATTCTTCGATGGCTTCCTGCGTCCGTTGTAAATCGCGTAAGGTCAGCGCTCGATAGTAATGAGGTGTTCCATCATTGACCGGGTTCGCCGCGATGTAACGGTCTAATGCAGCCAGCGCGACATCATATTGATCGGCGAAGTAATCAACCAGCCCGCGCGAGAGATCGTCAACTGGCACATCTGCATCGACGAGTTGCACCAGCCCAAGATATGAATAATATGAAAGTGGGTAATTCTCAACCCCATGCAAATAACGCGCCTGGGCTTCAGCCGTCTGACCGAGCGCGGTGTGCGCGTTGCCTGCGAGATAATCCATTTGCGCTTTGACGAAATCATCTGTGGATGAAGCTGAAATCTGGTCGTAAAGAGCTAATGCCCCAGCGTAGTCTCCGAAAGAGGCGCGGGATTGGGCAATTTTGATTTGCAGAGTCAAGCCATCGTCCAGGCGCGAAGCGACAAGCGCGGCTTCGTACGCGTTTCGAGCACCGCCATGATCCCCTGCTTCGGTGAACGCGTCCCCGCGATATTCCTGCACATATCCATCCAAAACGCCGGGGATGCGAGTGAGATAGTTGTTATAGGCATCGGCAGATTGCTGAAATTGATTCAAACCATAATATGCACGACCCATCAAAAATGGGGCACGCGCTGAATATGTTGACTCAGGTTGTTCGGTGGTCAGCCTTGTGAGCGCGTCAATAGCGGGTTGGTAATGAGCATCCGCTAATTCAGTGCGCCCGAGTCCCCAGAGTGCCGCGGCTTGGACAGCGCGGTCCGTTGAGTCGTTCAATGCTGCAAGATATTGTTCGCGCGCCAACTCGTAATCGCCCTGGAATAATGCCTTATCACCTGCTTCAATACGCACAACCGGTTCAAGCGTCGGCAGAGGAGTTGGCGTAATCGTTAATGTAGGTGTAGGACTAGGTCCCGGTGTGATCGTGAAAACTGGCGTGGGGATTGGGAGGGGCAGAGGAAATATCTGACATGCCGATATCACAAGGATGATCCCCAGCCAGAAAAATTTTTTATTTGGATTCATATGAAATTTATAATGGATGCTAAATGGGGTGTCAACATCAAATATTAATTCGCGCTGAGCGGAGCGTTAGCGGAGACGAAGCGCTGCGTCTCGTCTGCCACTTCGCCGACGCTCAGTGTCCGCTCGACGCGAGGCTATGACAAAACTTCCACGGTCATTCCAAGCTGAAGCCTGCCCTCGTTTAATGGAATGACGTTCTGCCCGAAGATCGCTCCGAGTTTATGCCGGCGATATTTTTCCAACGTTCTAAGCGGTTCCTTGCTTTTCTCAAGGGTATCCTTATCAATCGTCGTGACCACACAACGCGCGTTTGGCTTGACGACTGCTAATTCAACGTCTCCGACCCTGATTCTGTTCCAGGTATCTTCGACATAAGGATCGCCTCCCTTGACGACGATATTGGGTCGAAAGCGGTTCATCGGGATGGGTGATTCCAGCCGAGTATTTAAATCTTGAAGTCCCTCTTCTGATGCGAGCAGAATCGGATATCCGTCAGCAAAACCCGTGTGGTCGTCTGCGTTGACTGCATATTTTTCATCGACGAGTCGTTTGTATCCATCCACAATGTGGACCAATCTCACAGGCGTCCCAAGCCAGTCTGAAAACCACTGCGCGGCTTCGTCACCCTGGTCAATGGCTTGCACACCTTTGCTCTTCCAAATGCTGACGGGATATGATGTTCCTAAGGTTTGAATCCCGAACAGTATTGAATCGTAATTTGGCGCGGATAGGGTGACCATGCCTTCGTTCAACTTTGGAGTCACCAGTGCCAGCCTGGGATATTCGCGCTGGGTGAGATGCCCACCTTCAGGCGTGACCACCATCATGCGGCGGTCGTGTTGCAAGCCCATACGCTCGACCTGTGCCGATTCGACTTCAAATCCGCGGCAAGCTTTGATGGGGTAGTAAATGAGTGAAGAAACAGTATTCATTGAAGTTGCTCGTAAATCATTTTAGAGATATTTGCCATGCATTCGTGAGCGGCTTTTTCATTATCTTCAGCGAACCCACGTGTCATAAGAGAAATTGCATAAGGTTTGCGGTTTTCTGGGAAAACGATTCCAGTGTCGTGGTAGAACTCACCCGTCCAACCTGTCTTATGTGCGACCTTGACCGACTTCAGAAGCAGGGCAGGAATACTTTCATTGAATTCCTGCTTGAGCATAATCTCGATCATTTGCTCAGACGCCTTCTTCGACACAACCTTTCCTTCAGCGATCAATCGCATCGTTTGCGTCAGTCCATGCGCGGTGGCACTGTTGTTCATACCCAAACGGAATGCCGCGTTATCTTCCACACCACGCTTTACAGTCACGCCCTCGATGCCGAGCGCCTGAATGAAATCATTTACGTTTTTGGTGCCAACTTTTTCGAGCAGGATATTTGTCGCGAGGTTACTGCTTCTTACGATCATTAGGCGTGTTAACTCACCGATACTTTCCCTTTCTCCCAGCCGTTGATACAACGTGACTTCTGAATCATCGTTAACATCCAGCGCGAACGTGCTTCCATCGGCAATGCTGGTGAAAGAATTGACAAGTTGCAGACGGTCATCCAGTGATAGTAATCCCGCCTCCGCCTGGCGGAAGAGTTCCATCGTAACGTGCACTTTCATCGTGCTGGCAGGGTGAAAAGATTCATCTTCATTAATAAGAATCTCTTTACCGGTTTCTAAATCGTGTACCGCGACCGAGATCGTCTTGTCACTGAACTGTGTAATATATGCTTCAATATCGTCCATGGACACAATTCTATCAAACGCCATCGATGAGGACCATATTGCTTGTTGCAGTCTTATGTCTCAACTGTCTCGGCTGGCTATATTCTAGCGAATTGAGCCATTTCTTTGCCTGTTCGGAATTTTCGAATTCCAATATCACAAGCCTGGCCGGCATCCAATCGCCTTCGAGGATTTCAGTCTTGCCGCCGCGCGCGATGTACTTTCCTCCATATGCTTCAACGGTCGGCGATGCGAGTTTTTTGTATTCTTCATAACCGATGGGATCAGTTATGTGGATATCGACAATCACATACGCTGTCATAAGTTTCTCCTTTTGAGAAAAAACAATAGAACAATCTCTCCTGGACTATATAGTTCTTCAAGGAGTATTGTGGATGGAATGGGCTGAAGATTTCTGCCCCCTTTATCGAACTGAAATTATCCGCCGCTCTCGTACTTAAATGAGACTTTTACTTTCGCACGATAAGACGTGACCTTGCCTTCATCGATGACCATATCAAGCTGGACGACCTCTGCGATGCGCAAATCGCGCAGGGATTGCGCGGCGCGTTCCACAGCCACAGTCGCAGCCTTCTCCCATGACTCGGTGCTGGTGCCGACTAATTCAATGACCTTATAAACACTGTCTGCCATGTTTTATCTCCTCTGTGATTAAAAATGGGGAATTCACCCCAACTATACAGTATTTCACAAATGAAAGCAATTATTTAGTGGTGGTTGAGTAGACCGAAGCGCTAGCGAAGGGCGTATCGAAACCACAAATCCCAGCACTTTATGCTTCCTGTTGGTTTCGACACCTGCACTTGCGTGCTGGTGCAAGTGTACAGCGTACAAGCGCCGCCTACTCAACCAACGAAGTTCATCTTTCTGTGTCACGTTGCAAACGTGACCTACTTACCTTTGAGAAGTTCATTAACCGATTGATGTGTTGCCAGCCATTCGGCGCGCCTGCGGAATAGATCAGGCACTGCGTTGTTCATGTCGGCAATCAAATCTTGAAGATCTGCAGTCAAGAGTTTTCCATTCTCGACTACGATTTTGCCAGCGACCATGGTCATATCCACATCACCGCCTTGGACAGCGTGGATCAGGTCATGGTGCAGGTTGCCATCCGAACCTGTTAACAAAGGCGTCATGCGGGGTGTATCAGTTCGGACAGCGATCAGGTCGGCTTGCTTGCCGACTTCAACGGAGCCGATCTCTGAATCCAGCCCAAGCGCGCGAGCGCCGGTAATTGTCGCCATGCGGCAGACGGTCCATGCATCCAGAGCAGAAGCATCCAGCTTGGATAACTTCGCGAGCAGTGACGAGGCTTTCATCTCCTCGAACATATCGAGGTTATTGTTTTCCTTCTCTCCATCTGTACCCAGCCCCACAGCGACGCCGCTCGCTAACAGGTCTTCGACTCGAGCCGCGCCACTGGCAAGCTTCATGTGGCTGACCGGGTTATGTGCGACACCTAAATTGTGTTCTGCCATAATCTCGATTTCATGATCTGAGAGCCAGACGCAGTGCGCGAGCAATACTCGTGGTGCATCGAGCAAGCCACATTCTTCCAGTGCTTCTATAGGACGCTTGTTATAGCGCCGTTGTGTTTCCTCCACATCAAATTTGCTCTCATTGCTATGGGTATGAAAACCGACCTGGTAATGCCTGCTGATGTCAATCGCGCGTTTATAGGCATCAGGCGTGGCGTAGAACATGTGCTCCAGCCCCACCCACACATGGACTCTGCCATTCGCTCCGCCATGCCATTGCTTGATCAATGCTTCATTTGTATTCAATGTTTCAAAATAATCGTGGTCGGGATGCTCCGCCACATATGGGACAAGAACCGCACGTATACCGAGTTGTGCCGCCGCCTTTGCACTGCCATGCATATGACGCCACATATCCACGATGGTGGTTGTTCCCGATAAAAGCGCTTCTGCATAACACAGATAGGATGCGATCTCGGACTCCCTCTCGTTCACCACGCGGTGCATCGGGTCAATGAACTGCTGGAGCCACTCCCACACGGGCAAGCCTTCTGCAGTGCCGCGTAATAAGCCCGAGTGCGCATGGGTATTAATCAGTCCCGGCATCAGCAGACGATTCTCCAGCCGTTTCACTTCGAGGCCAGGGTTTGCTCCAATGACAGTTTCTGCTTTACCCATACCTTGAATACGACCATCAGAACTAACTACCACTGCGCCATTTGGGATGACAGTGTTGTTTTGGTCCATCAAAATTAGGTGGTCAGCGTGCAGAATGATTGGTGTCATTCAAAAATGCACTTAATAAAAAAAGTGCATAAACTCAATTATTCATGCGCTTGTATAAGCTACAAATTACAAAGCCAGTAGGAAATTGAGGCTACTTGATTTTCTTCGTTGAGGTTTGCTGCGTTGGATAATTCACCGCTTTGCAATTCATCCCAAATTTCATCTGCCATTTTCTTTTCTATAGCTGCACCAATGAAGAAAGTGTGAAGTTTTAGTTTTGCTTTTTTGAATGATTTACGGATTCTCTCAAGAGCAGTTCTAGCAGTTTTCCAATGTTCATCTGCACCTGCTGGGTCGATTCCACCTTTTAATTCTCCCAGAGCAAGATAAGTTTTGGGATTACCTGGATCAAGTATTTCGTGTGTTGAATCAAAAAGACATAAGTCAACATTGTTTTTGACTACTGGAACTATTACGTTGTAAGTCAGGATGCGGTGTTTTTTACCATTTTTCCAATAAAGAGAACGGATTGAGGACTCGATTGCCGGATCATCACTACTTTCCAGCCAAGCCCGCGATTTGGTATGTTGCCATTGATATGGAATGCCAGCAATTTTCAGTGTAGACAGAATAGCTCTTGTAAACTTACGCTGGGCAAGGATCCCTCCTATATTTCGCATTGAGCCACCAAGTGTGTCGCCACGAGTTAATAGATAGCGAAAAACTAGCTCCTCGACGAATTTTGTGCCTGCCTTCTCTAGAAAGGCTTCAATGAGATTTTGAATTGCGGCGGTTTTATCTTCTTGTTGTAAGTGAGTTATGGCTTTATCCGAAAGCCCTGCAGCTGTAAGCAATCCATTTTCAATTCCATTTATTTTCAGTAAATCTGCTGGACTTTTGGCTTGAGATGCCGCTTCCTGTAATGCTCTGGCTTCCCCAATATAGGGAGTAGCTCGAACGTTTTTCTCTAATGCGAGCGCCACAAATCCTGCTCGCGTAGCTTCATATGTGGTTTTGAGGTCTAAACTGGATTTCAGGTGGCGACGGAATGGCGGCTTTGGCATTATTTCTTTCTCCAGACATAGATACATTTACGGAGTTCTTCTCTTCCATGTTCTCCCATCTGTTGACTACTATTGCCTTTTCCACTTGGGAGAACCAGAATATTTTCAACGTTAAACCCAAGTTTTTCAGCAATGCTGGATAGAATCATATCCACAGATATGCTCGCACCTGCATAACGTACATTGTCATTTACCATAATAAGTGGGGCATCAGATTTCATCACACGGACACATTCAAAAATGATGCAAGCCATCTCATAAAAATAACCACGAACCATACGTGGAATGCCATTATTATTCAAAAGGCCACGGGCTTTTTGATTTTCCAAATACTTTAAAACGGTTTGTAAAAGTTCCTGGCTATCTGCTGCCTCGATTGCTTCCGACCATTGCGAATTAATTTTCAGCAAATCTTTTGCTCGATTCTCAACAGTGCAACTTAGCATTTCTTGGCGTAAATCTCTAAGCCCTTTTTCATTTATGTTGAGGAGGGCAAGCTCTAGGGCATAAGTGCGAGTATAGTCATAGCGGTTGCAGTATGGTGGTGAAGTAATAATAGCTTCGTATGTTTTATCTGGGAGTTGTGGCATTATTACGAGTGATGAACCGTTATAAAGGTGAATTTTTCCTTGCGTAGTCGGTATGGAAAACATACTAGCCTGTACAGGCTCTGTAGGCCTTAAATCAAGAATAATCTCGTTTATTTTTTGGGAAATAGCTTGTTCAAAATCAGCAATTGCTCCTTTGTCGAATTGTTTCTTGCCCTGTTTTCGACCTGAGCGATAATCCCAGCGTAAGTATTGTCCATCCTTGCGTGTATAGCTAATAATTTCTAAGACACATAAAAGCGCAAATTTCAAAACCGCTTTTACCTTGTCATTTTCCTCTTCACTGCCAGCAAGATATTTTTCGATGGACTCTTTTGTGTTTTCAGGGTAAGCAGCTTGCGTGATTCTTAGCTCATTAATAGCTAATTTATTCTTTGAATTTTTCCAGGGATGTAGTTTTGCCCATCGTTGCAATTCATCAAAATCCTGATGAGTAAATTCATTGTCTAGTAAACGCTTAGTCGCAATAATTTGTTGACCTATAGGCAGTAATTCAATCCCATCAGCATTAAGTCCTAGTTCACTCGCAGTAAATAACGTAGTCCCGCTACCAGCAAAAGGGTCCAGAATTTTTCCAGATTTAACCTTATATTTCTCAAGAAAGTATTCAACTAAAGATGCAGAAAATCCCTCTTTATACTTATACCAACGATAAACTGGGCGATTCTTATTAGCTTGAAAACTTACAAGTGAACGCGTAAGCATGGATTGGACACGAAACTTGGATTTGAAACGTTGCTCAAGTTCTTTGTCCAATCGATCCACATCACTGAGCGAAGATTGCGAAACTGTTTGTGTATCAAAATCATAAGTAAGGTTTGTAGTCACAAGAGTATTTTACAACATAATTTACCATCTAACCCAATGCCCAAATTCCTCCAGCAGTCTCTGTTCGCCCTTCTTCGGCGCGGCGAATCCCCAAAGGACAGGAGCCGGTCCCTCCTTATTCCCTATCAGAAGTGAAAATATCCGGGGAACAAAGATATTCTATAATCTAAATATGAGATGGATGTGTTGAGGTTAAGATGGCAAAATCAAAGAACAAAAGCAATTTATCCCCCGAAATGCGGACAGCGCTGATTACGGCCGCAGTCGCAGTGGCTACCGCGTTATTAGCCAGCCCAGTCATTGTCGAATTGATACGGCGGGAACCCACGCCTCCACCGATCAGTGCAGTCGCCCTGAGCATTTACAACGAGCATTGCCTCGACCAGGATTTCTACGTGGATGACCTTCTGGTCGCGACGGTGAAATCGGGCGTGCAGATGGATATTCAGGTCAATTCTGGAGAGCATCATCATTATGCCTGCGAGTCTGGGACGGTGAATTGTGGCAGTATTTATTACTCGATCTGGACCCAGAATGCGGTCTTGAGCATTCCCAGCAGCCCAGCCTGCATCCCACCGGCTCCCGCGCCAATAACCATTACAGTCACAAATGAGAATTGTCAGAATTATGACTTGTATCTGGACGACTATTACTATTCAACCATTTATGAGGGCGAGACTCAGTCTTTCAGTGTGGAACCCGGCGCTCATATTGCCAAAGGTTGTATCTTAGGGACAGAAATTTGCAGTGCATCCACCCAGCAGGAATGGATTCAAGACGCAGCCTGGACAATCAGCCGCGAGGCGACTTGTCCCTAGCCGCGTTATTCAGAATCCTCCTCATCGTCATTTTCCTCTTCCATTTCATCTTCAAACGTTTCCAACAATTCGCGTGCCTGTTGGATTGCCTCTTTGGGAACAAAAATCTGAACAGGCGCGAATGGATTACCATAGGTGGAGTTTGAAATCGAGTCCTGAACAAGCACTACATCGATCCCTTCATTCTTCAAAAGGCTTTCAATGATCTCAGCCTTCCAACGGCCGAGTACTTCAACAAGCTGGGTGAACTTCATTTCATCCATTATTTACCATTTGCTCTACTGAACTACTTTCTCCAGAGAAACCCGTCAGTCCTTCTTCGATATGGCGAGTTATTACACTGATCCTCTCACAAAATTGGATAGGAAACCCTACACCAATTCTAAAAATCTATCAACCTCCAAGCGGGCTTGCTTCAAAATATGAGATAGTGTCGAGCGTTTCACCGGACGATGAGCAGGAACGGTAATTTTGAGCAACTCATTTCCAATACGTTTTTGTAATCGTATATGGCTTCCCCGCTGACGAACCACTGTCCAGCCATCGCGTTGCAATGCCCTGATGATTTCAACGTACGGCAGGCTGGGGACCTTGCTCATACTTCAATTTCCTGCACGAGATCATTTTCATCCAAAATCCAATCATCTTCGACAGGCTCCAAGTACAACTCAATGGCTTCCTGGATGTTTTTTAAAGCCTCTTCTTTGGTATCCCCTTCGCTAATACACCCAGGTAACGACGGAACGTAGGCTGTATAACCACCTTCGTCGCTTTCTTCAAGAACAATTTTGAAGCGCATATCATTTCTCCTTTGTTGTTTCAATTATACTCATCTACCACCTATCCCAATGTACAATTTCCTCCAGCGGCGCCCGTCCGCCTTTCTTCGGTGGGGCGGTTAGCTTCTCTTCGTCAGCGGGATAGCCAAACGATATCGCGATCCGCAAATGCCAATCAAGCGGGAACTCCAAAATCTCGCGCGCCTTGGCTGGCTCATAAATGGATGCGAGGCAGGAGCCGACTCCTAATTCCAATGCCATCAATTGCATATAGGCCGCGGTCTGACCCGCATCGAACAAATCCTGAAATTTCCCATCAGGGTTGGGCGTAAGGATGGCAACGCCCACCGCCGCGCCCGCCAGATGTCCCGCGTAGGTGCCGCATTCAGAGAGCGCTTTCAAGATGTCTTTATTTCGGATGGCGATGAATTGCCATCCCTGCTCATTCTTCGATGACTGTGAGCGCCGGCCCGCGTTGAGGATCGCGCGGATCACATCCTCTGGCAAAGGTTTATCCTGAAATTTACGCACCGCACGTTTCAATCGAATGGCATCAGATATGTTCATTAATTCTCCTAATTGTCCGGTGGTTGAGCGCAAGCAGTCGAAACCACCACTTCCCATCCAAAATTTCTTTCTCACCTGCACGGTGCAAGTGTCTTTCCTCTTTATCTTCGCGAACTTCGTCTCTTCGCGGTTAATAAATCTCTCTCCTCATTATACCGATTCAAACCTGAAAATAAGGGCTGATATAATACGCAGGCTTTACAAGGAGAAATGAATGCAGCTTACCGCACAGCGCCGCCTGGGATTGATCCTCGGGCTTGCCCTCGGCTTGGGATATTCCCTTTCATCCAATCTCATTAATAATTTTTTTCTTCCAAATATTCCGCTTTTCGTACCGTGGCCCGGGACCGCTGGTTTGATCATTCTCACGACACTGATGTTCGGTGTGTTGGGCCTGATCGCGGCATGGACGGAAGAATCCCTGCCGGGTATTATCGCTTCTGCATTAGTTGGTTCAATTATCTCCTCGATATGGATTATCCTCAATGAGACATCAAACAGAACCAGCGCGTTTATCGCATTGTTCCTTGTTTTCCTGCCACGCGTATTTTTCTATCTTCCGTTTAGCTGGCTGATACGGTGGTTGGTATCAAAGCTGGAAGTCTCTGCTTATCAAAGCATTCCTCCCGCACGAAGATTGTTATACGTGTTGATAACCTTCCTACTGGCTGTGTTCGCTGGGACATTCAGCCTTTACCCAGAGGAAGCCCGCCAATCGCTGGTTAAGATGGATGAACTAATACAACTCGGAATGCAGGCATCTGCCCGCGATCAGCTTCCCAAGTCGCTTCAGTCTGTCGAAGGTTTTGTCTCAAATGCCAACGGCAAATACAACTTCACGCTTGGCTCGGACCCTGACGCCCTGCCAGTCCAGCGTCCCGTTGTGGAGTTTGGCGCGATCGAGTCATTTATTATCATTCGGTTTGAAAACGGATTCCGATTCGGTTGTGTGTTCTCACCTCCGTATGTCCTCCCGGCGTGCATTGATTTTTAAAATCGCATTCGCGCTGAGCGGAGAGACTGTGCTCGTCAGTCCCGCAGACGAAGCGCCCGCCCTCTCTCCAAAAGGTATAATCTAACTCGTGGAATCCTACAACTTTAAGTCCTTTGCCATTCCCTCTCTGTTGTTGATCATTGCTGGATGGGGCGGCCTGATTGCCATCGTGAACCTGACCTTGCCATTCGTCTGGTTTCGATGGGGGTTCTTCCTTCTGTTGATTGCCGCGATTACGGGAACCCTGCTGCCGATCGTTTATTTTTTCCATCGTCGTTTTCCTAGCGGTCCTCCGGCTGAACCAAATGTCATTATTCGGCAGGCAATTTGGTTTGGTATCTATGGCGCCACGCTTGCCTGGCTTCAGCTTGGGCGGCTTGTCACGGTCTATGTCATTCTTGGGCTTGCAAGTGGGTTGATCGCCATCGAATATTTCACACGACTGCGCGAGAAAGCCCGTTGGAAACCTCCTGTCACTACTGATGACCAGTCTTCGTGATCTTCCATCCGTTGAAGGACTCCTTCAAAGCGCGGAGAAACTGATCGACGCGTATGGTCGGCCCTTAACTTTGGATGCCATCCGTATAACGCTGGATGAAACCCGCGCACGCTTCAAAACGCTTGCCCTGAGCCGCGTCGAAGGGGACCCCGAAACTGCTCTGCCTTCAACAGACGCTATCTTAACCCAAGCCGAATCTCATCTCTCCGCATGGACGAGTCCGACTCTCCTGCCAGTCATCAATGCGACAGGGGTGATCCTCCATACCAACCTTGGCCGCGCCCCGTTGAGCGACTCAGCTCTCCGCGCCATGGATGAAGCCTCGCGTAATTATTCCAACCTTGAATATGATCTCACGAAAGGGCAGCGCGGCTCGCGGTTGACCCACGCAGAAGCTGTTCTAAAGAAACTTACAGGTGCAGAAGCAGCCATTGTTGTAAATAACAATGCTTCAGCAGTTCTGCTTGTACTATCTGGGCTCGCAAATAAAAAACGTGTGGTCATTTCACGCACACAACTCGTTGAAATCGGTGGCGGATTCCGCCTGCCAGATGTGATGAAGCAATCGGGCGCGAAACTCTTCGAAGTGGGAACGACAAATAAAGTGCGGCTTTCTGATTATGATGAAGCTCTGGAAGAATCTGCCGCACTCGTGATGCGAGCACATCGATCTAATTTCAAGATCGTCGGTTTTACAGAAGAACCTGACCTCAAAGACATTGTTGATATTGCACACAAAGTTAACATCCCGGTCCTGGATGATCTGGGTTCGGGCGCTTTGCTCGATACATCAAAATATGGACTCGCACATGAACCGACTGTTCAGGAGTCACTCGCCGCGGGTGTAGACCT
>JAKEFL010000027.1 GCA_022616105.1 Anaerolineae bacterium | reverse complement strand
CAGGACGCTGATTCACGCTGAAAACGCAGATTTTTTTCTTTTTGAATCAGCGGAATCAGCGTTTTTCTGCGTCCAAAATCCATTGTGTAAGGTAATCAGCTGTCAACCGTAGTTTTCATTATCGTTTTCGGCGAATCATCCTCCTATTTTGTTGTGTAATGCTCCTGCTGGGCTTGCTAGGCTGTGGCGTTGGGAACCTCATCAACCCGCCGACCGCCACACCGACCGCGACCGTCACTCCCACTTCCACAGCGACTCTAACTCCCACACCACCACTTACCCCTACCCCCACCGAGCGACCTATACTCTGCGGTGGACCGCCTGCCATGTTCATTTTATTGATCGGGAGTGATGCCCGTGCAAAAAGTTATGCAGCCGGTTTGGCGGATTCGATCCGCCTTGTGCGCGTGGACTTTATCGAAGCGCGTATTCAGTTGTTGCCTTTCCCGCGTGACCTGTATGTTGAGATCCCCGGCATTGAAAGTCACGGTGGTATTACGCATGGAAAGCTCAACCAGGCGTATCTGTATGGCAATCCTGGCTTTGGTTACTACGATGGGGAGGGTCAGGGACCCGGTCTGCTGGCAAGGACGTTGGAACACAACTTCGGCGCCCAGGTGGATCATTATGTTGTAGTGAACCTGCAATCCTTCGCGCGTATTGTGGATGCACTTGACGGCATCAATGTAAACTTGCCGTCTGTAGTTGATGGACGCGTCAAAGGTTCGAGAGACCGCAACCTGTACTTCCCGGCAGGGAAACAGCATTTGAACGGCTACCGTACGATGCTGCTGGCGCGTATGCGTCCGCTGGGAGATTTTCAGCGCAGTGGGGTACAGAACTTGATCCTGCAAGCCCTGGCCGTGAAGCTGTTCAGCCCATCTGTAGTCCCGAAACTTCCTGAATTAATGGAAGCCTTTAATGGTTCGGTTCAAACGGATTTGGGTCCCGTAGAAGCTGGTCAATTGCTCTGTCTGGCGGCGATGCTCGATACACAAAAGATAGAGTTCGTTAGTTTTCCCGAAACCCTGTTCAAAAGCGGACGCGTTCAAGACCCCGTACTTGGAAACACTTCCATACTGGAAGTGGATTTTAATATATTGAGAATACACACGCAGAATTTCAAGGACGGAGCAGCGCTTGAGCCTGAAGAAGGTTTACTTGATGGAATCCAACAGTGAAATTTCCCTCACCCTGACAATCACACTTTATAGTAAGGACGGTTTACCCCTCTCCCGATGGGAGAGGGCAGGGTGAGGGTTGATTACTCCTCATCAATAGAATGGATGAAAAACCACTTGTCCCTGCGCACATGCCAGGAATTTGGAATATTTATGGCTCCAACCGAATATAGATATTCTGGCAGGTTACTGCCATTGCCGGGCCAGACGACCAAATCCCAATCAATCTCTTTGATATCCGGGATCGGGCGAACCGTATTGAATTCTGCATTAAGCCCTTCATTGACATCCAGAATAGCATACTGATTGGGGCAGATGCTGGTTATTTCTTTATCAAAGGAGCCTGTCCAGTTACGGGCGAGTAATAAGCCCGGGCATTTTAGAGGCACGGAAAAGGCATACACCACGACAATGTCTTCTTCTGTTACGCCAGTTTTTTGAGCTAAGCGTGTGACCGCCTGTTCTTTGGCAAGCGGCGCCTCCCGCTCTGCAACTGCCCGCCTTTGCTGCAAGCCGATTTGCTGTGTGAGTGAAACGATAACACCAATAAGAATCGCTGCATAAAAGAGTCTATTGAGTTTGTTACCGCGCCAGGAAGTCATCTCAGATAATTTCAGCACCAGCAGAATCAAGACTGGCAACAGGGCTGCCAGCGATAAGGAAAACCTCAGCCTCAAGACGGCCTTGCTCATGACAAATAGGATTAGCCCGGTTTGAAACAATAAGCCAATTATCATGGCGAATGTCCCAGGTGGAATCTTTGTAGATGACTTCTGATTCCAAACAGCGAATATTCCAAGCGCCATAGAAGTAAATAATAGGATCAACATCATTAACGGGATCGTGGCCCACCAGTAACGAATACTGGCAGGTATCATTGCGAGTGTGTAAATACCGCTTTCACCTGTGCCATACAGTCCCTGGTGTGTGATGATCTGTGTCAGCCAGCCTGCGAAGCGGGGAAGTTCCTTATACACCGGAAGGAGCATCATCAAGAATCCGAAGACACCGCCAGCCAGCATATATATGCCGGAAAGGACAGCCTGCTTGAATGTTTTGTTCAACCGCACGGAAAACACGAATATCGTGAAGACTCCGCTGATGAGCCAAACGATGAAATACATTTGAGCCGCAGCAAGGATTCCTGCTGTGAGACCCATGAACAGCAGTATAGGCTGACGGATTTCCTCATCCTTTCGTAGTTCGCTGTAAAGCCAGAGAAGCCATAACGTGCCAAATGGAAAGTTAAAAGAGTTATGCGACCAAAATGTAAGCGATGGAAAACTATACGGATGAAGAACAAAATAGGATAGCGCCAGTGCTATTCCTCCCAACATTTGGTCGTGTTCGAGAGTCGTAACGGCAATTTTGTAAAACACAAACACACAAAGCAGATTCGCAAGAAGCAGGAAACTATTCACCATCAGGAAGAACGCACCCGGCCTCGCGAGATGAAAATTGATGAAGGCTTCCTGATTGTCGAAAAATGGGTAAGTGAGCGCGAGTAAAAAGGAACCAATCAGATGTACAGGCGTGCCCGGATGATCCACAAACTTGTAGGAATTCCCAGCAAATATCGATAATGAGTCCACAAAATATACAGCCGCTGGGTCCGCATTGAACCAATAGGATGGATTCAATGTCCAATACATCCAGTAGATTAGTGGAGGCAGCGCGACAAATATAAACCCTAGCTTTTCAAAGCGGCGCAAGGTGTTTAACATTAATTATTTACCAACCAAAAGGTTGCTCTCGGCGGCGAGGACGCCGCCGTCCCACGGGGATGCTTTGCACACTTGCACCTGCGTGCCAGTGCAGGTGAAGGACGGCGGCTTGAGCACACTTAATTTATTCACTAACCGGATGAATGAAAAACCACGAAGACCTGCGTACACGCCAGGTTTCGGGCATGTTGATCGCACCAATCGAATATAAGTAATCTGGCAAATTGGTGCCATTCCCGGGCCAGATAACCATATCCCATGTGATGTCTCTTATATCTATAGCATATTCAGAAATATTAAGTTCGATGTTGCTATCCCAGATGGCATGTTGATTCGGACACACCACCGCGATTTCTTCCTTGAACGAACCGATCCAGTTGCTGGCTTGCAATAAGCCAGCACATTTCAACGGGACCGCATAAGCATAAACCACTATGATGTCATTTTCTGAGACCCTTTTTTCCTTTGCCAGACGCGTCACTGCCTGCATTTTGGCAATGGCGGCATCCTGCTCAACGAACGCTCTCTGCCTCTGCAGGCCGATCTCGCTGATCAGCATGAAAGCCACTCCGAAGAGAACGATTGTGTAAAAGGCTTTCTTCAATTCGATGGTTCTCCAGGGCGTCGTTTCCAATAGATAGAGAGTCAGCAAAATAAGCACGGGAAGGATCGCAGCAACAGATAATGAATATCTCAACTTCAGAGCTGCCTTGGTCATCAAAAGCAGGATCAACCCTAGTTGGAATAAGAGTCCGCAAACCATGGCGAAAATGCCTGGATTAATTTTGTCCGTGGATTTGTTTTTCCAGTACGCGATCATTCCCAATATCACAAGCGTGACCAGGAGGATTATTATCATCGGACGGATGTTTTCCCACCAAAAACCGATAGCAAGGGGAATGAACGAAAGTGAATAAATACCTTCCTCGCCGCTGCCGTATAGCCCCTGGTGCGTGATGATCCTCGTCAGCCAGGAGATGAAGCGTGGAAGTTCCTTATAGATGGGCACCAGCATTGCCAGAATTCCAATGGCCCCGCCTGCAAACATATATATGCCAGATACGAAAGCCTGTCTGAATGATTTGTTCAAACGCAGGGAAAAGATGAATACTGTAAATATCCCGCTGATCAACCAGGCTGTGAAATACATCTGAGCCATGGATAAAATGCCAGCCGCGAGTCCAAGAAGCATCAGTTTGAATTGTGGGATTTCCTGGTCTTTTCTTAATTCCACGAATAGCCAAAGCAGCCATAATGTGCCAAACGGAAAATTGAGAGAGTTATGCGACCATAAAGTCAGCGAGGGAAAGCTGTATGGATGAAGCGCAAAATAAGATAAGGCAATCGCGATCCCACCCAGGATTCGATCCTGCCTCAAAATCCTAATAGCGGTTTTGTAGAATACAAAAGCACAAACGATATTCATCATCAGCAGGAACATATTGGTCATCAGAAAAAAGGCACCTGGCCTTGCCAGGTGAAAATTAATAAAGGCTTCCTGACCGCCCAAAAATGGATATGTCAGCGCGAGCAAAAACGAGCCAATGAGTTGAATCGGGGTGCCCGGATGATCTACATAGGCATAAGATTTCCCCGCAAAGATCGATAGTGAGTCTAAAAAGTAGACGGCGGCTGGGTCCGCATTGAACCAATAGCTGGTATTCAGTTGCCAGTAGACCCAGTAAATAACCAGAGGGATGGCGATCAACAGGTAGCCAATACGTTCTGCTTTATCATTAGATTTTTTGATTAAGTTAATCATTATTTGCCAAAAATGCTAATAAAAATCTAATCTGCTCCCGTCGCCAGTCAGTACAAGCCTCGGCGGCGGGGACGCCGCCGAGAGCTTATTTGCATAAAATTATTTCGACCAAAATATAACTTACTGTATATTTTCCAAACACCTCTTTGCCAGCGTCGCAGCGACATCCATGCGATATTCGGTGGAAGTCCATTCGTCCGTCGCTTCGTGGAGGGCATAGAGCGTCACTACTACTTCCTGTATGGCAGTATTTCCATTTCGAGAACATCTTGAAGTGGCTCGTACTCAGGGTCCTTGTGAATCAGGATAGCTTTATATTGGGCTGTGATCGCGGCAATGACGGAATCCGCGAGAGAAAGGCTATGTGTCGATTTGATTCGGGCAGCATTGAGCAAAAGGGCTTCGTCTGCATCCCAAATGATCTTTGCATTAAGTTTTTTCAATAGGGCATAGCGCGTTAAAGCCTCTTCTTCGCCGAGTTCTCGTTGCGAGATATAAACTGTCTCCATTATAGAAAGCCAATGGATGATGGTGGATTTTTTGAGAAGGATTTCTCGCACGCGTTCTGCACCCTCCTCTTTCTCAATAAAAGCCATCAGTGCGGAAGTATCCAGGACAAAGGATTTATCCGCCATTTTCTTTTTTCCTGTACTTGGCGCGATCCTCAAGTAATTTGCGGGTCAGGCCTTGTCCTTTGCCGCGCCCGTATAAAGCCGCGACAGGGTCGGATGGAACAGGAATCACTCGGATGGTCTGACCATCGTCCACCCAAACCAATTGGTCGCCGTCCTTGATGTTATATTTTGCGCGAATCGCGGCGGGTACAACGGTTTGCCCGCGTCGAGATACAATGGTTTCCATAGTCACATTGCCTCCGTGATATAAGTCATATTTTTATTTTACAAGACAAAATGTAAAAACGCAAGCCACCCTATTGTGCAGGATCAGAGTCTTTCCAGGCATCTCTTCGCCAGCGTCGCAGCGACATCCATGCGATATTCTGCTGATGCCCATTCATCCGTCGCTTCGTGGAAGGCGTTGCGTGCCGCGGTTTCAAGACCCTCGGATTCAGTTCCGTCCATCGCAAGCATGGGACTCATCCCATAGCCGCCGAGTGTTAGTCGTGTGCGGCCAGAATTCCATTGAACCACTGCGGCGCAGACAATGGGCTTGTCTGCTGGGGTGCGGGAGACGTATTCGAAAGCAAGCTTTACATTTAAAGGAATAATGATCTTCGTTATCAACTTGCCGCGAATCTGTTCACGCAATGGAAGAAAGTTTCCAATGTTTATTGCCTCTTCCGCCTTTTGTTTACTAACCACAATGATCTTTGCATCTAATGCCAGCAATGCTGTCGCGAAGGTCGAGCGCCCATCACATGAGACAAGAGTCCCTGCAACGGTGGCAGAGTTGCGTATGTTCAGTGGTGCTTCAAGCTTTAGCGCAGATTTCAATACATCTGGGCAATCTTCGCTGACAAGCAATTGTTGAAGTGTCACTGTCGCACCCATTTCGAGATTGTTTCCGCTCGTCTTCATGGAATCCAAGCCGAGGGATTGAAGATCCACTACTTCAACGGGATCAGACCTGCCCTGAGCAGAGTCGAAGAGCGTCGGCTTGTGCGAAGCGAGAAGCGTTCCACCTCCGAGGGGCAATGTATTTGGATGCGTAAGAAGAGTCAGGGCTTCGTCCAGCGTCTTGGGGCGATGATAGGCAGTGATCATAATTTGTCTCCGTGGGATGTCTTTATTATACAGTTAAATGTAGTACCGCCATCTCTTCGACGACGGTACATTGTCCAGCTTGTCTGCTTATTCTTTGTATATTAGATGCTTTACCCAGGCGGTGTGTATGGCACCAGTTCGGGGAGGAGGAACTCCTGCTTTAAGGCTTGGACGAGGATTTCAAATTCATCACCGTTGCTGTAGTGACCGTAAAACCTCCATGCGGGTTGGAGATATTGTGGTCCGGCGTTCGGGTCAACCAGCGCGTAAGGCGGATATCGAACGTAGTAGACCAAATCTACTTTTTCGATGGTGGCTGTGGGAGGAACATAAATTTCTGTTATGGAGGGCGGGTCTTCATAGGTATTGAATTGATCGGCTGTAATGGTCAATTCATTGGCTTGACCACTGACTGGGTCAACTGCGTAGCTTGCACTATACATCCGCATGGTGGGATAACCCTCAAAGATTTCATCTGGAACGATTAACGCCTCCACAATCATCTTATTGCCTTCATTATTGAAGAGAGAGTTGCGATCCAATGGATACATTGAAGAACCGATTTGGACATATGTTGTTCCGTCACTGGTTGTGAACGTAAGAACCTCCTTTCCTTGAATTTTAATGAGCTTCTGTGTGCCTTCAAGGATTTGAAATTTCAAATCAGGGAAAGGAATCTCATAACGCTCAACTTTTATGATGGGTTTTCCATATTGATCTAAACGATCTACCGTGCCCCAAATGTTAATAGGGAGATTGTTGTACTGTTGCAGGTTTTCTAGGTCAGCGCCTTCTAAAATCATATACGGTATATTGCTCTTTTCGATGCTGGTTTCAAAAAACCCATACCAAATGCGCTGACTGGTTTGGTATATATTCACCTGGAAAATCCCGCGTTCACCCTCAAGGCGTTGACCAATTTCAAGAAGCGTTACTTGGTCTTCAGGAAGGCTAATTCCTTGACCATAGGTCACCTGTCCATCAGAGATGATGAGCTTCTGACCAACAAAAATCATTGGGTCAGTTATGCCATTCGCTTGCATCAATTCATTAACGGTGATGCCATGTGCCTGCGCAATCGCAATGAGCGTATCGCCTTCTTTTACTATGTAACTACTGCTGCCTTGATTGACTTCAGGCTGTGGTGTCGGAGTCGGAAATGGAACTGGCGTTCCGCTCAAATTAAGTTTGTAAAAACCGACTCCACCGCCACCACCGCCTCCCTGTCCGCGGATCATTTCCATCAAGCCGGTTTGTGGGTTTGGGTCCAATATCTTTTGGAGAGCATCCTCAACCGTGATGATTCCAAATGTCCCGACTGATTCGTATTCAATTGGATCGCCGGTGAATATGATGTTCTCTCCCGTGTTGTCCATGAAGATTTGATAGCGAACAGGCTGCATGTAATCGAAACGCATCTCGTAACCGTCCGGCGTTAGCGGCAGGATGAAGAATTGTGTTCCCTGCATGTCCGGGGAGCTTTCGAGCTTGTATTCAAAGTCGAAACCATGCTTTTTGAGAAAATTATCAGCGATAATTCTTGCCTGTCCTTCAAATAGATTATCCAAATATAACTGCTCCCCAAAGTTTGAATGGTACTTGAAAGAATGATCGGGTCGAACTTCCAACCTTTCCTTTCCGTCGCTGATTCTGTAATTCGTTTCTCCAGGAATATCACCCGGGACTTCTTGTATTTCGCCATCGATTTCAAACCGTTGTGCCAGCGCAAGAACATCCTCACGAGTTGCCTGTTCGGCAAATTTTTTCAAATATATATTCGCCTTTACCGGCGATTGCGGCAATGGTTGCTCGAGATACAACTTCGTGTCGCGCCAATCATAACCATCTTTACCTACAGGAGTACTGGCTTCATCGATGGAACTCGGCGTGACGGTCGTTTCAATAGTAGGTGAAATAGTTATTTCCGCAGCCGGGACGGGCGGAGTTGGCACAATGCCACGAATTACCCAATTCAGGAAAAGAGCAAGCACCACCAATCCCATTGCCCAGCCCAGCATCGGTAATGCCTGTCTGAAGAACGACATGGATGAACTGGACCGCGCCTGGTGCACAGTCACCAACCGTTGCTCCAATTCGGATTTGAAAACCGCATCCGCATCTATCTTTTCGCTAAGAGATCGAAGAGCCTGGTCAATGACTTCTTCTTGATTGTCATTTTGTGTAAATTTGTCTTTCATCGTTCTGCCTCCAGTGCAAGGGAGGTCCGCTCGCGCAGGTCTTGCAGCCCACGCGAGATCAGCATTTTCACCGCGGCTTCGCTTTTGTTCATTACATGGCTGATTTCGGAATTCGTAAGACCAGCGAAGTAGGACAAGGTTATTGCTTCCGCGCGGTCACGGGCGATATGTCTCAGCGCGCGGGAAACGGATTCAAGCTCCAGTCGCTGAACGGCTGCTTTGTCGGTTGGCAGGTCCGGGCTTGGATAATGAACCGCCGCTTCCAACGGGATCTCATGCCTGTTCCCCCTGCTTCGGAAATACATCAGTCTCTTCTTCGACGCGATCCCCATGATCCACGCGGCAAATGAGCCTGTTCCTCGAAAGGAGCGGATTCCCTCCATCGCTGCCATGAACGTTTGCGATGTCAGATCTTCCGCGTCTTTGATGCTGCCTGTATGTGCAATGTGATAACGATAGACGCGTGTGACATTACGCCGATAGAGTTCAGCAAAGGCACTTACATCAGTCAGCGACTGGCGCGCCAATCGGATTTCTTCATCTGCCTGCGGTGATTGTGTTGCCATAAGGGTAGTCATGTACCTCCTGATTTGTGCGCACGTTAATATGTTGCAGGAGGTGCGGAAAAGTAACAGGGAATCTCGCCCTCACCCCGGCCCTCCTTACGGAGCGCTTCGCAGTCTCCCGAAGGGAGAGGGAGTGAATCCCCTTCTCCCACTGGGACGCTTCGCAGGGGTTAGGGGTGAGGGAAGAATCAATCAGGATAAACCTTCCACCCAAGCTCACTCAGACGCGACCTATCGAATTGTTCCGCGGGTACATCAATCAACAATACATTTCCCTCAGCGAGTAACTCATTCGTTTCAGCATCATGGATCCCTGCCCATGCCTCCGCGCTTTTGCTTCGAGATTTCCCTGCTTTGCCGATGATCTTCAAACGTTTGCCAATGGGCACATTTTGGCGATACTTTACTTCGAGTTTGGCAGTGAACATAAAGCGTGGATTCAACGGAGCGCTTCCCATGAGCGAACGACCAGCGATCTCGTCAACGATTGCCGCGACAATTCCCCCATGCAAAACGCCAGGGTATCCCTGAAAGTGATCCGGCGCGAGGTATGTGGATTCGACCACGCCAGGTGCCGTCTCATAAATATGAAGATGCAACCCGATTGGGTTTTCGAGCCCGCAAATAAAGCACATTCTGGAATTTGGTTGTTTGATTGTCATGTTGAAATTATATTCGATGCTGAACTTGGAACATCTTTCTTATTATTAAACCTCTTGCGACAGTCTCAAAATCCCGCCGCAGAGTCACAGAGTCACGGAGTCTTTCTTTTAGATTTCTCAGCGTCTCTGCGTCTCTATGGCTGAAAAGTTGGGAGTAGCTAAAAGAATGGGCTCACTTTCCACTTTGCCACAGAGCCCACAGAGTTCTTTGAGAAAAAACTCATAGTTCTCTGTGATCTCTGTGGCTAAGCCCACGACATTAGCCACTTCCGAAAAGTTTTCCCATTTACGGAAATCTCTTTTGCGGCTAAGATTATCATCCTTATGAAGTATGGAGATTTCCACGGGCATAAGTCTGTTATTCTTGAGAACGAACATTTCCAGGTGGAATGTCTTGCGCAGGCAGGACCTCGCGTAGTGCGGCTGATCCCCTCATGGACGGGGGAAAATCTATTTGCCGAGGTGCCTAACGTCACAACAAAGACTGAATCAGGCGAGTATCATTATTTTGGCGGGCATCGTTTTTGGTATGCACCTGAGTCCTTATCGCATACCTATCACCCTGATAGTTACGGCATCTCTATTAAAGAGGTTCAGGATGGTCTCCGCTTGATCGGCTTGGATGAGCCTGGGACCGGTATCCGAAAAACCATCACAATTCAAATAAGTCCCAACCGTTCATTCCTTATCCTGAAACATAAACTTCAAAATTATGGCCAGGTTTCTGTGCGCCTTGCCCCTTGGGCGATCACCATGATGCGACCCATGGGCACAGCCATTCTGCCGCAGCAACATGGAAAAGTGGATGATGACGGCCTTTTGCCGAATCGACGATTTGCGCTGTGGCCCTATACTCGTTGGGACGACCCGCGTCTGCAGCTTGGTGATGAATTTGTCATTGTCAAATCTGATTCCAGCCCGAACCCTTTGAAACTCGGATATTTTAATCCGCATGGCTGGCTGGGCTATTTATATGCTGATGTATTTTTTGTGAAGCGGTTTGGTGTACGGCGGGATAAGGAATATGCTGACTATGGATCTAACTCAGAGATATATACGAATCAACGTGCCATCGAACTTGAAAGCCTGGGTCCTATGATTGACCTGCACCCGCATGAAGACATTGTCCACACGGAAACGTGGGAAGTGTATAAAGATATTGACATTCCGAAGGACTTGTTTGGAGGAAAGACTCTGCAAGATGTTTTGAACAAACAGCCAAATCAAGGCACAGACGGTTGACTCGCAAAGATTGACATATCTGCGATGTAATAGGCGTGTTCATAAGTGGTCTTCACGCGAACAAACGCAGATTCTTTCAAATCAGTGTACATCTGCGACTTGCTCCGCTCAAAGCAAACTGAAAATTATGGCGCGGGGATCTGATTCGACCCGGGAAGAATGGGCATATCTGCCATATAGTAGGCGTGCTCGTATGCGGTAAGCACGCCGCCTTCGCCAGGGATTGGGTCAACTGTTTCGCTGGCGTCTATATCCAGTCCGTTCAGGATTTGGTTGGCAAGAGCAACAGCTGTGCTGATATCTGCCCTCATGGTTTCATCGAAGGGAGCCTGTACAATTCGAAATGCTGTATCTCGCAATTCAGGCGCCCATGCTTCAACATTTTGCGCGGAGACAATCACATGATCCGCATGGAGGCGAATATCTGGCGTGGAATCTGTTGCGCCCGCTGCGTAACCTGCATGTGAAATCGTTCCTAAAATGTAGCCTTGCTGTTCACCGTTCAATAGCAATCCATATCCATCGCCTGTGTCGCTGATCGTGCCATCCCCGTCCCAATCAGCATAAAAGGATGTTTCCTGGTTGCCCACGATCAGGTTGATGATCGTCTCCGCCTGCAGGCGCGCGCCGGCTTCATCCCCCGCGTCGAACGCGGCAAGCATCGCCTCAGCAGATTGAAGGATCAGGAAAACGTGATTCGCCATTCCATGGATCAACGAGACCTGATTCGGTGTATCTGGAATGGAGAAAAGCAAATGCCGTATGTGCACGAGCGCTTCGCCGGGAATCTCTGAAGAATAGATCACCTGTCCGGTAGGGTTGGGGTTGTCATCCGGGTTTGGCTCGAGGGTGATCTCCATACGATGGAAACGGTCCATCAAATTACGGCTTTGCGGGTCCACAAATGTCAGCGTGAATTGACCCGTTTCATCTGGCGTCAGAACCCCCAGGCTTCGGCGTAACTCCCCGCCATCACCGATCAATATCGCTTCATATTGTGTACCGTCAGGTGGAATCGCAAGCGGCGCAAAAATCGTGATCTGATCGAGCGCAGATGCTCCATCCTGAAATCGCAAAACGCCCACAGATATTCCATCCGCGGCGGGCGGGAAAAGAATCGTTTCAGGCGTTGGTTCTTCAACAACAGGCGGCAGGGTTTCAGTTGGCGCGATTTGTGCGGGAGGTTCTGTCGCTGGCTCGGTGGGTGTTGAAGTGGGAGATAAACTTTGCAGCGCGGCGAATCCAAATATACAAAGAATGAGTGCTCCAAGAGTGAACCCTGCGATGCGCATCCAGTTCGGACCTTTGGCCTGGTCCCGTTTTTCGATGGCCGCGGCCGCTGGAGTCGCTCGCGCAAGTAGTTTGCTTACAGTTTCTGTTTGTGAATCCAGGTCAATCGCATTGGTAAATGCGGTGGCAAGTTCGCGGCAGGTTTGATATCGCTCAGCCGAGTTTTTTGCCAGCGCGCGTTCGATCACATCGCGTAGTGCCGGGTGAATTCCTTTGATGGGCGGCGGCGGGTCATTGATGTGCATGAAGAGAACAGTCATTGAGCTGTCAGCTTCAAACGGGACGCGCCCTGCCAGCATCTCATAAAGCACAACACCGAGCGAATAAACATCTGTGCGATGATCCACTCGTTCGCCGCGTGCCTGCTCAGGCGACATATACGCAGGAGTTCCGCTCACCGCGCCCGAAGCGGTTTGCACAGAGGAGTGCGCGATGCGTACAAGTCCAAAGTCTGTGATGACCGGATCCACACTGTCTGTCAAGGCGCTGTTGACATCGAAGTTGCCTGCCTTGCTGTGAAGCAGGATGTTTGCTGGTTTGATATCGCGATGAATGACGCCTTGCGAGTGGGCATAATCAAGCGCGGCAGCAAGCGGTGTGAGCAGCCGCGCCACCTGGTAATAAGCCAGCCGTACTTCCCGTTCATGGATGTTGCGAAGATATGCCGCCAGCGAAGGTCCTGCCAGGTACTCCATCACAATATAAGGATGCCCGTCTGCGGTATCGAAATCCAGAACCTGTACGATATTGGAATGGCGTAATGCCGCTATCACCCTCGCTTCACGCTGGAAGCGCGCCAGAAGACCTGAGTCTTCCTCAATAAAACTGTGTAAAACTTTTATTGCCACCGGGCGATCAAGCGTGAGATGTGTGCCGAGATAGACCTCTGCCATACCCCCGCGTGCTATAAATTTTTCAACTCGGACCTTGCCAATTGTCTTTCCAATCCATTCGGGCATGGGAAAATTATACAACACTATTTCGGAACGAAATGTTTTGAAATGCTACGAAAATATATTTTCAGTTGTGCTAACAGGAAACGAATAGAGTTAT